>JAFZNK010000203.1 GCA_017550965.1 Thermoguttaceae bacterium
AAGAAGACAATCTTGCGTCGCGCGCGGCGATCGACGCTCTCGAAGCGTTTGAGTCGGACGACGCTCTTGACGCGGCGCTCGCGTTTTTAAACGATCTTGACGGCGACCCGATCGGCTCGGACTCCGATTACGCGCTTTGGTCGTTCGCGGACGAATCAGGCGATCCGATGGACGCGGCGGGGATCGTTTCCGAGCGAGACTTTGTCGCGTCGCCTCTTGTGCAATCGGCGCGAAAGGCCGCCGACGCTTCGTCGCGCGTCTTCTTGATCCTGACGTTCGGCGTTTTTCTTCTGACCCCCGGCGTTCGCGCGTTTTCCGTTACGGAACGTTTCCGCGCCTTTTGGGAGCGGCTTGTCGCGACGTCGGTCGAGTCTCTTGCGTTGAACCGTTTTCTCTTTACAGACGCCCGGCGTTTTGAAACGTCGAAAGATTCGCTGACGGCGTTGCGTAGCGTTCGTCTTCTGATTTGATTTCCGTCGTTTGACAGGTTTCTTTAGGGACGCTATGGGCTTTTAGCCTTCCTACGTATGGAAAGTTGTTCAACGACTATGGAGAAAAAAAATCAACGCGACGCGTTCACTCTCGTGGAACTGCTCGTCGTGATCGCGATTATCGGGATATTGATAGGGCTTCTTTTGCCTGCGGTTCAAGCGGCGCGAGAGGCGGCGCGGCGCATGCAATGTTCCAACAACGTCAAACAATGGGGACTTGCTCTTGCGAACTACGCCGACGCGCTAAACGGTTTTCCTCAATTTACCAGCCGGGGTAAAAGCGTCTCCGCCGGAACGTCGGGACTTAACACCGGTTTTTCCATTCAGGCGCGCGTCCTGCCTTACATTGAGCAGGGCGCGTTTATGCGGGGCGTCGATTTCGGCGATTACGACAATTATCGACTCTGGGGCAATAAGACCGCTATCAACGAGGCGTTGCGCGACCGATGCGGTTTTCCGTGTCCGACCTTGTGGTGTCCGAGTGAAGACCAGGAAAGAAAAGCGTTGCAGCCTCGCAACGACAATCTCTACGCGAACAACGTCAACTATGTGTTTTGCACCGGCTCGTCCGTCGGCGCTCGTAACAACCTTGACGACCATAACAACGACGGCGCGTTTCGATTTGTTCAGACGACGTACGCGACGCTTGTCGACGGAACATCCAACACGATGGTGGTTTCCGAAGCGCGAATGCAAACGAGCGCGTTTTCCGACGCCGAGGCGACGATGGATCGCATGAGCGTCCTTGGCGAGGGAACGTGCGCCGACTACGTCGACCCGGACCTTGCGGCGATGAAGCCGCTCGCGTTGTTGACGCATCGCGGCTCTCCGTGGCTCGCGGGGCGGCATTACGCGACGGGCTATTCCGCGTATTCCGCGCCGAACGCGAAAGTTCCGAGCATATGGCTGCGCGGCTATGAATTAACGTTTGACGGCGCGTCGTCGAACCATCCGGGAATCGTCGTCGTCGGGTTGGCGGACGGGAGCGTTCGCAACGTCTCGAACACGGTCGAGCTACGCGTCTGGCGCGCCTGCGCGACGGCGGCCGGGAGCGAGACGAACGCCGCGTTGTGAATTTAAGCGATGAAATAAAGAACAAGTTTCGTTTTAGATAGAAGAAAGAGTTCCATGAAACGTTTTTCGTTAGTCGCCATATTGAGCGTAACTTTTGCCGTTTTCTCCGCTTCTTGCCTTCTTGCGCAGGGACCGGGCGGTCGCGGCGGTTTTGGGGGCGGACGCGATATGCTTAACGCGTTGCGGAACGCCGACGGCGCGATCGATCTTTCCAAAGCGTCCGGAGAAATCCCCGACTTTATCCTTGAACGCGTCAAGAGCGCCGACAAAAACGGGGACGGCTTGATCGACGCGGAAGAAGAACAGGCTCTGGCGGCGGCGCGCGGCGGGCGCGGCGAGGCGGGGAGCGGCCCCGGCGCTACGACTCCCGACGTTCCAAAAGGAAAAATGCGCGTCGCGTTGACTGGGGAGGAAAAGGCTAATTTGCAAGCGCTTCGCGCCAAAACGGTTCAAGACGGAATCGAGTTTCTGAAGAAATCTCAAAGTTCAAACGGCTCGTTTTCCGCGTCGCCGCGCGTGGGGATCGGTCCGACGATTATCGACGCGATCGGGCTGCTTCGCGCGGGCGTGAAAATCGACGAGCCCGTTCTGGCCAAAGCGTTGGCGTTTCTCGAAGCGTCCGTCCACGACGACGGCGGAATCTATTCCGAAGGCATGCGTTTGTCGTCGTACGAGTCGTGTCTTGGACTCGTCTGTTTTACGCTCGCGAATCGCCAGGCGGGGGACGGCCGGTACGACAAACTGCTTGCGGACGCGGAGAAATTTGTTCGCGGTTCCCAATATAACGCGGAAAACGGCGTCTCCAAAGACGACGAGTATTTTGGAGGCGTCGGATACGGAAACGGGAGCATGACGCGCCCCGACTTGTCGAACACGCAGTTCTTTGTCGAAGCGCTTCGCGAGATCGGCGCCGACGAAGACGATCAGGCGATTCAAGACGCGCTTGTGTTCGTTTCGCGCTGTCAGAATCTTGAGTCGGAAGACAACGTAAGCGGCCGGACGACGTCGAACGACGGCGGTTTTATCTACACATTTGTCTCCGGAGAAGAGAATCCCGCCGGACAGGAAGTCAGCGGCGGCTTGCGCAGTTACGGAAGCATAACCTACGCTGGCCTTAAGAGCCTTATTTACGCGGGGTTAAAAGCGGACGATCCGCGCGTGGAAGCCGCGACGAACTGGATTCGCGACAACTACTCGACGACGGAAAATCCCGGTCTGGGCAAAAAAGGACTTTACTACTATTATCACACGTTTGCCAAATGTTTTCAGGCGCTGGGCGTCGCGACGTTTGAAGACAAGTCGGGCGTCGCTCACGACTGGCGCAAGGAACTCATCGAAACGCTCGCGCTTGCGCAAAACGACGACGGCTCCTGGGTTAACGACGATCGCATGTGGTACGAAACCGACGCGAATCTCGTCACCGGATACGTTCTTATTGTTTTGTCCTATTGCGCGGAGGGGGAAGGGGAAAAATGACCGAACAGGAAACAGACGCTCCCGTCGCCGTGAAGACGACTGGACTGACGAAAGTCTATCCGCGCGGAAACGCGACGTTTGAGGCGGTCTCCCGTCTTGATTTAACGCTCAATGGGGGCGATTTTGTCGCCGTCATGGGCGCGAGCGGATCGGGCAAGAGCACCGCGCTTCATTTAATTGCCGGACTTACGCGTCCAACGTCGGGCGAAGTGGAAATCGAAGGCAGAAAGATTTCCAAAATGAGCGACCGCGAATTGACGATCTTTCGCCGTCGCCGCATGGGGATCGTCTTTCAGAGTTACAACCTCATACCGCACCTGACCGCCGAAGAGAACATTCTCTTTCCGCTACGCGCCGACGGACGAAGAATCGACGCGTCGACGACGGAGAAACTCCGCGCGTTTTGGCGCGAACTCGATATTGAAGAACAACTTGGACAATACCCCGACTCCCTTTCCGGCGGTCAGCAGCAACGCGTCGCGCTTGCCCGCGCGCTTTGCGCCGACCCCGCCGTGTTGCTCGCCGACGAGCCGACCGGAAACCTCGATTGGACGAGCAGTCAGAACGTCTGTCAGACGCTTGCGAAACTCAATCGCGAAGAGGGGCGCGCGATTTTGCTTGTAACGCACGAGCCCGCCGTCGCCGTTTGGGCCAAACGCGTCGTCGTCTTGCGCGACGGCAGGATCGCGGGCGACTTTGCGACGCGCGATTTTGAAGACGCCGCCGAACTTGCGGCGCGGTATCAGGAAATCGCACGCGAAACGTCCGGCGGCAATTGAGAAGGGAGCGGCGAACAATGAAATTCGTTTGGAAAATCGTCCTTTCGCGGATGAAAAGGCAGAAAGTCCGACTGCTCTTCGTCTTACTGGCGATCGCCGCGTCGTCGTGTTTAATCGTTTGGGTAATCGGCGGATTCAACGCGCTCTTTCTCGAAGCGACCGACGCGGACGCAAAATATCTTGGCGAATACGACCTCAAAATATACGATCCGGGTTCCGAGCAATTGGGATTTGGCGGAGGGCGCGGCGGCGCCGGATTCAGCGGTCCTTTTACAACCGGTTCCAATAACGATAAAAACAATTCCGACGGCAAAAGCGGCGAGTCGGCGAAAGAACCTCCCGCGAGTCCCGAATTGGACGCGTTGCGCGCTTCGCTCGACGCGTTTCGCGGCGTAGACGGCTCGATCGTTATCGCGAGTTTGCCGCAAAATTTGCCGCCGCCTATGCTTGACGCGGTCAAAACGCTCGACGCTAACGGCGACGGCAAAATTGACGCCGACGAAGAAAAGGACGCGGCGGAACGCTTTGCGGTTCTTAGCGCGCCGACCGGCAGGGACGGAGACGGGCGCGGTCGACGCGGACGCGGCGGAAGACGCGACGAAGCGCAAGGCGTTTTTTCAGAAGAGTTAATCGCGTCGATTCGCGCCGACGAGGCGGTCGCGTTGTGCGACGAGACGGCGACGTTGCGGATGTTCGTCTATTCGCCGGGCGCGCCTCGTTCGATTCTTCAGGACGAAGACCCCGTCGGCGAGGACGCCAGACCGACTCTTAAACGCTCGCTCGATCTTTCGGACGAAGAACTCGACGCGATTGGCGAAGCGCCTAAAGGGATCGATCCCGACTTGCATCGCAAAGCGTTTGGCGCGTATCGCGCGACGATGGGAACGCCGATGGGGTTCGGCTCGACTTTTCAGGGAACGACCGCGTCGCAAGCTCCCTACGAGCTTGAAGAGGGACGCTGGTTTGCCGCGAAAAATCAAGACGGTTCCGTTCCTTACGAGGCGGTCATGACGACCAGAGGGAACCTTCAACATCGCGCGAAAGTCGGCGATTCGATCTTATTGATCGACCGATCGTCCCTGATTGGCGAGGTCGACGAGTACCAGCTGAAAGTTGTTGGAATCGTGGACGATACGGAAACGGACGGCTTCTATATTTCCTACGATCTTGCTCGCGAAATTTCGAAAAACTCGCCCGTCGCCTCGTCGGCGCTGTTTCTGAAATTGCGCGGTTCGGTCGACGAATTTCGCGCGCGTTGGAACGACAAATTGAAGTCGGCCGCTCCGAGCGTAGCGACAACCACGTCTGCGGAAATCGCGGAGCAGAAAATCGCCGCTATCAAGAACAACGAGTCGTTTAAAATTCAGGCGGCGAGCGGAACGCTGTTGGCGGCGCTCGCGTCGTTGCTTATCGTATTTACCGCGCTTAATATGAGCGTCGACGAACAAAAACGCCTCATTGCGTTCTATCGCCTTTCGGGTCTGACGCGCCGTCAGGTCGGGACGTCGATTCTCTTTGAGGCGATTGTTCTCGCGCTTCCCGGCTGGACGATCGGCATGTTCGCCGGCTGGTTCCTTGTTTTAATCTACGCGCACAAGCCGACGGGGCTGAATTGGCAAACGACGACTTTTTCTTTTGTCTGCACGTTCTTAGGCGCGATTGTCGCGGCTCTGTACCCGATCTTTCAAAGCGCGCGCGTCAAACCGCTTGACGCGATCAACGAGCCTGAGAAAAGGTTCCTTTCCGGGAAGCGTCGGCGTCGGCAAACGATCGTCTTTTTAATCGCCGCCGTTTTGGGGCTCGCGTCAATTGGCGCCGACTTGTATTTGGTCTATAGCCTTCAGGGTGAAACAACGCGTAAAGCCGTTCTTCATTCGGTTTACGGCCTGTCGTTTCTTGCCGTCGGCGTCGTCCTGCTTTTGCCGATAACGATCCGACTTGCGGAACTGGTTCTTCTTCCGATTTTGGCGGCGCTTTTCCGATTTGATTCGAGCGTAACGCGTCGCGAATTTTCCGGCAACGCGCGCCGCGTCGCCGCGTGCGCGATCGCGCTAAGCGTCGGAGGGGGCCTGTTTGTTTCAATGCAGATTTGGGGTTATTCGCTGCTCGATCAGTTTCTCCCGGAGCGACTTGCGCCTGAAGCGTTCGCCGCGTTTCTACCTAACGGACTGCGTCCAGAAATTGTCGACGAGATGAAGAAACTGCCGTCGATCGACGCGGCGCAGTTCCTGCCGGTTGCCGTCGAACAGGCGGCGTTTACCGACGAGTTTGCGCCGGACGATCCGCGCAAAAAGGCGTTTGCCAACGTCGTCTTTTTCGGCCTTGACGTCGAGAAGGCGTTTGAAGGCAAAAAGCCGTTTGTCCAACTGCGGTTCCGGCAAGGCGATCCGAAAAAAGCCTGGCGGGAGATGAAGTCGGGACGCGGAGTCGTCGTTACCGACTCGCTGGTCGTCGATTATCGGCTGAATCTTGGCGACACGCTCAAAGTCGTTCATCCCCGCGATCCGGAAAAAGTCCTGGAATACCCGGTCGTCGGCGTTGTGTCGTTCCCCGGCTGGCAATGGCTTTCGAAGACGGGGGGCGTGCGTCGTAATTTCGGACGTTCCGGAGGAATGGTTTTTGCGCGCGAAGACGTCGTTGCGAACGACTATCAGCTCGATAGACGGTCGTATTTCTGGTTCAACGCCAAGCCCGGCGAAAAAATCGATTATCAGGCGACGGAGTTGGCGTGCGACTTTTTAGCGCGCAAGAATCTCCAGCTGGACCGACAGGAGACGAACCCGAACGACGGCTCAAGCGATCAAATCGGCGCGCAAACGGCGTATGTGAAATTGTCGACGCGCGAGTCGCTGACCTCGTCGATAACCGCGCGCGCGGATTCCGTCATCTGGGGGCTGAGCAAAGTTCCGCTGGTAACTCTCGCGATCACGTCGATCGCGGTCATAGGCGCGATCGCCAATTCGGTGCGCGCGCGACGATGGAGCTACGGCGTAATGCGCGCGGTCGGCCTGACGCGCTGGGCGCTTGTGCGCTCGATTCTCGTCGAAGCGATACTTGTCGGGGTCGTCGCGTCCGCCGCAAGTTTTGCGTTTGGTTTTCTGGCGGCTCAAGGCGCGTTGAAATTAGGTCAAAGCATTTTTGGAACAGTCGACCCGCCCTTGATACTGCCCGTCAAAGGGCTTTCGTTTGGATTCGCGTTGACCGTCGCGCTGTGTTTGATCGCGTCTCTCTATCCTGCGTTCAAGATAGGCCGAACGGAACCGCTCAAATTGCTCCAAAGCGGAAGAACGGTAGAATGAGCGGCGCGTGAAGTCGGGAATACAAATCCCTGGATAGCATGTTTTAGGACTTCGCGCCCAAACGAGTTTTTCCAAAAAAAAGCGACGCCAAAATCGCAGAATTCCGCGTTTTGACGTCGCTTTAATTATTGCGGCTACTTCCTACCGAAAGTTACCCGCGCCCGCGGCGGTCGCGCCGCCGCCGTCAGGCTTCTTTGTTTTCCGGCTCTATCGTTCCTCCGTCTTCCGGCTCGACCGCGCCTTCCGCGTCGACGACGGGCGCGTTTTTCGCGGCTTCCTCCGCGCTGGCAAGTTTCGCGAACACGTCGGGGAATTCCACGCCGCCGATTTCCTTCATGACTTCGAGCATCGGCGGGAGCGTCTTGGCCATATTGCGGAGCCAGTTGGACGTCGCGGTTTCGGCGTTGGCTCCGCCGTTCGCGCCGTCCCAGACGATGACCTTGTCGAACTTGATCGACGAGATCGCCTGCGCGGACGCGGCGACGAGTTCGTCGAAGTGGTCGAGCATGAGCATTTGGAACGCCTCTTTGGCGCCGCCGCACGCCTGAACAATCGCCGCGAGACCCTCGCCCTTTTTCTTCAAAATCTCAAATTGACCGCGCGCTTCCGCTTCCAACTTGGCGTAAATCGCCGCCGCCTCGCCTTCCGCCTCGATGCGTTTTTGTTCCGCCGCGGCTTCCGCTTCGACGATGATTCTCGCTTTTTCCGCTTTCGCGGGCGCTTCGAGTTCGGCGCGACGTTCCGCTTCGACGCGTTCGGCGCGGGCCGTCGCCGCGACCGCCTGCGCTTTGTGTTCCGCTTCCGCGACGGACGCTTCCGCCTGGCGTTTTTTCGTTTCCGACATTTGGAACGCTTCCGCCTTCTTGACGGCAAGTTCCGCCGTCGAATTGACGACGACCGCCTGCGCAAGGTTTTCGCCTTTGACCGCTTCCGCGTTGGCGTTGGCGAGTTTTACGCGCATATCGCGTTCGGCGTCTTTGATTTGCGCGTCTTTTTCAAACGAAGCCGACTGTTGGCCGACGAGCTTGATTCGTTCGAGATCCGCGAGTCGAACCGCCTGTTCCTGTTCGATTTCCGCCGTCTTGACGATTTGTTCCCGGTCCGCTTCCCGCGTTCCAATCGCCTGGTCTTTTTTCGCGTTCGCAACCTGGATCGCCTTTTCCTTTTCGGCGTCGGCGACGCGCGTTTCGCCCATACGCTCGTTGTCGGCGACGTCGCCGCGCGCCTTTTGAATCGCTTCAGACGCGGCTTTGCGGCCGATCGCTTCGATATAGCCGGATTCGTCGGTGATGTCCGTAACGTTGACGTTGATGAGAATCAGGCCGAGCTTTTTAAGTTCCGGCTCAAGAGACGCTTGAATGTTCGAAAGAAACGCCTCGCGGTCGCGGTTGATTTCATCGATTTTCATCGACGCGATCACTTGACGCAACTGACCGAAAATAACGTCTTCCGCCTGTTTGGCAATCGCCTGTTTGGGCATGCCGAGCAGACGAATCGCGGCGTTCTGCATAAGTTCGGGCGTGGTGCCAATGGCGATTGAAAAGACGCTCGGGACGTTAACGCGAATATTCTCCATCGACAACGCGCCTCGAAGCGGGATTTCAATTTGCATTGGCTCAAGACTTAAAAACGCGTAGTCCTGGAAGAGCGGCACGATGAATTTGGCGCCGCCGTGAATGCACAGCGCCGACGACTTGCTCGCGGACCGCCCGAAGATCACCATGATCTTATTGCTCGGGCATCTCTTGTAGCGAGCGCTGAACAAAAGCAACGTGCCAAAGAAAAGTAAAGCCGCGATAATAGCGGCGGCGGCAATCGCGCCCGTCGCGCCGAAAACAGGCGCGGAAATAAGCGTAGTAAACGTCATGTCAGGAACCCCTTTATGTTAAATCTCCAACGTTGAATCGTTTGACACTCGTAATGGCGATTGTTTCAATCGACGCTTGTTTATGGAACAAACGTCAATTAGCGACAATCTTGGTTATCTTTCTTATCTTCTCTATTTTACATAGTCGTCAACGCTTTGTCAAAATGATTGTTTATGTGTTTTTTAATGATTGAAACGTCGGCTTGAAAAACGCTCGGCGCGGAAAAACGCGCGTTTCTCAACGATTTTCGTTGTCGCCGCGCCGCGTTTCTCATACCTTAGTATGTAAAGCGCCTCGTTTCTTGAGTAATAATCAGAACCGGGCAAACCAGTTTTTTTGGAAAATTTTTAACAAAAGGAGTTTTTTCCTTTAAAGATTGAGAAAAAGCGGTATAATCCTTCCGAACAATTTTGAATCGCGCAGGGGTTAAACGCGCGATTTGTTAAGAGGGACGTCTTTAAGATTTTGTAAGGAAACGAAATGACGCTGATTATACTTGCTCTTTTAGCCGCGGTTTTGGTCGGCTTGAACTGCTTTTACAACTTGTCGGGTCTGTTTTCCCTCGTTATGCAGGAAGCTGGCGTTCGATTTGTGAAAGCCGATTCGGACAAGCGCGATCTTTCTCACATCTACGAAGAAAAAGACTACGTTTTTGACGACGCAGATTTCGACAAGTAGTTTCCGGCCTTTGCGTTCCGGGGACAGACGTTTGTCGGAAGTCGTTTAGAAAAGGAGTCGTCCTATGGATTTGGAACGAATCTATTGGTTTTGCGCGATCTTTGGGTCGGCTTTTGTCGTCGTTCAGTTTTTCACGTCGGCTTTTTTAGGGCACGGCGGGGACGACGCGATCGATCTTGACACGGACGGAGTCGGAGACGTCGTCGACGGCGACGTTAACGGGGTCGGCGATCACGACTCCATGCATCACGATTCGGGCGGCCATATGTTCCTCAAACTGCTGTCCGTCCGCACGGCTACCGCGGGAATCGCGTTTTTCGGTCTCGCGGGCCTGGCGTGTCGCGGATCGAATATCAGCGAGGCCGCGCAACTTGGAATCGCGATCGGGTGCGGATTTGTCGCGATCGTCGCCGTCTACTACCTTATGCGCGCGCTCAATTCGTTCAACGCGAACGGGTCGCTTCGCACGAGCGCGGCGATTGGCGCCGAGGGAACCGTCTACTTGACGATTCCCGCTATGCGCAAAGGCGTCGGCAAAGTGACGATCGTTCAACAGGAACGCACCGTCGAATACGACGCCTCGACCGAATCGGAATTCGACTTAAAGCCGGGAATGCCGATCGTCGTCGACAAGGTTCTCACCCCGTCGCTCTTACTCGTGTCGAAACGCTAAACGCTCGACAAAATATTTTTTCGAAATTTTGAAAAAAAGCCGTTGGCGCTTGCGTCGGCGGCTTCTTTTTGTATCATTAATCGACGTTGGCGCCGTTGGCGCAATCGAAGAAAGATAACCGATCCGGAAAAGAACGGACGATGGAAAACAATAAAAATACGGACGAGACGAAAGCGGTTAAGCGAACGGAACGACCGGGCGTCTTACTCAACTACGCGGCAATTTTTGCGGCGATCATCGTTATTCTGGCGGCTCTGCGTTGCGCGCGCGGCATACTTGGGCCGTTTTTCCTCGCCGCGTTCTTTACCGTGCTCTTAATCTCGCCGGTCAATTGGCTCAAAAAAAGAGGTTTTAAATCGTGGGCGGCGTTGACGATCGTGATCATCGCCGTCGCCGTCGTCGGTTTAAGCGGCATGACGATCGTTGGAGCGCAAGTCGCCCAATTTGCCAGAAATATCCCCGATTATCGCGATCGATTTACCGAGACGCTGGAGAGCTACAATCTGGATCTTGGCGTCATTGTGCCCGCGCTCAGGACGGAAAAGCCCCAGGAACTTGACGTTGAAGAAGAAGAGCCGGGTTCCGAGCAGAAGGTCGAATCCGAAGAAGAAAGCGCGAAAAAAGCGTACTTTCAGCGACTGCGTTGGCGCGACGAATACGAACAGGAGAAATTGGAAAATCAAGGGCGGCGATCTCGCCGAAGCGACGCGAAAACGACCGATTCGACCGATAATCGCCTTTTCGACGGCGCGAATAAGACGACCTACCTGGCGCCCGCGGTTGTTCCGGTCGTCGCAAGGCGCGATTCAGACGCGCCCGACGGCGCCGAAGCGAGTTTAATCGACGAGCCGACGGCGACAGGCGCGGCCGACGGCGTCTCGTCGGGATTGATTCCGGAAGATCCTCCGCAGTATATGCTCCAAACCTCTCCGCAAGCGGACGAGTCCGCGTCCTCCGTCGATTCGGACGATGAAACGGCGTTTGATTCCGACGACGATCCTGACGACGACCTCTTTTTAGCGAGGTTTCCGCTCGGCGTCGATTCGGTCAGCGCGGTTGACGCAAGTTCGCAAGAGCTGTTCCGGTTTCTTGGCGGTTTGGCTGGCGAATTGAGCACGTTGTTGAGCAACGCGTTCCTCATTACGTTGCTTGTGATCTTTATGTTGTGCGAAACGGAAAAGCTTCCGAAAAAACTTCTTGCGACGTGGGGTCAGGTTCGATTTGCCAACTCGCATATTAAGGGCGTGGTCGTCGATATTCGCAACTACATGATCATTAAGACGTTAATGAGCGCGCTCGTCGGCGTTTTGGTCGTGACGTTGTGTTTCTTTTCTCGCGTTCAGTATCCGCTCCTTTGGGGGTTCGTCGCTTTTCTGTTGAACTATATTCCCACGATCGGCTCGGTCGCCGCGGCGATACCGCCCGTCGTGTTGGCGACGATCGACCACGGCCTTTTTGTCGGGTGCGTGGACGCGGGCGCGTTTGTGTTGATCAACTGCCTTGTCGGTTACGCGCTTGAACCGCGACTCTTGGGAGACGGACTCGATTTGTCTCCGTTGATCGTTTTGATCGCGTTGATCTTTTTCGGCTGGCTGCTCGGTCCGGTGGGAATGTTCCTGTCGCCTCCCCTTGCGGTTGTGATGAAGATTATCTTCCAGTCGTTCCCGGAGACGGAATGGATCGCCGCGCTTATGGCGAACAGGGTTCAAAAATCGATCGACGAAGAGGAAGTTTCGGCGGAAGCTTAGAAAACGGCGGCTTTTTACGGAACAAGAAATAAAAAACGCGCTTCTGGAAAGAAGCGCGCGTCGACGCGAAAGAAGGGCTTCGTTTACTCTTCAGGTTTGTCCAATCCCAGAAATCCGGGAACCGTAAAACCGCCCTTATGACTGTCGGCGGTTTTGCAACCGACGGACGCGACAAGCGCCGCGCCGAGCAGAACCGCGCTCATGAGAAACGCGATTCGTTGGATATCGCGGCGCTTCGATTCGTCGACTTGTTGTTTTCGCGTTTTACGAAACATTTTGGAGTTCCTTTCGTTTGGGCGTTTGACGAGCGCGCGATTTACCATTGGGGTTTTTTGTCGCTGAGGAAGTCGTCGATCGTTTTGTCCTTCTTGCCGGCGTTGGGCGACTTGCACCCCGAGGAAAAGAGAAACGCCGGGCCAAACAACAGGGCGCCCGTAAAAAGCGCGATACGCTTGAGATCGCGTCTTTTTGACTCGTCGACTTGAGTTTGACGTTGTCGCGTCTGAGAAGCATGACTTCGCATTTTGGCGTCCTTTAAAAAACGATTGCCTTAACGTCGAGCGTCTGGAAAAGCGATCCGTCGCTTTCCAACTGACCGCGCGTAAAATTTTTCACGCGCCGCGATATTGACAATATACAAAAAATTCGCTCTCATAGAAATATCGGATTATTCCGTAAAAAACTTAACGAGCGACTTGTTGTTTTGACGTCGTCCTGACTTCGTTTCCAGGACTCATTTTTAATTTAGGAGTTATACGTAAGATGAGTAAAGTTGAACAAGCGTTTGCTCTTGCAAAAGAACGTTATGCGGAACTCGGAGTCGACGTCGACGCCGCGATCGCGAAGATTGAAAAAACGGCTATTTCCTTACACTGCTGGCAAGGCGACGACGTCGGCGGGTTTGAAGCGACCGGCGAAGGGCTCAGCGGCGGGATTCTTTCCACGGGCAACTATCCCGGCAAAGCGCGCACTCCGGACGAACTCCGTCAGGACGCCGAGAAAGCGTTTTCGTTGATTCCCGGCAAACTTCGGTTCAATCTCCACGCGATCTATCTTGAGAACGGCGGCAAAAAAGTCGACCGCGACGAAATCGAGCCTTGCCATTTCCAGGGCTGGGTCGACTGGGCGAAGAAACAAGGGATCGGGCTTGACTTCAACCCGACGTTCTTCTCGCATCCGAAAGCCGCCGACGGCCTGACGCTTTCTCACCCGAGCAAAGAAATCCGCGATTTCTGGATCGAACACGACAAACGTTGCCGCGCGATCGCCAACTACTTTGGCGAACAGCTGGGGACCGAATGCGTCGTCAATCACTGGACTCCCGACGGAATCAAAGACACGCCGGTCGATCGTCTCGCGCCGCGCAAACGTCTCGCCGAGTCGTACGACGAAATCTTCTCCGTCAAATACGACAAGAAAAATATTCGCGACGGCGTCGAAAGCAAATTGTTCGGAATCGGCGCCGAAAGCTACACGGTCGGCAGCCATGAATGGTGCATGGGCTACGCGATTAAGAACAACCTCATCGCGACGCTCGACGCGGGCCACTTCCATCCGACCGAGTGCATTAGCGACAAACTCAGCTCGATTTCGATGTTTACCGAAAATCTGTTGCTGCACGTCTCTCGCGGCGTTCGCTGGGACTCCGACCACGTCGTCGTCTGGAACGATCAAATGCGCGCGATCGCCGAAGAGCTCGTTCGCAACGATTTGCTTCCGCGCACGTACGTCGCGCTCGACTTCTTCGACGGCTCGATCAACCGTATTATGGCGTGGACGATCGGAACGCGCAGCGCGTTCAAAGCGTTGCTTTGCGCCGCGCTCGAACCGCTCGATCAACTCCGCAAACTGGAGACGGAATTCAACTACAGCAAGCGTTTGGCGCTTCTGGAAGAACTCAAATCCGCTCCGTTCGGACCGGTTTGGGACTACTACTGCGAAAAGAACGGCGCGCCCGTGGGCGAAAAGTGGATCGCCGAATGCGAGCAATACGAAAAAGACGTGTTGAGCAAGCGTTGCTGAGAAATTGATTTAGGAAAAGAGTCCTGAACGCAAACGAAGCGCCTCCGGGTTTTCAGAAGCTCGGGGGCGTTTTGTTTATCGGGTCGCCTGAACGACGGCTTCGACGAGCCCTTCGACCGTCGATTCGGCGGCGATTGCGGCGACGTCGAGACCGTTTTGGCGCAACGCGTCGGCGGTGAGCGGACTAATTGCGACCCAACGCGTTTTCTTTGCGGCGTCGCCGAACATTTCGGCTAAGGAACGCGCGGACGCCGAACTGGACGCGATCGCGACGTCGATTTTCCCCGATTGAAGCGCGTCGAGAACCGCGGGGTCGGGCGTTTTGACGTCGGCGCTGCGATAGGCGACCGTCTCGAGAACGTTTGCGCCCAGCGCCGTAAGACGTTCGGTCAGCGTCTTTCTGCCGCGACTTGCGCGAAACGAGAGAAACGTTAGGCCCGACGGCGAGCCCAAGCGCTCGACAAACGCGTCGACGAGTCCGTCGGCGTCGAATTGAGCCGGCGTCAGCGCCGCTTCCAGACCGTAGAGACGCAACGCGTTCGCCGTGGCCGCGCCGACGGCGGCGATTTGCGTTAATTCGGCGAACGAGCGTTTGAGTTCAGGAAACGCCGCGTCGAGCCGGTCGCAGACGAAACGAACGCCGTTTGCGCTCGAGAAAATCGTCCAATTGATTTTACGTTCCGCAACGAGCTTCAACGAGGCGTCGACGTCGGTCCAACTATCCGGCGAGAGTATTTCAATCGCCGGTTGCAACGCGACGGTCGCGCCCTGCGCTTCGAGCGCTTCCTGAATCTCGCGCGCCTGCTCTCTGGGGCGCGTGACGAGCGCGGTCTTTCCTAACAAGCGTTTAGTCGTCATGGTCGAACGTAAATAACTGGGGTTGTTTGATAAGAAACGACGCGATCCCGCGCCGCTTTTCTATTATAGGCGAGCGTTCTTCGAGCGTCAATCGTCGCGCCGACTCGTCTTTGGTCTTAAATTGAAAAAGCGCCTAAAACGCTATTGACTGGATTTTTAAAAATCGTCAGACTTATCGAGCTTTCAATATTTTTGCTTTTTGCGCGTTGAAAACGCGCGAAAGGTCGGGGAAAGAGGTTTGCTTATGAATAAGTCGTTTGGTTTTTCGCTCGTGTTGAGTTTGGCGTTTTTGTGTTCGTTCGTCGGTTGCGGGCCGCAATGCGGAATTCCCTCCGCGCCGTCCGACAATTCCGAAGCGGCGCCCGGCGCGGAGACTCCGGACGAATCGACCGACGCCAAGCCGGAACTTGACGAAACGCCGCTTGACGTCGACAATCCCAATACGCCGGAAGGGGTTGTCAACGAGTTCTTTAAGACGTTCTTTAGCGGCGACGCCGAAGGCGCGTTCGCGTTGCTTACGACCCGCGCTCAGGAAGCGAAACGCGATCAGTTCAACGCCCAGGAAAGCGAGACGGTTCGCTGGACGATCACCAAGAAAACGAAGCCGGTTCACGGTCGCGCGCTCGTCTTTGTCGACGTGGAAGACTATACCGACGCCGGCTCGATTCAGATGGACGAATTGACCTTTGTTCTTACCAACGACGATTACGCGTGGCGTATCGCCGGATTTAGCGTCGGCGATCTCGCGGTGAACTTCGAGGGGGGCGCGCAAGAGACGATCGTTCAAAAGGGCGCGGCGTTTCCCGTTAAAACGGCGCGTACGGTCGACGAGCATTCCGCGGTTCACTAAACCAAGAAATTTTACGTAATCGTTAAATTTTTCTTAGACGCCCTTGACGCTTTTTTCGCGAGCGGTTATAAATTGTAACATACTGCCTATGGGAGGGGCAAAAACGAAGAGTTCGCTCGGGCGATCGTATTGCGACAAGCCGGCGATTCCTTAAGGAATCGATCGACGAACGCCGGGAAGGTTCAGGGATGAACCGTTAAAAGAGCGCACGGAGGCGCCCTGGCGATTTTGGTCGCATAGAGCGTTGCCTGTTTTCAGATCGTTTTAGCCGACCGAGCGTTTTCGTTCGGTCGGCGTTTTGTTTCTTGGATTGACGTCTTGTTCGCACGTAAAAACGCCGTCGCAGAACAGAGTCTGCGACGGCGTTTTCAATTAGTGTCGCGTCGTCAGTTTAAACGGCGCGTTTTTCTCTTTGGAGAACTCAGTCCCACCACCAAACGCTGGCGTCGTTGTTTTCCGCTTTTTCGCGTTTGGCTTCGACGGAACCGTTTTCGTCGTATTTCATGTGTTCTTCGTCAAGCGCGATTTGCGGTTCGATGGAGACGCCGCCGCCCGTCGGATAGGAGACGAGGTTGGCGCTGCGGCGAACGGTGTTGACGGCGGTTTCCGCAAATTGGATTTCGTTGAGGTTTTCCGTTTGATATTGGGCTTCGTCGGCGAAGAAGTCGGGAGTCCAGTTCGTCTTTGCGTAGGCGCCTTCTTTTTGCAGGTAGGCGGCGACGATCGTCATGTCGATAAGGTTGCGAAGGTTGGCGTAGACCGGAACCTGATCGGCAATCGACTCAAATTTCTGCGTGAAGCTCTTGGCGTAAGCGCGCGTCGCGGGGTTGCCCTTGCCTTTGTTGGCGGAACGCGAGCCGTCGGCTCCGACGAGTTCGTCTTCGCCAAGGAGGTTGACGCCGACGCCAAGGAGCTGCATGGCGTTGCCGTCTTCGGTTTCGACGACGCAGTCGTAATTCGGTTGGAAGTACCAGCGAACGAGCGCGTTGGACGCGGCGTTGCGCGGGTTGGATTTGTCGACGTAAGTGACGAGTTTGACCGGAGCCTCTTCAAGACCGATTCCGATGAGCTTCATGCGGTAGTCGGCGGCGACGAGCGTCGCGGCGAAGTTCGTTTTCGGAGAGACGCCCCAGACGGAGACGTTTTGAAGTCCGAGCGCTTCGCGAATACCGGCGGCGTAGTTCACGCATTCGAGATCGTTAGCGACGTTCGGCTGAGCGGCGGTGTTGAGATAAGACTGCATCGCGCGCAGCCCTTCTTCGGAAGGATCGATGGAGCAGCCGACAAGACTCGCGCCTTTGCCCTCGGCGGGGAACGCGCGAAGCGCGACGACGAGATCTTCAAGCTGGAGAGTCGGACGACCGCTCTTTACGCCGACGACCGCGCCTTCCGCGCCGACTTCCCACGCTTCCGCGGGGCCCGCGACGACGACGTCGCCCGTTTCCGGATAGACGAAGACGTTTTCAATACGCGTCAACCCGGCGAGATTCGCCATTTCGTTGGTAACGACGCCGTTGTTCTCTTTGATTTGCGCTTCAAGACGATTTAACGAAACTTTGCGCATTTTGCTCGCGGCGCGCATTTCGCTCGGAATCGCTTTGTACGCTTCGTTGCGCGCGGCGGCGAGAACGCCGTCGTCGGCGACGATTCGTTGCAACACGCCGTTGGCGTCGACGATAACGCCGCTGCCGTAGGACGACCCGCTACTGCCGCTGCTGTTATTATTG
>JAFZNK010000022.1 GCA_017550965.1 Thermoguttaceae bacterium
GCCTGTTCCGGCTCGGGAACCGCCTACAATTACGACTGCACCGTTATGACGGACGGAGTCTATTCGTGCCGCGTCGCGCGGACGTTCGCAAGCATTCTTGACGGCTCGTCCAACACGGCGATGTTCAGCGAAGCGATCGTCGGCGACGACGTTCAGGGCGGCGGGGAGCCCGACCCAATTCATCCGGAAGCGCGTTGCGCGTTCGCTCGCGGCATGTTGCAATGGCGCGGCAAGGCGTCCGGAAACTGGGGCGGTTGGCTTGAACCGGGCGGGGATCCGGGAATCGTCGGGATTTACGCAGACGACAACCTTGACGTCGCTTCGCTATGCTCGACGTACTGCCTGGCCTGGAACGGTTGGCGCGGCTACTGCTGGCTCTCATGCAAAGGACACGCGACGACGTTCTCCTGCTTCGAATCGCCGAATCCCAATCATCCGGACTGGGGCGCGGAATTCGGGTCGGGCTTCTTCGCGGCGCGCAGTCGACACTCCGGCGGCGTCAACGTCGCGATGTGCGACGGTTCCGTCCGGTTTGTTTCCAACACGATGGATCGAAATGCGTGGCGCCAAATTGGCGCGATGAACGACGGCGGCTCAACCTTGCCGGTCGGTCAACCCTGAAGTCAGAATCATGAAGAAGAAAAAATTTCAGGCGTTTGCGGCGGTTCTCACGCTCGCGCTGGCCGCAAGCGCCGTTTCGTGCAAACGTTTGCCCCCACGTCCCGAGGACCTGCCCGAATTGTACCCGACGACGATCGAGGTTACCTTCGGAGGCGAAATCGTTCCGGACGTTTCCGTCGTTATGACGCCGACCGATCCAGCGTTGAAAAAATGGAAGTCGGGAGGCAAAACCGACGAAAAAGGACGTTGCGTCGTCAAAACGGCTTTTTGTTACGACGGGGCGCCGCAGGGTTCCTACAAACTCGCGTTTTCCAAACTGGAAGAAAGACACGGGGACGAACTCGAAGACATGCAGCCTTTGTCGCTCGTCCCTTTGAAATATCTTCCAATGAATTCCGACTTGACCATTGACGTCAAGCCCGAAAAGAACAACGTCAAATTGGAACTTGACGGAGGTCAGGAGATTATGCCGGTTCCCAAAGGAACGGTTCCCAGTCCCAGAATGAAACGCGGCGGATAATCGCCGTTAACCGCAATATAAAACCTAAAATGAGAAAACATTTCACGTTAGTATTCAGTCTCGGTCTGGTCGTCGCGCTTACGGCGTCAGGTTGCGGCAAAAAGGCGCAAACGAGCGGCCCCGCGTCCCCGGCCGAAGAACGATATATGCTCGACGTCGTCGACGTAAACAAAGACGGCGCTCTTTCTTCCGACGAGCTGGCGCGTTATCGCGAACTCCAGCAAAAGATAAACGAGTCGAACGGCGAACTAATGATTTCCGAAAACGGGGAATTGGAAATTGCCGACAAATTCGCTCACGACGAAGAGGCGCGCGCCGAATTTGAAAAAAAACAACACGCGAAAGAGATGTAAATCCAACCCTGACGTTCCTGCTACGACGCTCGAACGTCTTAACAACGGAGTACTCAATAATGGAAAAAACTACAAACAACAAAGTCGTATGGGCGGTCGTCGCGGTCGCCGTCGTCTGCTTCTTCGTCGGCTACACGGCGAAAGCGTCCACCAGCGGAAATTCGGCGCCGGCGTCTTTCGACGCGTTCGACAAAGACGGCGACGGAACGATGAGCCGCGCCGAATTCAACGCGTTCCTCAAAGAAGCCTCCTGGCAGAACAGCGGCGCCTCCAATAAGAAAGCGGCGACTGGCGGTCAGTGCGCTCACGGCGGCGAGGGCGGACGCGCTCACGGCGGCGAAGGCGGATGCGCTCACGGCGGCGAAGGCGGGTGCGCTCACGGCGGCGAAGGCGGGTGCGCTCACGGCGGCGAAGGCGGGTGCGCGCATGGCGGCGAAGGCGGATGCTCCGGCGGAAATTGCGAACATATGCAAGCCGCTCAAGCCGACGCGCCCGTTGCGGAAGCTCCGACCGAAGAAGCCCAGCCGGAGGCAGCAAACTGATTTTGAAATCGTACTTTAAAGCGCGATTAGGGGGACGGTCGCACGCGTCCCCTTTGTTTTCAGCTTGAGAACTTCTTATGAAATATTTCAAAATCGTAACGAAACTCTTGCACCGTTATCTGGGCTGGATCAGCGGTATTGTCGTCTTCATTCTCTGCGTTACCGGTCTTTTGCTCTTAATTCAACCGGAAGTCGAACGTTTTGTCGAACCGCGACGTTTCGTCCTTCCGAAAAACGACGCGCCCGTCCTGTCAATTGACGAATTGATCGCCGAGCTCGAACGTTCCGAAAGCGAATCGTTTGACGAACCGACGACCGTTCGCGTTACATGGCTGCGAAGTTCGAAAAGTCCGCGCCGCGCGTGGAACGTCTCTTTTTCCGCGAGGGATTCGCGCGATTCCTGGAATTATCAGGGCTTTGCCGACCCGCGAACGGGACGTTGCGTCGCCTGGGGCGCGAGTCGAACGTCGAACTTTTTCTTTTCCGTCCGACGCCTGCACGTCTTCTTATGGCTCCCGCCAAAAATCGGTCGGCAAGTCGCCGGTTATTCGTGTTTGATTTTCGCGCTTGTTCTAATCACGGGCTTTATTCGCTGGATTCCCAATAAACTCGGTTCCGCCAAACAGTGGAAAAACGCTCTGACGCTCCAGCTTCGAAAAGGCGCGAAACGCGCAATTTACGACTTACACAACGTTTTGGGATTCTACGCCGCGCTCGTATTGCTCCTGCTGGCGCTCACCGGCGCGTATTTGGCGCTTCCCGGCGTTCGCAACTTCTGGAATCACGCAATCGGCGCGGACGTCGCCAAACGACCGCAAGTCAAATTGCGTTCTCCGGAACCGTCCGACGAAACGGTCGCCCTCGCGACGATTTTGGAACGTCAGGACGAACAAACGCCCAGGGCGAAAGGTTATTCGATTCGGTTCCCGAGCAAAAACGGTCAAGCGCTCGAAATAACTCCTCGAGGCGGTTTCGTTGATTTCGCCAGACAGAATTGCCACTATTGGGATCGGAAATCGGGAACCCTTCTTGGCGTCGAACGTTACGCCGACCTTCCGACGCCGCTAAAGATCAACGCGCTTCTCCTTCCGTTGCACAAGGGCGTTCTTTTTGGCGACGCGACGCGATATTTGTTCTTGCTCTGTTGCGCAACGGGCTGTATACTCGCCGCGACAGGCTATATGTTGACATGGAACCGTCTTGGCGGAAGCGGGAAAAACGTCAAAAAAGAACCGACGACCAACGTCGCCGACTCCGACAATAAGAGCGACGGCAATTCGACTACGACAAAGGATTGACATATCGTTTTTCAAATCTATTAAAGCCTGACGATGAAAAAGAACGACAGAAACAACTGGACGATCTCTATAACGGCGCGTTTAGCGACGGCGTTTTGTTGCGTAATCTACGCGATCACGCCTCAACTCGCGTGTCGTTGCGGTTGTTTTTGTTCGGATTCCCCAAACTGTCGTTGCGCGCGGATTATCGACGTTCGCCAGGCGAGCGCTTGCGCGTCGAATAATTCAGAGTCTTGTTGCAAGCGCCGAACGAGTTGCGAAGCCGACGACAACGTCGTCGCTTCCTGTTGTTGCGGGACAAAAGCGAATTGTTGCGAAAACGATTCCGCTTGTCGCGAAAAGAACGTCTCTTGCCGCGATAATAGAACCGATCGTCAAGAGCCCGACCGTTCGCGCCGTTGCGCTTCGTTTAAGAAATTGCCGATGGTCGCGAGCGAGCCGTCTAACGCCCTGTTGAAATTCGTCGTCGCGTCTGAAAATATAACTTGCGAGGTCGCGACCAACGCGGACGTTCGCCTCGCGAATTCTCGTTTCTATTGGGATCGACGAACGGTTCCGCGTTCGCCTCCCTCGATTCGTTTGCATCTGCTCCTGAACGTTCTTCTCAATTGATTCGCCCCGGAAATCGCAGAAGTTAGTTCAATTATTTAACCCTAACCAGTTAAAACAGTCTGAACTCGAAAAAAAACGAAACGTTCGAATTCAGACGGGAGTAGGAAACTTATGACGAAGAAAAAGATCATGTTGGGCGCGGTCGCGGCGCTGACGCTTTGTTGCGTCGCGTACGCCTACGCTCAATCCGCAAAGTCCGAAGCGTGTAAATGCGGCGACAATTGCGAATGCTGCAAATGCGAAGATTGCAAATGCGATCCCTGCGAATGCTGTAAATGCGAAACCAAATGATTTAAGCTGAACGACAATCGCTGTTTTCGCAGTAAGAGGCGCGTCAAACAATCGATTTGGCGCGCTTTTTTAATTGTCCTTTAGATCGGTTTCATAGGGACGACGGTTTTGCCTCAACAAATTCTTTGTTTTTTTCCAGTAGTCCGACTTCGTCTTCATTCGGGAAAACGCGAGCTCTCGTTGACGCTACTCCTACAATCGGCGCGATAAATTTCTAAAATTTTTTTCCGGCGCGCTTGACGGCGTTAAAACGGAGCGCTACAATCCGCGCTCAGTAAACCGTTGACGCGGGGATAACGGCAACCACGCCTTTACAGAGAGCCTGCGACGCTGAGAATCAGGCAAGAAACGAATTGTCAAATGGGCCGCCGAGGGCGCGCGGAAATGAGATTCTTTCTCAAAGTATGACGCGACGTGCAAGCAGACGTTACATGCTACGGATATGATGGTATCCTGCTAACCTACAGAGTCGAAGTCTGTATAAATTCGAGGCGGCGCCGCAGTTTTTGCGCGTCGGTCGCGTATATTGTATATATTCGTCCTTGATAGTTGGGATCCGCCATTCTGTCAAGGACGTTTTTTTGTTTGAAAAACTCCTTGACCGCGAAACGTAACACAATCGTTTTTTTACGACAGGAGTTCAAACAAAATGCAAATCCATCCTGATCTTGCCGAAGTCAAGCGGATCGCGTCGACCGGACAATACGACGTTTTTCCGCTGAGTTGCGAAATTCTTTCCGACTTCATCACGCCCATCGAGGCGATGCGCATTCTCAAAAATATCTCCTCGCATTGCTATATGCTCGAGTCGGCGCAGGCGAACGACAAATGGGGGCGATACACCTTTCTCGGATTCGATCCGAAGTTGGAGATCACGTGCCTCGACGGCGAAATGAAAATTGGAAACGTCACGATCAAAACGAACGACCCGACGTCCTATATCCGCCAGATTCTCGCCGAACACCGAAGCCCGCGAATCGAGTCCCTTCCCTCCTTCACCGGCGGTCTTGTCGGCTATTTCTCCTACGACTACCTCTGCTATAAAGAGCCGACCGCGCGGTGCGACGTCGACGACGCCGAATCGTTCAAAGACGTCGACCTTATGTTGTTCGACAAAGTGATCGCGTTCGACAACGTTCGGCAAAAGATCGTTCTGATCGTCAATATGACCCTCGACGACGTCGAAGTCGGCTACAACAAAGCGGTTCTCGAACTCAAACAGCTCGCCGACCTGCTCCGAAACGGCAGGAAAAAGGCAGAGCCGGCGGGCAAACTCCGCGGCGAAGTGACGCGGCTCTTCGACAAGGCGCAGTACTGCGACATGGTCGAGCGCGCCAAACGGCATATTCGCGAAGGGGATATCTTCCAAATCGTTCTCTCCAACCGCCTGTCCGTTCCGTTTGAAGGAAGTCTTTTAAACGCCTATCGAATTCTCAGAACGATCAATCCGTCGCCGTACATGTTCTACTTCTCCGGCACGGACGTCGAACTCGC
>JAFZNK010000204.1 GCA_017550965.1 Thermoguttaceae bacterium
ACAAGAATCGAGCCGCTTCCTGTAGGAAGCGGGTTCGTAGATTTTGGCGCCGCGTTGTTTACAGAATCTCTTATTTTGATCCGCTCCTAACGCAAGAGACCGCGTTTCCTGTAGATCTGGAAACGCGGTCTCTTTTCTTTTTATCAAACGGCGCAAAGGCCGTCAGGCGCGACGCGATCAGTTGGCGAAGTGCGCGAACGCTTTGTTCGCTTCGGCCATACGGTGGACGTTTTCACGCTTGGTGTAGGCGACGCCCTGCTTGTTGTACGCGTCGAAAAGTTCGTTGGCGAGTTTTTGCGCGGTCGGCTGGCCTTTTTTATCGCGCACGGCCATGAGGATCCAGCGGATGCACAGGGATTGGGCGCGGTTCGCCTTGACCGGCATAGGAACCTGATAGGACGCGCCGCCGACGCGCTTGGAGCGAACTTCGATGGCGGGCTTGACGTTGTTCAACGCGGTTTCGAAAACTTCCAGAGGGGAAACGTCCGGAACCTTTTTGGCGAGGACGTCAAGAGCCTCGTAAACGATCTTGCGAGCGGCGTTCTTTTTGCCGTCCCACATCAGGCAGTTGGTGAACTTGCTGACGAGAATGGAATTGTAAAGGGGATCGCCTGTGAGTTGTTTTTTGCTGGCGGTAATACGACTCATTGTTCTATGCTTTCTTCTTTCGGTATGCTAAGAGCGCGGTCGGCGCTTTTTAACGCGGGAACGCGCGTCGATTAGAGCTCCCGACGTCCCCCGACGACAAAGCCGGGGAGGAGAGCTTCCGACAGAGAAGTTCGGAACGTCTGGATTACGAGAGTAAAAGAGAAGGCGCCTTATCGACGCCGACGTTACTCCGTCTCCCTCGAGCTTGCGCTCAGGCGACGTTGCTGACGGCTTTATTAAGCCGCCGGACTTCACGCGTTGTTCAAATTGTCTGCGAACGAATCGCCAAAAAATCGATCCTGAGGAGGGATCGTTTCTCGCTTGCGCGAGCGGCCTGTTTTGGAAAAACGTTCTTTAAATTCGCCGCGCCATATCGCGGCTCGGGGCTTGAAGCTCTGCGGCGACGCAGTTTCAAACGGATCCCGATTTGTTTTCTGTTCGGCTTCTCGAAACGAATCGAAGCTCAACGTTTCTTAGTAAGAACGGCGTTCTTCTTGGCGCCGTAGCGGCTACGCGCCTGCTTGCGCCCTTCGACGCCGGTGGCGTCGAGCGTGCCGCGGATAACCTGGTAACGAACGCCCGGAAGGTCGCGAACACGACCGCCGCGAATCAGGACGATGGAGTGTTCCTGAAGTTTGTGGCCTTCGCCGGGAATGTAAACGGTAACTTCTTTGTTGTTCGAGAGACGAACGCGCGTGATGCGGCGAAGAGCGGAATTCGGCTTTTTGGGCTGCATGGTGCGGACCAGGAGGCAGACGCCGCGTTTTTGCGAGCATCCCTCGAGGACCGGGGTCTTCGTAGAGCTGTGTTGTTGTTTGCGATTTTTACGCACCAGTTGGTTAATTGTCGGCATTGAAACTCTCTCGTACGGTTTTTGACGTCTTCTCTCTATACTCGTGTTCTCAGCGCGCCTTTCGAAGCCGCCTCTCGGCTCCTTCGCGCGCCGACTTTCTCTCTTTCGGGCGCTTCCCGGCAATTCGCCGCGCCGACCGAGGCGCGCGAACAAAACGAAGCGCTGAAAAGAATCCATTGGGAAGATCATTATAGAAGGGTCTGTTTTTTCGTCAATAACCCCGTCGTCAAAGTTTTTGTATTTTTAAAAAGAAAACGCGCCGTTTTTGACGGCGCGATATAGAAACAGGGTCGGAGCTGACGAAAAGGCCCGTCTACGCGTTCTGGAACTTTTTGACGAGGTCGAAGATCTGTCTGATTTGGTTTTGCGGAACGTTGTCGCCGATCGTCGCGACGAACCCGCCGGTCGGGGCTCCGAGGCAGTCGCGCAAACTCAGCAGCTGTTCGAAGGATGCTTCGGGGTTGCGCGGCTCCAGGATCGTGTCGACGCGCGTGGCGAAACACAACTTGTTTCGATATCTGCGCCCGAGAGGAGAGACTTCCATACGCTCGGGGGACTCGAGCCGCACGACGTCGGCGCCCAGCTCTTTAAGGTCGCCGAAAAACTCGACTCCCTCGGAAGAGACGCTGAACCAGACGTGAAGCCCGACTTCTTTGGCGCGCTTGATCTGTTCTTCGTAGAACCCTCGGAAAAGGACGCGCCAGAGCGACAGCGTCAAGCGCGACGTTTTACGCGGCCCCCAGTCGTCGCAAAATTCCACGCCGTGGAACCCCTTGCGCGCGAGCGTGTCGAACATTTCCGTCTCGAATTCGATAATTTTTTCAAAGAATTCCTGGACGCGGTCGAAATCGCGGA
Source organism: Thermoguttaceae bacterium (assembly GCA_017550965.1). Taxonomy (GTDB): domain Bacteria; phylum Planctomycetota; class Planctomycetia; order Pirellulales; family Thermoguttaceae; genus RUG369. Next base: position 2,357 of record JAFZNK010000204.1, read on the forward strand.
GACAGTCGTCGTAGCAAAGATTCGCGCCGCGGAGCGCCGAATAGACGGCAAACCCGCTCAAGCCGAAGCTCGCGAGACGGTAGCGATCCCCGCAAACGCGCGCGGCGGCAGGAATTCTCGCGAAGCGGCGCTCGAAATCGTGGCTCGGAAGCTGAAAAGCGTCGACTTGATCCCACGCGGTAAGAGTTCCGGCGGTCGGAATCTTCCACGAGCCGTCTTGCGTTCGGAGGCGCTGGAACCCCCATTCGCTCAACGCGGGATTGGAGCTGTCGGAAAGAGACAAGTCGTACGTTAGGACGTCGCTTAAGCCTATGTTGGCGCCGTCGACCCAGACGGGGACTCGCTCCGGATTCTTAAACGCAATCGCATGATCGACAACAGCTTTTCTTGTTAGCATCAACGTCTCCTGTAAGGCCGTTTAAACGCGTTTTCTCCTCATTGAGAAAGCCCGCGCTTTGAGAACGAATCGAAACACGCTTCGATCGCGCTCTCCGTGTTGTTACCATATTGTATTTTTTCAAAAAGACAATTTCAAGAGGTTTCAACTTTTTTCTTAAAAATAATCCGTTTTTTTAGTTCGATTTTTCCACAGTTTATCAATAAACCTCGATATTGGGGGGCTTGTCAGATCGGGAAAGCGCGTTAGACTTTATGCGCCGTTGTTGCGCCAAAGCGACGAAACGTTCACGTAAGTTCTTACAGACGATTGAATTCTAACAAGCGACATGCGAACGACGTCAAAGGGATTTTGGAACAAAATATCTTCCGGAGTCGCCGTCAAAGACGAATGGGACGATTTCGCCGTCTCCAGACCGTTTGACGAAATTGAAGAAAGCCCCGCCGAAGCGGCGCTCGATTCGCTGCGCCGCGCGCGTCAACGCGCTCGCCAGGCCGGGCGCTATCTTGTCGTTTTGCTCAAACAGCTTTTTCTCGCGACGTTCATCGGGATCGTCGCGGGAGTCGTCGGGGCCGCGTTTCAACTGGCGATTCGAACGTCGAGCGAATTCTTTCTTGCCAACGACGCGGCCGGAACGGGCGGAGGCTCTTTTCGCGTTCTTTTCCTTCTTCCTTTCGCGGGGCTTGCGATCGTCGCGCTGTATAAAGCGTGCCGATTGACCGTCGACGCGGGCACCGATCAGGCGATCGACTCGCTGACCGACGAGAAAAAAGCGTCGCTATGGCTCGCTCCGGCGATCTTCGCGAGTTCGACGCTCACCCAGCTGTTCGGCGGCTCGGCAGGGCGCGAAGGAGCGGCGCTTCAGCTGGGCGGAAGCGTCGGGCTTGCGGCGGGCAAACTCTTTCGGCTCAAAAGAAACGAGTTTCACGTCGCCGTGCTGTGCGGGATGAGCGGAGGATTCGCCGCCGTTTTCGGCGCTCCGCTGACCGCTTCGATTTTCGCGCTGGAGATCGCCTGCGTGGGAGTCGTGTACTATCCCGCGCTGCTGCCGTCGCTCGTCTCCGCGACGATCGGCGCTTCGTTCGCCGCCGCGTTTGGATTCCCGCCCTTCTCCTACACGCTGGCGCCGTTTCCCGGCGTTTCGGTCGCGCTCCTCGTCCGCGCGCTTGTTTTGGGCGTGTGCTGCGGACTCGTGTGCGTCTTCTTCTGTTCGGCGATTCGGCGCGTTTCGTCGACTTTCAAACGCCGATTTCCCAACGATTATTTTCGCGCGGCGTTCGGAGGGCTCTGCGTCGCCGCCGCGACGGTTCTTTTGGGAACGAACGCCTACAACGGCACGGGGTTTTTGAACGTTCAGACCGCGCTCGACGGCAAATCGCTTCCCTGGGATTTCCTGCTCAAGACGCTTTTCACCGCCGTTACGCTCGGCGCGGGGTTCAAAGGGGGCGAAATCGTTCCTTCCCTCGCCGTGGGCGCGACGTTCGGCTCCGTCGCGGGGTCGGCGCTGGGGCTGGACGCGTCCCAAGGCGCCGCGCTTGGCATGATCGCCGTTTTTTGCGGCGCGACGAACTGTCCGTTGACGGCGCTGGCGCTGAGCGCCGAACTGTTCGGCGCGCAAAACGCGCTAATCTTCGCAATTGTCTGCGGAACAAGCTATATGACGTCGGGCCAATTCGGGCTCTACCGCAGCCAAAAGATTTTATTTTCCAAATTAACGGCGGAACCGTTTGACGTCCGCCTGAGGGAAACGTTCCAAAAAGATCTGAAAGTTCTTGAGACGAGAATGTCGGCGAAAAAGAACGTCAAATAAACACAGTTCTAAATTTAATTCGCGAGTTGTGTTCTTTGAAAAGTTCTGTAAAGGGGGGACGAGGCGCTTTTTGCCGATTTTTCATCAAAAAACTTGAAATTTTTAAAAAATTTTTCTGGAATCCTGATAATTTCCTTGACTGAACGCGTCTAAACAATATATTAGAAAGACGTCTTCGACGGTAAACGCGGCTCGTAGGCTCTGTTGCCGTCGGCGTCGTCGCAAGCGCGCCAACGCGGTTTTTTTCGCTATATTTTTTAAGTTTTTGGCTGCGTGTTTAACGCGTATAACGACGACGGCGTGTTTGTTGGTTCTAAACGGCTTGTAAAAAGCGTTTAGAGAAAATTGACAAGTTTCTTTTAAACGCCGGCGTTTGACAAGGGGTTGTCGCAACGTCCAGGGGAAAGGAAAGTGAAGTAAAATGGAAGACAAAAGAGGAATGGAAGGGTTCGGCGCGCAAGTCGTCGAACAAGTCGCGGAACCTGAACGACTTGATCGCGCGGAAACCTATGTCGCCGAGCCCGAACACAAGTACCACAACGTCTTTGACGAAATTATGGAAACGGGCCACGACGAAGATTTTGTGCCGAGCGTGACGGACGAGTTCTGTCCGACCGACGCGCCCGCAGGGTCGCCCGCGAAGGTTCAGGTGCTCGCCGAGCGCGTCCGCAAGGGCTTGCCGCTCTGGCACCCGGAAGACCGCGTTTCCTACATGGGTTTGACCGGCGCCGCGTTTCGTTCGAAGGAATGAGAACGGAGGCTTGCGAGTCCGCAAAGGCTTGCCGTTCCGGCGCCCGGAAGACCGCGTTTCCTACATGGGTTTGACCGGCGCCGCGTTTCGTTCGAAGGAATGAGAACGGCGGCTTGTAAGTCCGCAAAGGCTTGCCGCTCCGGCGCCCGGAAGACCGCGTTTCCTACATGGGTTTGACCGGCGCCGCGTTTCGTTCGAAGGAATGAGAACGGCGGCTTGTAAGTCCGGGTTTTTTCCAAGCGGTATTTTGACGCCGACGCTATTGACGCGTCGGCGTTTTTTTTGATTACTACTATTGAGTTTTTCCGACGTTGAAAGCGAAATTTGATGTTCAAGCGCATACTGTCGAAATATTTGTTGATCTGGCTGACGTTCGTTTGCGTCCTGGCGTTTTACTGGCCGGCTCTTTTTGGCGAAAACGCGTTTAATCCCTTCTTTATTAAGGACCCCGAAGCGCGTAAAAATCTCATGAGCGGCATGATCGCCGCGACGATGCTGGCGGTCGGCTCGCTCCTGCCTTACGACGAAGTCAAAGCGGTTGCGAAACGCTGGCACAAGACGATCATGGGCACGGCGATTCAATATATTTCGATGCCGCTGTTGGCGTTTTGCGTCGCCAAAGCGCTCCGCTTGGAGGGCGCGGCGTTCACCGGGGTCATGATGGCGGGATGCGTTCCGGGCGCGATGGCGTCGAACGTCCTGACGCTGACCGCGCGCGGCAACGTCAGCTATTCGGTCGGCTTGACGACGACGGCGACGCTGCTCTCTCCGATCGTCGTGCCTCTGTCGCTTCTGCTGTTCTTACATCAAAAGGACGTCGACTTAGACGTCGCGGGGATCATGATCAACCTTCTGGAAACGGTCGTCGCGCCGGTAGTGATCGGGTTCGTTCTCTCGCGCGTCTCCAAATTCTGGAAAAAGAATTCCGACCGTTTCGCGGAGATCGTCGCCAATCTTGTGATTATCTGGATCATCTCGTCGGTCGTCGCGCAAAACGCCAACAACGTCGCGAAATTAACGCCCGCGCTTATTGGCGCGATGCTGCTGCTGAATTTCGGCGGCTACCTGGCGGGCTACTTCGGGGGCAAAGCGGTCGGACTCGACTCGGGGATGCGCCGCGCGCTCACCATCGAAGTCGGGATGCAAAACGCCGGACTCGGAACCGTTCTGGCGACAAGATTCTTTCCCGATCAGCCGGAGGCCGCGCTCTTCTGCGCGAGCTATACGTTCGGGTGCATGTTCACGGGGATTATTCTAGCGCAGGCGTTTAAAACAGCCGCGGAGAGGAAAGAAAAGAGCGAGGAATCAAAAGAAGTCGATGCGAATTGACGCAATGGCTCTGTCTTTGCGTTAACGGGGAATATTACGCGACGCGCCGCCGTTTAGAAGGCGGCTGGAGACACGTGTTCAAGCGTCGCGTTATTTGAGAAACCCGATGTTTTGGCGCAGCCCTGTTTGCCTGCAGCGTTCGCGCGACTTCGCGCGCTACCGCTTGCGGCTCTTCTATGCGTAGCGACTAACGGGAGCGCGGCGTTTGTCTCCGCGCGGAAGCGCGAACAGGCTGTCCGCCGTCGAACCGCAGCCCTGTTTGCCTGCAGCGTTCGCGCGACTTCGCGCGCTACCGCTTGCGGCTCTTATGCGCGCAGCGACCAACGGGAGCGGGGCGTTTGTCTCCGCGCGGAAGCGCGAACCGGCTGTCCGCCGTCGGACCACGCGGAAGCGCGAACAGGCTGTCTGCCGTCGGACCGCGCGGAAGCGCGAATCGGCAGTCCGCCGTCGGACCGCGCGGGAGCGCGATCCGGCTGTCCGCCGTCGGACTTATTCCCACTTGAGGGAGTAGACGTTGGCTTCTTTCATTGTAAATCTCAACTTGATCGTCTTTCCGGAGAGGGCGGACATATCGGCGTTTTTCTTCCACGTAACGCGATAGTCGAGGAAATCGCCGTAGATCAAGTCGCAGTCTTCGGCGGAAAAGCCGGGAATTACCTGATCGTTTTCGTCGAGAACTTCGACGCGAACGTATCCGGCGGCGGAGGTTCCGACATTAAGCGAAAGCTCTTTCCCTTCAAACGTCAGCGGCTTGGTAACCGCGACGCCCTCTTTCGCTTTGGCGTGGAGCGAGCCGAACCCGTCGATTCGCAGCGCGTAACGGCGAACGTAAACGTCCCCGTGCGTCCCGGACGATTCCGTGGCGTAGATCGACAGCTCGTTGGGCGAATCGGCGTCCGCCGACGGCGTTTCGACAATATTCCAAGCCAGATAATTGTCCCCGTACGTCCAGTTGTCCTTGACGCGCAAGCCGGGCGCGATAAACGGCTCGTCCGCCTTGTTAAAATGTTTGCCGTCGCGGCTGTAGATCAAAATCGAGTCGGTAACCGCCGTGCCGAGTCGTTCTCCGCCCTTAAACCAGGTCATGCGGTCCTGACGCTCGTCCCATTCGGGGAGCAGGGGGGTCGTGGCGGTCATGCCGTTGTCGACGTATCGCGCGGGCGTTCCAATATAAATCTGGGGAGCGCGATAGTACGGCTGAATCTGGTTCGTATAGAGCTGTTCGCGTAGCGTCGGGCCCTGTCCTTCGGGGAACTCGATCTCCCCTTCTTTCGTCCAGTGAATGAAATCGTCGGAAACGGCGCGATCGACGACGCGGATATCGTTGCGAAACTCGCGATAATAGAGGACGTATTTGTTTTCGGTCGTCGACCAAAACGCGCAGTTCTGCGTGTCAAATCGACCGTCCGAATAGACGGGCGTCGTCTGCATCATCGACCAGTGAATTCCGTCGGCGGATTTCCACGCGTAGACGCCGTGCTTTTCTTTCTCTTCGGGAGCGTACCATCCGCCGTATCCGACCGTCTTGTATTTTTCGTCGGCGGGACAGCCGGGTCGCTGGTCTAAAAAGGGCGTCAGGTCGTGCGTTCCAAGTTTGGAATCGTCGGCGTAGCGAATGAGAATATTGTTCGCTTTACTCCCTTCGTACTCGCACAGACCGTATTCGGGCCGCGTCCACTCGATTCCGTCTTTACTTTCGAGACACGCGAACGACATGGGCGGGTTGTCGCGAACGCCCCAGGCGCGATAGTACATCATGTACTTGTCGTCGAGTTTCAGGATCGTGAAATAACCGTCTCCGTCCCCTTCCCACGGCTTGTCGAACCCCTTGATCAAATTCTTGCGTACGGGCTGATGAACTTTGAGTTCGACCGAATCCGTCGTTCCGACAAGATAATCGCCGAGAAAGAGTTCGCGCTTCGCGCCAAGATCGATCGGCGTTTGCGGGTCGTCGGCGTTCGCCGTAACAAACGCGCTTACGAACAGAACGGGCGTCGCCAGAAAAACGAAGAGACGTCGCATTAGAGCTTCTCCTTTAACAAAGTTGGACGATAAAAGGAAAACGCCCCAAAGAACGCAAGTCGTCGGGGCGTTTTCAGTAAGTTCACGGTAAAAATCGGCGAAATATTACGACAGCCATTCGGCGACGTCTTTCGCCCAGTAGGTAATGATAATCGTCGCGCCGGCGCGTTGAATCGACGTCAGCGTTTCCAGTACGACGCGCTTTTCGTCGATCCAGCCGTTGGCGGCCGCCGCCTTGGTCATGCTGTATTCGCCCGAGACGTTGTACGCCGCCAGGGGCAAGCCGGGGAACTGATCTTTCGCCATGCGGATAATATCCAGATAAGGAAGCGCGGGCTTGACCATGACAATATCCGCGCCTTCTTCGACGTCGAGCGCGATTTCGCGAAGCGCCTGGCCGGGCGCGGAATCGGGCGCCATCTGATACGAGCGCCGATCGCCGAATTGCGGCGCGCTTTCGGCCGCTTCGCGGAACGGACCGTAGAACGCGCTGGCGTATTTCGCCGAATAGCTCATGATCGGGAGTCGTTCGAACCCATTGTCGTCAAATCCTTTGCGGATGGCGGCGATCATGCCGTCCATCATGCCGCTGGGCGCGACCATATCGACGCCCGCGCGCGCCTGAACCAGGGTCTGTTTGACCAGATTCGCAAGCGTGGCGTCGTTGTCGACGTCCCATTCGTCGCCGCAACGCCCGCATTTCTGCATGACGCCGCAATGACCGTGGTCGGTGTATTCGCAGAAACAGACGTCGGCGATTACGAGGAACTCTTTGCTCACGACGTCGCGCAACGCGCGAATCGCCTGCGCGACGATTCCGTCGTCGCTCATCGCGTCGCTGCCGACCGCGTCTTTGACTTCCGGAATTCCAAAGAGCATCACGCCGCCGACGCCGCGCTTCTCAATTTCTTTGACTTCTTTGACGAGCTCGTCGATCGAGAGCTGGAACTGGCCGGGCATCGCGTCGATCGGAGTTCTGATCCCTTCGCCGGGCCGCACGAAAAGCGGATGAATAAATCGGTCGGGGGCAAGAATCGTGTCGCGCGTCAGGCGGCGAACGCCGGGATGATAGCGCAGTCTGCGCAATCGGGCCGTCGGGAAGTATCCGTTGTTTTGATTGTCGATCGACATTGTTCACCTTTTTTTGAATCGGCGGTTGTTTTCTACTACTGACAAGCGGCGACCGCGCGGGCTCTCATTGATATTGGCCGGAAGTGAAGTTCAGCGTCCTGAACATCTCGCTGACCGACTCGTTTTTATGAATGCGCTTAATCGCTTCGGCGATAATCGGCGCGCAGGTAAGGTATTTGATTTTGGGAATATTGTGTTCGGGCAGAAGCGGAATCGTGTCGGACAAGACAACTTCTTCAATAGGAGCTTCCTGGAGCCGTTCGATCGCCGGACCGCAGAGAATACCGTGCGAGGCGGCGACGTAGACTTTTCGCGCGCCCATCTCTTTGACGATCTTCGCGGCGCCGCAGATGGATCCTGCCGTGCTGATCATGTCGTCGAACAGAAACGCGACGCGCCCTTCGATCGGGCCGCCGATAAGGTGCGCCTGCTCGACTTCCGAGCCGCTCTTACGGCGCTTGTCGATAATCGCCAGACTGCCCCCTAACGCCGAGACGTGTTTGGTGGCGCGTTTGATACTGCCCGCGTCGGGGCTTACGACGACGACTTCTTCGGGGTCGTAGCCGAGCGAATTGATATATTCGTCCAGGACGGGCGAGGCGGAGAGGTGGTCGAGCGGAATGTCGAAGAAGCCCTGAATTTGCGCGGAGTGCAGGTCGAGCGCGATCACGCGCGAGGCGCCGGCGCATTCGAGAAGGTTGGCGGCGAGTTTCGCGGAAATGGGGACGCGGCCTTCGTCTTTACGGTCCTGGCGCGCGTAGCCGAAATACGGAACGACGGCGTTGATGCGCGCGGCGCTTGCGCGGCGAATCGCGTCGATCATGACGAGCAGTTCCATAAGCGTGTCGTTGACGGGCCGGCAGGTCGGCTGGACGACGTAGACGTCTTTGCCGCGAACGTCTTCTTCGATACGGCAGAACGACTCGCCGTCGGGGAATTTCTCGACCGTCATCTTGCCCATAGGCTGATCGAGATAATTGCAAATCTTTTCAAATAAAGGACGATTAGCGGTACCAGAAAAAATCTTCAACTGACCAACGCTCATCAGTACGCACCTATTTTCTCATAAGACGCTCAGATTGAAACAAACCGCCGACGACTCCGCCGACGACGCGGCTCCCGACGACGCGACGCCGCCAAGAGCCAAGCGTCTTTCATTATATAACCTTTTTAGATATATGCAACCCGCAGACGACGGACCGACGGCGGACGATTGGCGAGAGCTTCCGGTCGAGGCGCGAACAACCGGTCGTTAGCGCCACGCCAAAACGCAAAAATGGAGCCGCAGGCGGCAGGGCGGTCCGTCGGCGGACTCCCGGTTCGCGCTACCGCGCGGAGAACAAATCTCCGCTCCCGTTGGTCGTTGGCGCATAGGAGCTACGCCAAAACGCAAAAATGGAGCCGCAGGCGGCAGGGCACTTTTTGGAACCGCCGCTCGTTGGCGGCTCGGTCGCCCGAACGCCGCAGGCAACGTTGAGCAACGCCACGCCAAACGCATACGGCGACGCTCCCCGGCCTTTCCAGAAGAAAAATCTAAAAATATCTGAAAAGCGCTTTAAAACGACCTTTCTTTAGACTATGCTATAGTCTTCAGAACTTGATCAGAATACGGCAACGTTCAAAAAAGAAAGCTGGGAGATGATAGACGTCAAAAAGGAACAGGAACGCGCCGAACTTCACGCGGCGATTTGGAAAATCGCCGACGACTTGCGCGGCAGCGTCGACGGTTGGGATTTCAAGGCGTACGTTCTTGGCGCGATGTTCTACCGTTTCCTGTCGGAAAACCTCGTCGATTACCTCGACGCCAACGAACACGACGCGGGCAATATGCTCTTCCGTTACGCGAAGATCAAGGACGAAGAAGCGGAAAAGCTTCGCGCGGAACTCGTTCGGGACAAAGGGTTCTTCATTCTCCCGTCGGAGCTTTTTCAAAACGTCGTCGCCGGCGCCAAGACCAACGCGGAACTCAATATTACTCTAGCGCGAACGTTTCGCAATATTGAGCAATCGGCGATCGGAACGGCGAGCGAGCCCAATTTCAGAGGCCTGTTCGGCGACTTTGACGTCAACAGTCCCAAACTTGGCGCGACGCTTGAAAAAAAAGTGGAAACGCTACGTAAAATCCTTAACGGCGTCGACGCTATGAATTTGCGCTACTCGCACAATACAATCGACGCGTTTGGGGACGCCTACGAATTCCTCATGACGATGTACGCGTCGAACGCGGGCAAGAGCGGCGGCGAGTTCTTTACCCCGCAGGAAGTTTCCGAACTACTCGCCAAAATCGTCGTCTCCGGCAGGAAAAAGATTCGAACCGCATACGATCCCGCGTGCGGTTCCGGATCGCTCCTGCTCAAAGTCGCGCAGGAAGTCGAAAACGCGGAATACTTAAAGTTCTACGGGCAGGAAATCAACCTGACGACGTACAACTTGTGCAGAATCAACATGATTTTGCATAACGTCCAGTACCAGAACTTCGACATATGCAATGAAGACACGCTGACGTCGCCGAGCGAATATCATTCGGATCTGGAGCCGTTTGAAGCGATCGTTTCCAATCCGCCCTACTCGATCTCCTGGAAAGGAGATTCCGATCCGATCCTGATCAACGACCCGCGCTTCGCCCCCGCCGGAGTCCTCGCGCCGAATTCCAAAGCGGATTTGGCGTTCGTGCTTCATTCGCTCGCGTGGCTCGCGCCCAACGGAGCCGCCGCGATCGTATGTTTTCCGGGGATCATGTATCGGTCGGGCAAAGAGCAGAAAATTCGCCGCTATCTCGTCGCGAACAACTTCGTCGACTGCGTGATTCAGCTGCCGGGCAATCTTTTCTACGGAACGTCGATCGCCACGTGCGTCATGGTTTTGCGCCGAAACAAAAAGGACAATAACGTCCTGTTTATCGACGCGTCGCGCGAATTCGCCAAGGTAACGAACAACAACAAGCTGACGCCGGACAATATCGCCAAAATCGTCGGCGTTTACAAGTCCCGCGAAACGGTCGAGTATTTCTCGCGGCTCGTCTCTTACGAAGAGGTCAGGGAACAGGATTTCAACCTGTCCGTTTCGACCTACATCGAACAAAAAGACGAGCGCGAACAAATCGACGTTGTCCGGTTGAATCGTGAGATTCGCGAAATTGTTTCACGGGAAAACGAGTTGCGCGACGCTATTGAAAAGATCGTCGCGGAAATTGAAGGAAACGAGTCGGGCACGGCGTCGGAACTCCCCGTAAAGAAGACGACCGGAGCTAAAAAAACGTCCGGAACGAACAAAAGAACGACGCGAAAAACGGCGAGGAAAACGTCCCAAACCCCTTTGATCGACGAAGGAAACTGACATGGTCGACCCGAAAAAACAGGAAATCTACGATTTCAACTGGAAGACGGCTGACGCGTTGCGCGGAAGCGTCGACGGCTGGGACTTCAAAGCGTACGCGTTCGGCGCGATTTTCTATCGGTTCCTTTCGGAAAGCCTGACCGAATATCTCAACAAACAGGAACGCGAAGCGGGCGATTCAACGTTCGACTACGCCAAACTCGACGATTTGCAGGCGGAAAGCGCGCGCGACGACCTCGTTAAAGAAAAGGGATACTTTATCAAGCCGTCCGAACTCTTTGAAAACGTTCGCCAACGCGCCAAAAACGACGCCGACTTCAACATCACCGTCGCCAATATTCTCAAAAATATCGAAAATTCCGCGTTGGGAACGGAAAGCGAAGACGATTTTAAAGGGCTCTTCAGCGACTTCGACGTCGACAGCCCCAAGTTGGGCGCGACGCTCGACAAGAAAAAAGACAAGCTTCGGGAAGTCTTCAACGGCGTCGCCGCGATGGTCTTTCGTAGCAAAGGCGGCTCGCTCGACGAATACGGAGACGCGTTTGAAGACCTCATGGCGCGCTACGCCGCGGACGCGGGCAAAAGCGGAGGCGAATTCTTCACCCCCGAATGCGTTTCCGTCCTCCTCGCCAAAATCGTAACGCGAGGAAAGAAAAAGCTCAATAAAGTCTACGACCCCGCGTGCGGCTCCGGTTCGCTCGCGTTAAAGGTCGGGCGGGAAATCGGGTGCGACGCGGTCGTCAACGGCTTTTTCGGACAGGAAATCAACTTGACGACGTACAACCTGTGCCGCATGAACATGGCGCTTCACAACGTCCCGTACAATAAGAGCGATATTTGCCATGGAGACACGCTCGAAGAACCGAGCGAATATCACGCGCAGGAAGAGCCGTTTGAGGCGATCGTTTCCAATCCGCCCTACTCGATCTCCTGGAAAGGGGATTCTAATCCGCTTCTGATCAACGACCCGCGCTTCGCCCCGGCGGGGGTTCTCGCGCCGAATTCCAAGGCTGACCTTGCGTTCGTCATGCACGCGCTTTCGTGGCTCGCCGCTAACGGAACCGCCGCGCTCGTGTGTTTTCCCGGCGTTATGTACCGAAGCGGAAAAGAGCAAAAGATCAGAAGCTACCTTGTCGTCAACAACTTTGTCGACGCCGTGATCCAACTGCCTGGCAACCTCTTTTTCGGAACGTCGATCGCCACGTGCGTCCTCGTTCTCAAAAGAGGAAAGTCGGACAACAACGTTCTCTTCGTCGACGCGTCCAGGGAGTTTCTCAAGGTTACGAACAACAACGTTCTGGAATCGGAGCATATCGACAAGATCGTTCAGGCGCTCGAGAAACGCGAAAGCGTCGACTATTTCGCCAAACTCGTCTCCTACGAACGAGTCAAAGAACAGGACTTTAATCTTTCCGTCTCGACCTACGTCGAACAAAAAGACGAGCGGGAGATCGTCGATATCGACAAACTCAACGCGGAAATCGAAGAAATCGTCGCCAGAGAAAACGAACTCCGCGCCGCGATTAAGGAAATTATCGCCGAGATTAAGGGGGAACAAACTGGAGCGACAGATTGATTAAAATAGGAAAAATAGAGAAATAGTTAGAAATCGTCAACAACTTGTTGACGATTTGGAAAAATAGAAGAATTGTCCGTAAATTCCCGAGAATTTGACGCATTCAAGAAATCGTCAGCAACTTGCTGACGATTTCTTGGTGTATTGAAAAATCGGCGTATTTTTTATAAATTGAAACACGTTTGGAATCGTCGGCAACCTGCTGACGATTTGGAAAGAACTCATAATGGATCAAGACAGAGCCAATCTGAACGACATAAAGGAAGAACTAAGCTATGCGGCTCTTCACGCCATTGTAAGTCAAGCGGGCGGAGGATGCACAAAATCAGGGCGCAAAGCTGACAATTCCGGGTGCGACGCATACTGTGATCTTACAGGGCCGTTTTCCGACAATCCTAGAATGTTACGTTCAGTAACGCTAAAAGTACAATTAAAAGGTTCCTCGCATTGTTCTGTGAAAAAGAACCTTCGAGACGAACTGTTCTGGAAGCTTCCCATAAAATACGATCAATTAAAAAAGTATTGCGAAACGCCTAACTTGATTCTTTGTCTGTTTATCTATCCTCCCGACGAAGAACAACTGACTTGGCTTAATGTTACCGAAGAACAGTTGACGCTCAGAAAAAGTATGTATTGGACGGCACTAACGGGCGTTCTTGAAGCGAATGAAGACGGAGAAAAGGCGATCGAATCCAAAACTATTTATATTCCTCAGAAGAACCTGTTGACGCCAGAAACGTTGATGAACAACGTCGTTAAGCCAATTGCCGATCATAAGGAGTTGCGTTATGAAGGACTTTGAAAAAACAGCTCAAGATCATAACGACCTTAAGGCTGCTCGAACTTATTTAAAAGCGCAAGGCTGGGTCGCTCACGACGACTATTGGGACGACATCGTTATCTTTAGGCGACCTGAAGAAGAAAATCGTCCCTGCGACGAAGTCGTCTTGCCTAAAAAGGTCGACAAAACTTTCGATCACTATTTGGAAGAAACGGCGCGACGGTTGGCGCAATGGGACAATCAAACAGAAGAAGAAGCGCTTTTCCGACTACTCCATCCCGACGTCGACCGCGTTCGTTGTCGCCTTATTTCCCCGGAACTCGAATCGGGAACGACGCCCCTTTATGTTATACAGGATTTTGTCGCCGGAGTCGTCGACGCGCTTAAAGCGGCGGTTCTGGACGTCGCCAAGCCGGAATTATGGCATAAACGACTACGTTCCGCTGAAATTGACAAGATGATGAAACAGGCAAAGTTCGGGCAAACGGAACGCGGGAGTTTTATTCTGAATCTCTTTGTCCCGCTCGAAGACGCGGACGAAGCTAATAAATTTGAAGGAACAAGCAGTCGCCTGTGGCGTCGCGGAATCGTTCATCTCACGACCGCCCTGAGCGAAGCGGTCGACGCAATCGAGTCGGGCGCGCCGGAAAACTTCGAGCAAAAGAACAAGGAGAATCCGCAAACGAGCGCGAACCTTCTTGAAGCAATCGACGCCGCCGCAATCGGCGAAGACGCGGCGCTGGAATTCAGCGTCGACTGGGCGCCCGTTCTGCGCGTTCCCGAGTCGACTCCCTCGACCGTAACCGTCCAAAAAAGTTACGCGCCGCAATTCAAAGAATGGGCCAGAAGTTTTCGACCCGCTGAAAAAGATAAAGAAAAGGCAAGGTTCGTCGCGACGGTTCGGGAACTCAAAGGAGCCCAACGAGACGACGACGGCAGACCTTACGGCGACGTCGTCCTTTGGATTTTCAACCAAGAAGAAGACAGAAATTTTGAAGCGAAAACGTCCCTGAACACGGAACAGTACGACGTCGCGCTCGACGCTCATAAACGCAATTACTGCGTGTCTTTTGACGGCGTGTGCGTATGGAACGGAAACAAAGCGACGTTAGACAATATCGAGGGGTTCGGCGCTATTGACTTTAATCGCGCCCATAGCGACTGACGTCGCTCGTTGTTCCGCGAGCTTTTGTTTTTGAAGGGTTGTCGACGAACGCCGTCCCCTCTTCATATCGATCTGGAAAGCGAGGATTGAACGATGAACATGCCCGTCGTAAGCGATCGGTTCGACATGGGAGACGTTCGGAAAATCCGGGATTATAATTCGGCGCGCCACATCAAAATGACGCGAAAAGAAATCGTCGACGACATAAGGAGGGGCGCCGACGGTTTGATCGAGGCTCTGCTCAAAAGGAAAACGAGGAAAAGAATCGCTATCATTTCGGGCGACCAAAAAACGGTCTATGGACCGCCAGCGCAATAAACGGCTCCGGCAAGACGGAAGAAGCCCGTTTCTTAAATTTGGCGCTTGCAAGCGCCAAATTTGCAAACATTTTCAATTAACTGTTTAAGACCAAAACGTCCGGGCGCCATTGACGCTAAATTCGGATCCTCGTTACTATGTTTTGTAAAGATTGAAACGAACTTAACGACGACCGGAACGACGCCGAAGATTTGGCGAAATGAACCCGCGCTTTTAATAAAATCAACGGCATGACGCGACCTGTTCCAGATTTCGGCAAACGCGAGATTTTAACGGAACGGTTAGAGGAGAAATACGGGGCATGAGCAGAATTGACGAACTGATTAGGGAATATTGCCCGAACGGGGTTGAATATAAAACGATAGAAAATATTGCCACTAGTATTTTTCGCGGCTCTGGTATTACGAGAGATCAGGTGACAGACGCAGGAACACCGTGCGTACGCTATGGTGAAATATACACGACATACGGCATTTGGTTTGACCAATGTGTTTCTCATACGGACGCGTCAAAGATCACTTCCCCAAAATTCTTTGGTCATGGCGATATCTTGTTTGCCATAACAGGAGAAAAGGTCGAAGAAATTGGCAAGTCATGCGCTTATATTGGGCATGATAATTGTTTAGCTGGAGGAGATATTGTCGTACTAAAACATGAACAGAACCCTAAATACCTCGCTTATGCACTTTCAACGACGATGGCGCAAGTTCAAAAAAGCAAGGGAAAGGTTAAAAGTAAAGTCGTTCATTCAAGTGTTCCTGCGATTAAGAACATCACTATCCCCGTCCCTCCATTGCCTGTGCAGCGTGAAATTGTCCGGGTACTGGACAATTTCACGCTGCTTACAGCGGAGCTTACAGCGGAGCTTACAGCAAGAAAAAAGCAGTACGAATATTATCGGGATATGCTGTTAAGTCACGGCAGTCTGGAAAGAAACGCCAGTTATGCAACTTGTAATGAGATTTTTGAACTTAAAACTGGCGATCAACTTAATAAAACTGAATTAACGGAAACTGGTTTATACCCCGTTTACAATGGGGGAATCAATCCGTCAGGTTATCACACAGACTATAACACGGAAGCAAACACAATAGCGATAAGTCAAGGCGGAGCTTCTGCAGGATATGTCAATTATGTGAAAACGCCCTTTTGGGCAGGCGCCCATTGCTATCGAGTCATGAATATCAGTCCCAAGGTTAACCGGCGCTTTTTGTACTTCTTTTTGAAGAGTAAGCAGTCGACTCTTCAAAATTCAAAAAAGGGAGCGGGAATACCGGGGTTAAATCGTCAGGAAATCTATTCGTTAAGCTTTCCGTTAATACCGTTGGAAACTCAAGAGAAAATAGCCCATGTCCTCGACAATTTCGACGCGATATGCGCCGACTTGAACATCGGCCTTCCCGCCGAAATTGAAGCACGTCAGAAGCAATACGAATATTACCGCGATCTGCTCCTGACGTTCGCTGAAACAGGAACCACAGACAGACAGACAGACAGAC
>JAFZNK010000205.1 GCA_017550965.1 Thermoguttaceae bacterium
AGCTCTATCGTATGGCGGACGCGCGTCCCGACGCTCGAACGCTCGACGTCGACAAACTTCCCAGCTCGTTGCGCCAGCGTCCTTTAGAGATCTCGGAAATCGAGGAGCGCGAGGCGGAAAAGGAAGCCAAACGCGAGGCCGCCAAAGAGAGAAAACAGGGCGGAAAAACCAGAAAGGACGAACCGAATTTCCACGACGAGGTCAAAAAACAGCTGAAACGCCGATTTGAAGACGACTATTCCGACCGCCGCCGCGCGCCCAAAGACGAGTTTCGCGAAGAGTTTCGCTCGAAAGAACGAAGCGACGAGCGACGACGCGTCCGACGCGAATACGACGACGAGGAGCGAACGATCGGTCCGAAGGTCTTTGATCGGGAAGAAAGCGATTCCAAACGCGATCGGTTTAACGAAGACGCGTCGGCGCGACGCAAGCGACGAACGGAGTCGGTTCCCAGACGCGCGCCCGAAAAGCCCGGCAAGGGCGGCGCGAAAGCGCGAAAAGGATCGAAGTCGAAGAAATCCGGCCGTTGAACGATTAAGGAGCGAACGAAATGACTCATTGCGACGGCGTCCGTAAAGACATGTGGAGCGGCGAGGGCGTTATTACGGCGAACGAACAGATAGCCGACGCGACGTGGAAAGTTTCTCTCGACGCGCCCGAATTTGCCGCGCTCGCCAGGCCCGGCCAGTTCGTCATGTTGCGCCTGCCCGATTGCGCCGACCCCATTCTCGGCAGACCGTTCGCCGTGTTCGACGCCGATTCTTCGTCGGGACGCGTCGAAGCGGTTTACGCCGTCGTCGGCAAAGCGACGACGCGCATGACGCGGCTTTCCGCGGGCGCGAAACTTGAGTTGTGGGGTCCGCTTGGAAACGGCTGGAGCGTCGCGGAACGCGCGAATCCCCCGAAACGGCTCGCGCTGGTCGCGGGGGGCGTGGGTAGCGCGCCTTTTTATCTGCTTGTTAAAGAACTTATGGCTCTTCCGGAATCGAAGCGTCCGGAAACGACTTACGTCTTTGGCGCGCGATCCGAAAGCCGCCTGAATTGCGTCGACGATTTCCGGCGACTTGGCGTCGACGTCAAAGTCGTTACCGAAGACGGGAGCGTCGGGGCGCGCGGACTGGTCACCGACGTTCTTCCGGAAATTTTTTCGAAGTCGCTCGATCCGCAAGACGCGCAGATTCTCGCGTGCGGTCCGACGCCGATGCTTCACGCGGTCGCGAAGTGGAGCGCGGAGCGCGGATACGAATGTTGGACGTCGCTCGAGTCCCCGATGGCGTGCGGCATGGGGATTTGCTTCTCGTGCGTCGTCGATTGGAAGACGGACGACGGAACGTGGGATTACAAACGCACGTGCGTCGACGGCCCCGTCTTCGACGCGGCGCGACTCAAATGGGATTAAGCGCGACGTCGTTTTGAGAGCGGCGCGCGAAACGTCGCCGCTGGATTCTTGCCTCTATTGATTTTAGGAACGGTTTTCATGACCGCCCCTTCTGGTCACGACTCTGAAAATCAAGGGGTTCTCACTCTTGACGCGATTCGGGAGGAACGTCAGTGGACGCTGACAAACGGCCTTTCCGTTCGCGCTTCCTTCGACCTTGAGAGAAACCCCGTCAAAAAGCTTCGCGAACGCGTTCGATTGCGAAGCGACGACGGAAAAGCGTATCGGGTTCTCGTCTCCAAATTGTCCGCGCCGGACGTCGAGTTTCTCAAACGAGTCTCTTTCGCGTTGCAAAAACGATATCCGACGCTGGAACAAATCGATTCCATTCCAATCGACGCGCCGCCCCCTCAAAAAAAACGCAAGGCGTCTAAGCCTACTGCGCCGCGCGTAGAAGACCCAGAAGCGGCTCGGGCGTTTCGGGAGACGCTCCGTCTTGCCAAAGGCGGAGACGTCGTTTCGCAGGTCCTTGTCGGACGGTATTTTGAAGAAGGACGCGGCGTCGAGGCGAACGAGCGCGAGGCGTTGCGGTGGTTCCGCATGGCGGCGCACGCCGAGTCGCTTGAAGGCGTTTTCTACCTGGCGCGCTGTTACGAATTGGGAATCGGCGTGGAGCCGGACTCCGACAAGGCGTTTCGCGGGTATAAGAAAACCGCGAAATTAGGGTTCCTTCCCGCAAAATTGCGTCTGGCGCAAATCTACCATCGCGGCGAGTTAGGCGTTCGCCGCAATCGCAACAAAGCGACGCATTGGTATTTTGCCGCTGCCGTCGACGGCGATCCCGTCGCGCAGACGGAAATGGCGCGGCGTTGCGAACGCGGAAGCGGAATCGAACAGGACGAACAAGCCGCTTGTCAATGGCTGCGCAAAGCGGCCGGGAAAAAACACGGCCCCGCGCTCGTCGCGCTTGGCGACTACTACGCGCAGGGTCGCGCGGGGCTCGACGAAGATCCGGAAGCCGCCTACGAATACTATCGTCAGGCGGCGTTTGTCGGGGACGCCGACGGGCAAGACCGGCTTGGCGACTGTCTCCGCCGAGGTTACGGCTGTTTTGAGGACCCGCGCGAGGCGTTCGAGCAGTATCGTAAGGCGGCGGCTCAACATTTGCCGCAGGCGCAAACTCATGTCGGCGTGTGCTTTGAAGAGGGAATCGGTCGACCGCAAGATCCTTATCAGGCGTTCTACTGGTATCGCAAAGCGGCTAAAAACAAAGATCCGGAAGGGATGCGTCGACTTGGCCGCGCGTATTTTTTGGGCGCGGGCGTCGCTCGCGATGAGCGCAAGGCGGTCAAATGGTTTAGGCGATCCGCAGACGCGGGGTTGTCGAGCGCGCAAGTTCTTATGGGCAAGTCGCTTTTGAGCGGTTCCGGAACGGCGGTCGATCGTCCTGGCGCGTTTCGATATTTCAAGCGCGCCGCCGTAAAAGGCGACCCCGACGGCGTCTACAATCTCGCCCTTTGTTACGAGCACGGTCTTGGCGCGCCAAAAGACCACGACCGCGCCATGGAACTTTATCGTCACGCGGCGCGTCTGGGTTCTTCGGAAGCGGCGCGGCGACTTGAATAAATTGACTTTTCTTTACTAACAGGAGTAATAACGATGAAACGCGCGGCGATTTTAACGGCGCTCGTTCTGGCGACGTTGACGTTGACGGCAAACGCGCAGGAACCCCCCGCGTGTCCTCTGGGGGACGATTATGAATTTGCGCCCGACATGAGCGACGAATTCGACGGCGACGCGCTTGACGACTCGAAGTGGTTCGACTTCAATCCCGCCTGGCGCGGAAGAAAGCCCGCGTTGTTTTCCAGAAACAACGTGTGCGTTTCCGACGGCGCGTTGCGTCTGACGGCGAGTCAAATGAAGCCGGAAGAAGTCGACGTCGAAATGAAAGCGCGCGGTTACGACAAGTTCTGGAAGTCGATCGTCAAGAGCAAGAATAAGGCGGCGTACGGCTACTACGAAGCGCGATGCAAATCGATGAAAGCGTGCGTTTGCAACGCGTTTTGGCTCTACGATCCTTTTTCGGAACGTCCCGATATTAAATATCGCGAAGGGGAGTATTCGGAGGAAATCGATATTCTGGAATACTGCGGCAAGCCTCACAGCGAGGCGTACAATCGCGTTTACTACGCGACGGTTCATCAATACGCGACTCCGTATCTTGAATCGATCGTGAACAAGAAAAAGGCCAAAATGCCGAACTACTCGTTCAAGACGAAGACGGACTTCGATTTCTGGGCCGATTATCATACGTTCGCGCTCGCGTGGACGCCCGAGTCGTTGCGTTGGTTTGTCGACGGCAAAGAAGTCTTTTCGCGAGAAAACGACGTCTTCAATCGCCCGTTGCATATTATGCTCGACTGCGAGATCATGTCCGACTGGTTCGGCGAGCCGGATCCGGAAGATTTGCCTGCGACGTTTAGCGTCGATTACGTGCGCGTGTGGCGACTCAAAAACGCCCCGGAACCGCAAGCGCTTCCGGAGTCGAAATAATAATCGCGACGCTCTTTTTGAATCCTACGCCTTCTGGAGGAACCCGACGATGAAACGTTTTACGATCTTGTTTTTGCTGTTCTTAGGAACTTTAACGACGGCGGTTTGCGCGCAGGAAACGCCCGTGTGTCCGCTTGGAGACGACTACGAGTTCGCGCCCGACTTGAGCGACGAATTTGACGGCGACGCGCTCGACGAAACGAAGTGGTTCGATTTCAACCCCGCGTGGCGCGGACGAAGGCCCTCGCTGTATTCCCGAGACGCAGTGAGCGTCGCCGACGGGACGTTGCGGTTGACGGCGAGTCAAATGAAGCCCGAAGAAATCGACGTCGAGATGAAGGCGCGCGGCTACGACAAGTACTGGAACGCGACGATTAAGAGTAAGCGGAAGCTTGCGTACGGCTACTATGAGGCGCGTTGCAAGTCGATGAACGCGTGCGTTTGCAACGCGTTCTGGCTCTATGATCCTTTTTCGGATCGCCCCGATATTAAATACGTCGAGGGCGAGTCTTCGGAGGAAATCGACGTTCTGGAATGCTGCGGCAAGTTTCGCGACGGTTCCTCCGGCCGGATTCACTATGCGACCGCGCTTCGCTACGGCACCCCGTATCTTGAATCGATCGTCAATAAGAGCAGGGAAGATTTGCCCAACGGTCATCGCGAGACGAAAACGGACTTCGATTTCTGGGCGGACTATCATACGTTCGCGCTCGCGTGGACGCCCGAGTCGTTGCGCTGGTTTGTCGACGGCAAGGAGGTTTTCTCCCGAGAGAACGACTATTACAATCGGCCTCTGCATATCGTGCTGGACTGCGAAGTGATTCCCTTCTGGCTTGGCGAGCCGGATCCCGCCGACTTGCCCGCGACGTTTAGCGTCGATTACGTGCGCGTGTGGCGACTCAAAAACGCTCCGGAGCCGCAGGCGCTTCCCGAGCCGAAGAAGAAATAACGGGTTCGCGTCGAGAGACTCCGACAATAAAAGACGCGCGGCGATTCGCTTTTTTGCGAACCGCCGCGCGTCTCCTTTTATCGTATTGGCGTCGATTATCGCGCGTTTTTCGCCAGGTTTTCCGCCGAGTCGTCTTTGATTACGGAAATGGCGAACCAACCTCGCGAGACGCGGCACAGACCGAGTCCAAGACCCGCGAACCGTTCGTCCGTCTGGAAGATTTCCGGCTTGAGATCAAACGACTTTTGCGCGGGGAAGACCTTCGAGAAGATCGCGCGCAACGGAAGCAGCGATCGGATGTTCGTCGGGCCGTAAATTTCGACGACTCCGTCGCGCGTAAAGGTCGGCTGACCGTCGGTTCCGATCGAAGGACGGTACGAAACGACGACTTCAAGATCGTCCCATTCCTGATCTTTGAGCGTCATCTTGGCGAAACTGAGCCGAAGTTGAATTTGGTCCTCAAAGAATCGCACGACGACGGGGTCGATTTTCGAGAACGTAAAGCTCAAATCGTTATCTTCCAGCTCAACTTCGCGCAGTTTGGGTCGATCGAGTTTTTCGGCGAGGTAGTTGAGCGTTTCGCGCGGATTACTTTCCCGACCGCCGAGCTCGAGCTGCGCCAAATAGGCGTTGAGCGCCGATTCGTGCAATTTGACGTCGGCGAACGCGCCGTCCAACGTCTTGGGCTCGGTCGTTTGGCAGCCAAGCGAGTAATCGGAACCCAATCGCAACGAGGCCAGAAGCCAGTCGTCGGTCGTTTTCGAGCGTTGCGCGCGCAGCGACAAGCCCAGGTTCGAGAGTCTCGCGAAGAAATTGTTGCGCAGTCTGGCGTTGAGCGCGTCGAAGCGCTCGTTCGCTTCCAGATCGATTCTTTCCCGCGCTTCCTTGGCGACTTTGGCGCGCGTTTGAGCGCGAATCGCCTCCTGTTTGGTCTGATACGACGTTTTCACCATTTCTCGCGCGATCCCGCCGACGATGGGCACGAAGTCGATTTCCGTTTCGACCCCGTTGAGTTTCGTTACGGAATCCGCCGCGACGTTAGCCGCCGAATACGCGATTCCGTAATCTTGCCATTCGAGCGTTTTCTTACCGACGTAATTCGCGTAACTTTCGTTGTGCAGCTTTGCCGTGAGGAGCTCGCTGCTCGTGTTGGTCGTCACGCGCCCGTTGACCGTAAGATTCATGAGCAAACGATTAGGATCGGGCACAAGTTCGATCGAGACGGTCGTGTCGACGCGACGGCTTCCGGCGACGGGGTTGTTCAAAATGCGTTCCTGAACGACGCCGAACTCGGGGTCGCGAATCGGCAGAAGCCGATTGATGAGCGCTTCCGAGACGTACGCCTTGACGTTCGGATTGTCGTAAACGACGTCGACGGCGCGTCCCAATTGACGGCACGGTTCCGAATGCGAGGTCGACATGCGGAGCGCCAGTTGCTGCAGCGCGCGTCCGGCCTGGCCTCCGCCGGTGTTCTCGTAACGTTCGAATTCGTACAGCAACGAACGTCCGTTCGCCTGGTCGCAGGAGTACGACGAGGCGAGCGCCGCCCACGACGCGAGGGTCGGACGCTTGAACAATTGGCGTTGTTCGGGCGTCATCGGCGTCTTTTCGAGTTTATAGGCGACGGAGTTGAGTCGGTCGCGCAGGAAGCGCATGCGTCTGGCGCGCTCTTTGGCGACGACTTCGCGTTTCGAAAGCGGCTTGCCGATCGCCGCGAGTTCGTCCGAGGTCGGCGCGTCGTCCAGCGCGTTCGCTTCTTTCGCGGCGTCCGCGAATTCTTCGGCCGGTTCGAGAACCTCCGTCTCCAACTCGAGGACTTGCGCGATATCGTCGGCAAGAAGATCGACGTCGAAACTCGCGCGCCAGCTTCTGCCGTTCGCGGAGTCGCCGAAGAACGCGCCCGTCTCGCTCGTTTCGCGGAGCAATTCGAACAATTGTCGACGCGTCAGGTCGCGAGGTTCGACGAGATTTCCCGCCGCGCGGGCTTCGAAATAGTCCAGACACGCGGTCCAGAGATAGACGCGGCGCTGGAGCGCGAATTTGAATCCGTTGAGGAGTTCGAGGCGTTGTTCAAGATCGTATCGGGAAACGAGCCTCGGCGTTTCGGCTTCGGGCGTCTTTTTACGCGTTTTGTCGTCGAAGATCAGCGCGTCGCGCAGAGCGTCCGCTTCCGCGATCTTCGCGCCGAACTCGGCGAGCAGAGCGCGCGTCGTTTCCGACGGTTCCGCGAGCGATCCAAGCGAATCCTGCACGTATTCAAGAACGGAATTCGTCCATTCGGCGGTCGGCTCGTATTCGACGAACAGCGAAGAGTAAGGGTCGAGCGCGTAAAAACATTCGTCCGCGATTTCGTCGAACGTAACCGCTTCGAGTCTTTCTTCCGTTTCGACGTCTTCGTTGATTTCCTCGAGGAACGCGCCGTCTTCGAACATTTCGTCGATCGCGCGCGCGTTTTGTTTCGAGAATTCCTGAACGTCGTCGACGGCGAGCAGGTCGCGCGCGGCGTCGTGAATCGCGTCCGTCGCGTCGCTCGCGCCGTACGCGGAAGACGAGAAGATCGTCGTCACGCGGCGCGGCTCCGTCTGCGGAGTCGATTCGGTCGGGAATTCCGCGGCGTATTGAGCCCCTTGCGGCTGAGCGCGTTGAAGCGTCGGCGCGGGCGCGGCCGCCTGACGAATCGCCGGCGTCGGCTGCTGTTGGACGACGATAGGCGTTTGCGCCTGTCTTTGCAGGGGCGCTTGCGCGGGCGCCTGTCGAACAGGCTGAATCGTCTGAATCGGCTGGAGTTGATAGTATTGGGGAGGTTGCGCGACAATTTGCCAGGAGCCCTGCGGCAGGTAGTTTTGAGACGTTTGCGCGGGGACTTGCTGCGGTTGGACGCGCTGAATTGTTTGCGTCGGGGCCTGTTGAATCGGTTGAGTTTGTCGCGTCGGTTGAGGCTGGGCGGTTCGCGGAGCCTGCGTCTGCGTTTGCCACGTCGTTTGCGGAACGAACGGCGATTGAGATTGAGGCGTTTGCGTTTGCCAGGTCGTTTGCGGAACGAACGGCGATTGAGATTGAGGCGTTTGCGTTTGCCAGGTCGTTTGCGGAACGAGCGGCTGTTGAGGTTTTGCGCTTCCTACGTTGGGATCGATCGCTCTGGTTTGACCGAATTGTTTGTTTTGCGCGCCGGTTTCCGGGGAGGAGTAGGGTTCGAACGATCGCTCCGCGACATAGACGGGGCCGTCTAAACGTCGCTCGGCAATTTTACGTTGGTTGTGGTCGAGAGTAGAGTCGAGGATTTCGACGAGCTCCGCTTCCTCTTTTGCTTTGGGAAATTGGACGGGGCGAGTTTGAATGTTGGCTCCTGAATCGCCGGAGCTCTGGAAGCGTATTTCTTCCGCCTGACTTGTCGTAATGCTCGTTCCTAACGCAATGGCCACGCTCAATCCGAGCGCGTACCAAGGCTTCCGCAAGACCGTTTTACAGGACTGCGACGCGTTTTGTACGTTCGACTCTTTCATTTCGACTCAAAATTTCCAGGGGAGGTTGACTTTGTTCTCGTGTTTTTCCGGAGTTTTTTCCGACTTTTAGGGCGCATTACACGCCCTCTCGTCTTTTATCGGCAAAAGTAGAAAGATAGGTTAGTATAATTTTAACGGTTGTAAGATTTATTAGATTTGTAGTGGCGGTATAGAGGTTTTAAGAAGAATAGACAAGTTGAGTTGACTTTTGAAACTAATCGGAATTTGGTCGTATTTACGAGTAAATTCCGATTGTTGATTGACTCGTCCCGCCTCTTGTTTCGGCGTTTTCCGTCTTAATAGCTTTAGAATTATTTTCGGAATTTAGTCGTATTTACGAGTAAATTCCGGAAACTTTTTACCACTATACCGCGATTTTTTTTAAAATCAACAACGGACGTCGGCGTTTTTGGACGATTTTGCGCGTCGCTTGTTTTTTCGACTCCGTTTGTTTATAATGGACGAAACGTCGGCCTTGACGAGTCGACGGCGGCGCCGTTCGCGTTCTCGACGACGAGAAGACGCGGCGATCGACGGCAATTTTTTCCAACGCAAAGGGATATCCATGAAAGTAAATAAATTCGGTATTGTCGGCTGCGGCATGATTTCAACGTTCCATGCGCGCGCTATTCGTGAAATTGGCGCCGAACTCGTCGCGTGTTACGACCAGGTTCCCGCCGCGTCCGAACGCGTCGCGAACGAATTTGGGTGCAAAGCGTACAAAGATTTCAAAGAATTTCTGGCCGATCCCGACGTTCAGATCGTCACGGTCGGCACGCCCAGCGGCGCGCACCTCGACCCCGCCGTCGCCGCCGCGCAGGCGGGCAAACATGTGATCGTCGAAAAGCCGCTTGAAGTGACGACCGAACGTTGCGATCAGATCATCGACGCGTGCGAAAAAGCGGGCGTTACGCTCTCGACCGTCTTTCCCAGTCGATTCCATCAGTCGAGTCAACAGCTCAAAAAGGCGATTGAAGCGGGCCGTTTTGGCAAATTGACGCTTGGCGACGCGATTGTCAAATGGTATCGCACGCAGCAGTATTACGACAGCGGCGTCTGGCGCGGCACGTGGAAACTCGACGGCGGCGGCGCGCTCATGAATCAGGCGATTCACAGCGTCGACCTGTTGCTCTGGCTTATGGGGGACGTCGACGAAGTCTCGGCGCTCACGGGGCTTGTCGCGCACGAGAATATCGAGGTGGAAGACGTTTGCGTCGCGTCGCTGCGTTTTAAAAACGGCGCGCTGGGGTTGCTCGAGGCGACGACCGCCGCGTATCCCGGCTATTTGAAGCGAATTGAGACGCACGGCGACAAAGGCTCCGCCGTCATCGAAGAAGAAGACATTATCAAGTGGGATTTCAGCGAGTCGAAAGAAGAAGACGCCGCGATTCGCGAGTCGATGACGAACCGACTTTCGGGAGGCGGCGGCGCCGCCGACCCCGCCGCGATCGGCCATCATGCGCACGCCAAGCAGTTCGCGAACGTCCTCAACGCGATCGAGACGGGAACCAAGCCGCTCATCGACGGGTACGAAGGACGAAAGAGCGTCGAAGTCATCTGCGCCGTCTACGAGTCGGCGAGAAAAGGTTCCGTCGTCAAGATCAACGGCTGACGGTCGCGACGTCGCGACGGGACGGTTCGCGCTTCCGCGCGGAAACAAATACCCGCTCCCGCTGGTCGCTTTGCGGGTCCGACCGCAGATTAACGCTGCGCGTTGACTCCAGTTCGCAAGCCGCCTTCTAAAGGACGAAGGGGCCTTGTGCCCCGTAGTCCGGCGGCGGGTCGTACAATATCGACCGTTACGAACGGCTCCGCGTTGATTTTCTAAAACGTTCTTTCACAAATTCAATCAATCGTTGCGTTCGCCTTCTTCTGAACGCGGGTTTTTCAAACGTTTATCGGCAGTTATGAGGGCGGTTTGTTCAAGAGAATTCGACGATTTTGTCGAACTTTTGAAATCTATCGACTTGTCGACCGAAGGGGAAACAAGAGAATGAATTATTACATTAGCGATCTTCATCTCTTTCACAAAAACGTAACGAAGGCGGGGCGCGATTTTGACAACCGGCCTTTTGCCGATCTTGAGGAGATGCACGCGCATATTTTGGAACGTTGGAACAATAAAGTTACGGACGGCGACGTCGTCTACGTCGTCGGCGACATGGCCATGCGCGGAACGCACAGGGATCTGGCGGAGTACGTCTCGCGGTTGAAAGGGCGCAAAATACTGATCAAGGGGAATCACGACGATCTTTCGGACGCGCGCTATCGGCGGTTGTACGACTATGTCTGCGACTATAAAGAAGTTTCGGATAACGTCGGACGCGATTCCGTAAAACTCGTTTTGTGCCACTATCCTATTCTGATGTGGAACGGGCAGCATCGAGGTTCGATTTTGCTTTACGGGCACGTCCACAACTCCGAGGAAGACGCGATTTTTCAAGACAGTCTCGCGCGTTTCAACATAGAGAATCGCGAGAATCGCAATGTAGGAAGCGTCGAGTTGAGAGCGTACAACGTCGGATGTATGATTTCGTATATGGACTACGAACCGAGATCGCTTGAAGAGATTGTCGAACGCAGTTCGGTTTGCGCTCCCTCGCGTAGATAAGGAATCCACCGATTTTTGAAAGAAAATTTGAAAAGTTGTAATAATATTATTGACAACTTTCAAAACTGACGATATAATAGAAGCAACGTTGACGGAGGCGCGTTCATTGCAGATTACTTCGAGATTCACCATCGCGTTGCATGCTCTGGGTTGCATCGTCCATCTTGAAAAAGACGGCTTGCGCGTAACCAGCGAGTTGATAGCGTCGAGTACGGGCGTCAATCCCGTGATCGTGCGGACGGTTCTTGGCCAACTGCGGAAGGCGGGGATCGTGGAAACGAGGCAAGGGAGCGGCGGGGCGCGTCTGGCGAAAGACCTGAGCGAGACGTCGTTGTACGATATTTACGTCGCCGTCGAATCGGTCAGCGACGAAGGGCTGTTCCATTTTCACGACAGCCCGAACCCGCTTTGCCCCGTCGGAAGGCATATTCACGACGCCGCCGACGCCGCGCTGGACGAGGTTCAAGCCGCGATGGAAGAGAAACTCAAAGAAATCAAGGTCGTCGACGTTATTAATCGTTTGGAAGAAGAAATAGCGACAGAACAATAGGAGATCGAGAAATGGCCAATTACAGCAAGTGGAACGCGACGCAAGATCCGAGAACCGAACTTCACGACGTTTTGGGCTTGACCGGCGCTGAAATCAGCATTAACAATCTGCCCGCCGGCGCGGGCGTTCCGTTCGTTCACTACCACAAGAAGAACGAAGAAATCTACATTATCCTGTCGGGCAAGGGTTCCGCCGTGATCGACGGCGACAAAATCGAGTTCTCGGCGGGCGATATTGTCAAAGTCGCTCCGGCGGCCAGAAGGCAGTTCAGCGCGGCGGCGGACTCTCCCGTAAGCTACGCGTGCATTCAGGTCAAAGAGAACTCGCTCGAAGAATATACCGGCGGCGACGGCGTCGTCGAATGAGTCGAGACGTCGGGTTTCCGGTTCGCGCTTTCGCGATATAGAAGAGCGGCCGCTTTCGTCGGTTCCTTGTGGAGTCGACGGTGGCGGCGTTTTTAATTAAGTCAAACCGCAGAACGGGATATTGACATATCCAATCCGGCGGGATGGTGCGTTTGGGCGTCGCCAGCCGCGGCGTTGCCCGCGCGTTCGGCGGACATAGCCGCCTGCCGCCTGCGGCTCTAATTTTGCGTTTTAGCTCCGCACTTCGATTACGAACCAAGATCGATTCAAGAGATTGTCGAGAACCGCAAACAGACGAAACTGTCCCGAACCGCTTGAGGCCTTCGACGTCAAACGACTGGAACTCAAAGCTGAAAGGTACTCCTCCAATGAATTTCGTTGAATTGTTAATTCCCGGCGAGTTGCGAAGAATAATAGGTCTCGTTTGCCTGACGCTGCTTTTGGGCATGTGGCTCTTCAGCGGAGTTTCCGAAAAGTCCTCCCCCGAGCGTGGAAAGCGCGCGGACGATTCTACCGCTCGTTCGTTTATTGTTCTTGGCAATATCGTTTTCAAGCATAACGGACTTCCAAACGACGTTCTTTCCGAAACCGGCGAGCCGACGTTGAGTTGGCGAGCCGTCTTGACGCAAGAGTATCGCGACGAATTGGTCGACAAAGTCGACGCGGTCGTCGATTTGACTAAATCGTGGGACGATCCGGCCAACTTGCCCGCGCTAAAACGTCGGCCCGTCGTCTTTTCGTGTTCGAACGGTCGCGCGAAAGGGAAAGAGGATAGGACGAAAACGCGCGTTCTCCGCGTCAAAGAGGTTCACAAAAAACTCGTCGAAGGCGCGGCGGTTCCGGACGACTGTCCGTATCTTGTTTTGGTCGATTCGGCACACGCCGTTCCCTGGACAAAACCGCAAGACGTTTCCGCGCGGGAGATTCTTGACGGAAGCGTCGGACTTTTTTTCGACGATTACCTGGGAACAAACGACGCGTCGTCTTGTTACCTGGACGCCTCCGGAAAGTGTCGAACCGGAAGCCTTGCGAATATACGCGGGCTTTTAGAAGAACTTGACGCCGACTAAATCACAGACGTCAAAAAGAAAATAGTCTTTTCATTGGTCGTTTCTTTTTGGTCGTTGCGGATATCGTCTCGCGAGCGCTGATTTAAATTACCGAACGACCCAAAATCCGGTTTTATTGGACCCCACGCGTTTGATGTAACCTTTGTTGATCAAGTTTTTGATATTTCTTTGAATTGTTGCTTTAGATTTTCCGATTTCCCGAGCCATTTCGTCTCTGGTCAACTTACGTTTGGACTTGATAATATCGAGTATCTGTTTTTCGTACTCTGTCAGCAAGTTTTCAGGATGAACGATTGATTCGTTGTACGAGTCGACAGACAGTCTTAAAAATTCAAATGTAAACCCAAATTGGTTGTTGTTATACAAGTATTCCGTATTCTTACAAAGCTGAAAAACCCTTTCGAATCCTGTTCCAAAAGCGTCTATGGATTTGTTGCAATACAGGACGTTGGCAATGAGAGGATTTCGGAGCATGGAACCCTGCTCCCTGTTGGCGAACATTTCCGGAGTCGTTCCCGGAACAAGTCCGCCGGGATTGTAAATATGAACTTTTGTAGGAGTTATATAGATTTCGTTTGACGACGTTTCGTCGACTCTCATATGAGCAAAGCTGTTAAGGATAATTTCCCTAAAAGCTTCGAGAGGAATTTCAGGGGTTTCTACACGTTCCATTCCGATGATTCTGGCGCTCCAGCGAATGTTGTCGCCGACAAACTTTACCGCCTCGTCGACGCATTCGAAAATATTTCCCCGGAATTGCTTCAAATCGGTAAAAGTAATTCGTTCGTCCGTGGGGTAGGAGGCGAGTTTTAGAAGCAACGGTTTTTGATTCGAGAACAGACAATTACCCGCGTTGTTTAAGTGATCCCCGTTCAATAGTTTCAATCTCCTAAGCGTCGACTGCGCGTCCTTATAGACGAAACTGATACGTCCGCAATCATTGCCTTTTTGGACGTATCGTATAAGGAGTTCTTCGTCGACGTCGTCGAGACTTGCGCCAGAGTCGGCCTTTTCCCACTCTGAGTAACTATAATTTCTGTTCAAGAAATAGTCTTCCAGTTGTTGAGCCGTCATGATCAGATCTTCGTCGTCGGAACGGACGTAGTATCTGTCGTATGCGGAATAAGGTCTGTCTTCACCCCTTACTGTAATCTTGACAATCTCTTTATCTTCTTCCGTTGTCAACTCAATTTTCGGAGTGATTCTCGGCTTCAAAAACAGTTTTATAGCTTTTGATATGTCGGACGTAGTCTTTTGACCGATTTGCTGACCGACGATTGTTCCGTCGTTTTTCACGCCGAAATACAGAATCCCCCATCCGTTTTTATTCAACATCGACGCTAAAGAAACGACGCCTTCTTTGAGTTCGCTCGTACTTTTTTTAAATTCAACGGTTTCTGATTCTCTTGTTTCCATCGTTACTATAATTATAGCGCGTTCGGATTAATCAAGTATGTTTTATCGACTCAATATCGACTCTTTATCGCGTCATATTTGACTCGTATATCACTCCGTTCATAGCAGACTTATCGACTCAAATAGATTCTTTATCACATCGTATACATTTGCATGCCAACCCGTTCGTGAACGGGTTTATCGACTCAATATCGACTCTTTATCGTATCATATATGACTCGTATGTCGACCTGTTTATGATCGCGACCTCTCGATTCGGCGTTTTGTGCTACGATCGGTTTGCCTGCGGCGTTCGGCGGACGAAGCCGACTGCCGCCCGCGGCTCCAATTTTACGTTTGGGCGTCGCAAGATGCAACTATCGGATTTGTATACGTTTTGTCTGCGCGTCGATAAAAAAACGGCGTTTGAGCGGGAAGCTCAAGCGCCGTTTGAGTTAGAACGAATCTGCGAACAACGTTACGATTTCTTCAGGAGTTTTCCCCAGACGTTCTTATTGACGTATTCTCGCCAACGTTGAATCATGGCGTAGATCGGGGGCAGGAACCCGATCCCGAGGATCGTCGCGGCGATCATGCCCCAGCCGGTCGAAGTTCCGATGATTCGACGCGAGACGGACCCCGCGCCGGTCGCGAGCATGAGCGGAATAACGCCGACGATGAAGCACCCCGCCGTCATCATAATCGCTCGATAACGCGTTTTCGCGCCGTTAAGAGCCGCTTCTTCGATCGGAACGCCCGCCTCGCGCTCCTGTTTGGAGAACTCGACGGTCAGAATCGAAATCTTACTCGCCAGACCAAGCAACATGATCAGGCTGAGCTGTCCGTAAATGTCGAGGTTCATGTCGCTGACCTTCATGGCGATCATCGCGCCGAACGTTGCGAACAGAACGTACAGCAGAACCGAAAGAGGAACCGTCCAGGATTCGTACTTGCCCGCGAGGAACAAATAGCCGAACGCGAGGGACAACATGAGCAACATGCCGAGCTTGCCTTCGTTGCCGCGTTGGTGATAGCTCAGGTCGGTCCAGTCGACGCGGTAATTGTTGGAGAAGTTTTCGCTCACGCACTTTTCAATATCGCGCATGACGTCGCCGGTGCTCGCGCCGGGCAGGGTCAGGACCGTCATCGGCACGCACATCGCCTGATTGAATCGCGAGATGCGCTGAGCGCCGAGTTCGTAGCGCAACGTCGCAAGTTCCGACAGCGGAATTTGACCGCCTTCGCGGTTGCGCACGGTTAGCTCGTCGATGTTCCCGACGTTGGCGCGGTCGGCTTCGTCCGCCTGAATTTTAACGTGGAACGAATACCCGAAGTTGTTGAAGTCGTTGACGTAAGACGACGCGATTTTATTTTGCAACGCGCCGTAAACGTCGCTCTTGGACGTCGCGAACGCTTTCGCCGCCTGGGCGTCGACGTCCAGGAAGAGCTGAGGCGTGCTCGCGCTGTAGGAGCTGAACGCGACGGCTACGGTCGGGAATTTCGATTTGTCGTTGAGCATAGCGAGCAACTTGCCCATCGAGCGCTCCATTTCGACCGGCGTTCCGAGCTGGTTCGACAACATGAACGAAATACCGCCCGTGTTGCCTAACCCCATAATTGGCGGAGGTTGAAACGCCGTGACGGTTCCAAACGGGATTTGCGCGCAGTCTTCGGTCAATTTGGCGCGAATGGCGTCGATCGACAGATCGGGCGTTTTGCGCTCGTCCCAGTCGGCCAGGTCGGCGATCGCGAGCGCGACGTTTTCGCACATGCCGGACATAAACGAGAAACCGGAAACCGCGATGACGCGGTCGATTCCCGGTATCTCGAAGCAGACGTCCTGGAACTGTCTGAGCGCGGCGTTCGTGCGCTTGAGCGTGGCGCCTTGCGGGAGCAGGATTTCGCACAGCAACGCGCCTTTGTCTTCGTTTGGAATGAATCCTTCGGAAAGCCGATTAAACGCCCAACGATTGCCGAACGCGAGCGCGACGACGATCGCGAGCGTGAGGACGCCGCGCCTCACAAACGCTTTGGAGATAGTCAAATAAGCGCTTCTCGTCGAGCCGATGAGCCAGTCGAAGAACCGGAAGACGAAATTCTTTTTTCCCTGAACGTCGTGAGGACGCAACAGGATCGCGCACAGCGCGGGGCTGAGCGTGAGCGCGTTAACCGCCGAAAAGATAATCGCGACGCACATTGTTACGGAGAACTGCTTATAGATCGTGCCGACGATTCCTCCGAAGAAGGAAAGGGGCAGGAAAATGGCGACCATAACGAACGTGGAAGCGAGAATCGCGCCCGTGGTTTGTTGCATCGATTTGACGGCCGCGTCGTAAGGACTTAAGTGTTCCTGTTCGATGAGTCGCGTCGCGTTTTCGACGACGATAACGCCGTCGTCGACGAGCAGACCGACGACCAGAATCAGGCCGAACATCGACAGAACGTTGATCGAGTAGCCCAGCAGGGACATGACGAAAAACGTTCCGAGCAGGGAGACGGGGATCGCGACCGCCGGAACGATCGTCGCGCGCCAGTCCTGCAGGAAGAACCAGGTGACGAAGACGACGAGCGCGAGCGTCATAACCAGCGTGAAGACGATCTCTTTGATACTCTCGCGAATGAATTCGGTGGGGTCGTATCCGAGTTGGACGTTAATTCCGGGCGGCAGACCTTTTTCCTGGAGCTCCTTGACGATCGCGTTGGTATGATTGATCACGTCGATCGCGTTCGCGCCCGTCTGTCGATAGACGCCGACGGAACACGATTTTTTGACGTTTTCGCCTTTGGAGTGCCAGAATGAGTTGTTGGCGTAGCGTTCGCCGCCGAGCTCGACGCGCGCGACGTCGCCCAACGCGACCTGACGATTGTCGGGCGTCGACGCGACGATAATTTTGGCGAAATCTTCCGCGGTTCGGCCGCGACCGGGCGCGTCGACTTTTAGTTGCAGATAGTCGCTCGATTCCTCGGAGCCAAGCGTTCCAATCGACGCGTGAAGGTTCTGAGAACGCAACGCGTCGACGACGTCGGTCGTTTCCAGCCCGAGGCCGTTGAGCTTGAGCGTGTCGACCCAAACGCGCATCGCGTATGTTCGTTCGCCCATAATTTCGGTGTCGGAAACGCCCTCGACGCGCGCGAACCGGTCTTTGACGTTCATACGAACCCAGTTCGACAAGTCCAAATCGGACATGCTTTCCGCGTCGTCTTCCGTCGAAA
Organism: Thermoguttaceae bacterium; assembly: GCA_017550965.1. Classification (GTDB taxonomy): domain Bacteria; phylum Planctomycetota; class Planctomycetia; order Pirellulales; family Thermoguttaceae; genus RUG369. The sequence continues at coordinate 17,588 of JAFZNK010000205.1, forward strand.
AGACGTACATGGCGACCATGTCGGTCGAACGTTTCGCCACTTTAACGCCGAGCGCTCTTACTTCGGTGGGCAACTTCATTTCCGCGCTCGAAATGGCGTTTTGGACGTTGACTTGCGCGACGTCGGAATCGGTTCCCGGCTCGAAATACAGCATGAGGACATACATGCCGCTGTTTTCCGAGTTGGAGACGTAGTACATCAAGTCTTCAATGCCGTTGCACTCTTCTTCGATAAGCGAAGCGACCGATTCGGCCATCACCTGAGACGACGCGCCCGGATATTGCGCCAAGACGTAAATGCACGGCGGGGCGACTTCCGGATATTCGGCGATCGGAAGTCGGAAAATACATAAAACGCCGAGCAAAGAGATCGTCAGCGAGATAACTAACGACAACTTCGGTCGGTCGATGAACATTTTGGTAAACATAGTCGCAACCTCCTCGCAGCGTCATTCGGCGTCTTGAGCCGATTCCGAAGGAACTCCGTTCGCGGAGCTTGTTTCCCAGGACGCGTAGGGGATTTCCTTGATCGGCGCGCCTTCGGCGACTTTGTTCATCCCTTCGACGACGATCGTCTCGCCGACTTCAACGCCGGACTCGACCACGTAGTAATTGCCCGAGATGGGACCGAGTTGAACGAAGCGTTTTTCCGCTTTTCCTTCGTTGACGACCCAGACGAAATTCCCTTCGGGATCCGTTTGAATCGCCGACTGAAGCACGGCGCAAACGGGATTTTGCAATTTACGCGAAAGCATGACCGTCGCGTAACTGCCGGGGTAGAAGCGTTTGTCGGCGTTTTCCAACTTCGCCCAAATCACGATGGTGTTGGTGCTCGGATCGACGTGGTTGTCGACAAGATCGACTCTCGCTTCCGGATAGCCCTCGATCGCTTTGGAGTCGGTTCGACTCGATCCGACGGGGCAAATTTTGATAAGCGCCCGGTCTCGAATCGCGCTTTCTCCTCCGAAAGTTTCGTTGAAGACGCTTTCGCCGATCGCGAATTTAACGTGGATCGGCGCGATTTGACGCACGTCGACGAGTTTGCCGGTCTGAGGAGTCACGAGGTTGCCCGCCGTAACCGTCACTTTGCCGACTCGTCCGGAAATCGGAGTCGTGATTTTTGTGTAGGAGAGCGTCGTTTCCGCGTCG
>JAFZNK010000023.1 GCA_017550965.1 Thermoguttaceae bacterium
AGTCTGCTCTACGACGAAGTTGACAAGATACGCGTCAAGGTCGGAAGAAGAATCCGCCGATTTCGCAACGTCCGCAGGTTGAGCGACGATCTTTGCCGGAATCGGGGTCGTCTTGTCGAAGTCGCCGCCGGGCGCGGCGGAGGATTCTGGCGCGGCGCTTTTAACAATTTCGTCCGAAACGATTTGACGGGGTTCCGCCTTGGGTCGCACGCCTCCGGATCGCATTCGTTCGCGTCTTGTTTCCGTCGCGTCAAAGAAAATGATTTCGTTCTTCATAACATAACCTTCCGCATATTCAAAAAGGATCGCGTCCGACGCTCTCCCAACGTTCTCATGAATTCCGAAACGCCTTTATAATCTATTATCAATCGTCTTTTATTGATGGCTACACTCAACGTACGCGGCGCAATCGAATGTAATAAACGTAATTCTCTCCGGTAACGACGTCGACTCTCGCGACGGGCGCGGACGCGTTTGACGCGTCGCTGGGAACGACTCTATAACAGCGACGTTCAAAGAAGGGGCTTGTTTCGCGTAATTCCTTTTCAGGAAACGCCGCGTTCCTTCTCAGTTCAAGAACCCCTTTGACGCACTCGGCGACGCCGCTACCCGCGCCGAAATAACCGACGCGCGAAGACGTCGAACCCAGTCGCGTCTGCGGCTCGTCGCGCGACGTCCCGACCAGATCGGCGACGGCGTCGACGTAATCGACGTCCGTCTCAAGCCCGGCGACGGGAAGTTCCACGACGTCGGAACGCGTAAACGACTTGACCGCGCGTTGCGCCGCGAGTTTAACGTTGTCATAAACCGACTGGTTCGACGCGGCGCCCATTCTTTCAATAACGGCGAGAATCTTGTCTCCGTCGCGTTTCGCGTCTTCAAGACGCTTTATGAGCAGGACGCCGCATCCTTCTCCCGGCGCGGCGCCGTTCGCTTGCGCGTCAAAGGGAGATCGTTGCGGGTTGGTCGACAGGGTTCCCGTCGCGTAAAGAAGATCGAAAACGCTCGGCCCCAAATCCTGTTGGCCGCCGATTACGATCATCATGTCGTTGCAACGCGCTAAAAGCTGGTCGACTGAACACATAAGCGCGGCGCCAAAAGATCCGTTCTCTGAATCGACAGCGACCGCGCCGCCGCCCAAATCGAGCGTCTTGGTGATGCGCGAGGCAAGCGCGCTGGGCGTAAAGCTGCCCGTCTCGTCCAAAAGCGCAGGCATACGCTTGTGCAAAACGTCCGAATATTCCGTAAGAATCGCGCCAATTTGATTCTGAGCGACGCCTTCCTCGGTCAACGCGTCAGCCAAAACGCGTTCAAAGCGCGGCAAATCGAGAACCGCGTTCATCTTGTTCGAAAAATCGCCGCCAAATTTCGAACCGACGACGACGCCGGAACGGCGGCGTTGATCCGCCGTCAATTCGCCAAGCGCCGCGAGCGCTTCGTTCGTCGCGTCGAGCATCATGAATTGAATCGGGCTTGCGTTGGCCACTTGCTTCGGCGGAACCTTGTTCTTTTTCCAGTCGTAGACGTATTTGTCAATCACGCCGGCAAGGAACTCAGGCGCGTTTGAATAATCGCGTCCTATATAATCTCGTCTAAACACGTCGTGTTCCCAAACTTTGTTTGGAACCTTGCGAAAAACGTTCGCGTCAGATTCCAGCAACTTTTCAAACGCGTCGACCGAATACGCGTCCGGGAAAATACACCCCATGCCGACGATCGCGATAGCTTCCGGCTCCTTATTCGACGTCGCCATGGAAACGCTCGTTCGATTGCGATTCTTTGCTTCGTCTCGCCAGTAATCGGGCAGATATTCGTCAAGCGCGATATGCGCGTTGAGTCCTCCGATGCCAAAGGAATTGCACGCAGCGCGACGCGCGCGTCCGTTCGGAGACGGCGCGAGTTTTTCCAGTTTCATTGGCGTGTAGAACGGAATCTCCGACCATGGAATCTTTGGATTCGGAACGCGAAGCCCCCCGACGGGAGGCACCAGTCCCGTCGAAAGGGTCAGCGCGGCCTTCAACACGCCCGCCGCGCCCGCGACCTCGAGAGTATGTCCAATATTCCCCTTCGCGCTACCAAGGGGTATGCGTCGACCTTTCAACGCGTCGCCGAGCGACTCCCGCAACGCTTCTAGCTCCGTCGCGTCTCCAAGCGCCGTCGACGTCGCGTGCGCTTCGATATAATCAACGTCAGAAGCGCTAAGTCCGTCGACGTACGCCCTGCGTATCGCCTCGATCTGTCCTTCTTTGCGCGGAGCCCAAAGACTCTTGCCTTTGCCGTCGGAAGCGACGCCAACCCCGGTAATCAACGCCATGATCGGGTCGTTGGCTGCAAGCGCGTCCGAAAGACGCTTTAAAATGAAAGCGACCGAGCCTTCGCCGACAACCATTCCGTCGGCGTCCTGATCGAACGGACACGACCGATTCGTCGTCATCGAGCGCGAACTTGCGAAGAGAAGCAACGTGTCGCTGTGGAAATAACTTGAACCGCCCGCGATCGCCGCGTCGATTCGTCCGGCGCGAAGCGCGAGCGTCGCCTGCGTCAACGCGTACATCGACGACGCGCACGCCGAATTAAAGACCATGCCCGGCCCGTCAAATTTGAACGTCTCCGCAAGAAGTCGCGCCAAGTCGCAACTTGAATAAAGCGGACGAAAACCTGGGGGAATTTCCGCTAAACTCTGCGTCGCACGTTCCTGAAGTCGACGATAGAACGCGGGAACGTCCTTCACGACGCCATGAAACGACTGCGTTTCGTTAAGATAGCCGATCGTCTCGGGATAAGTAAAACGGCGCGACCATTCCTGCGCGACAAAACCGGGACGCGTATGTCCGACAAAAACGCCCGTATTTCGCACAGGAAACGCCTTTGGATCGTAACCCGCGCGTCGACACGCGGCGGCGACCGTATCGACGTAGGCTAAATGAGCGACGTCGAAGTTCTTCTCGGCGTCCGGTGGAAGCGGAACGAACGAACGATCGACGTCTGGATAATCGACAAGCGCGGCAAGGTCGGTATACGTCTTATTAAGCTTGCCAACCTCCGAGTCGTAAAACAGTTCGCGATTGAATCGCGCCTCGGGCGCGTGATCGATCGCTATTTTTCCTGCGCATATATTCGCCCAGAACTCTTCGACGCTCCGTCCGCAGGGGAGTCGACATTCTGCGGCGACAATCGCGATTGGTTCCTCTTTGTAATCTCTGGAAAATCTCATCTTACTTACCGGAGCCTGTTATCGATTAGTTAATGCGTTTTTCTCAACGAGGCCGCGCAACGCGGCAATCGCGCTTTGTCGCTCAGTTTCCGAACCGCTCTCCCAAGACGATTTCGATTCCAGCACCGCGACGTCGCGATCGGCGTAAAAAGCGCGAAACGTCCGGGAATTCATCGTCATAAGGGGCGCGTCAAGGGGCAGTCCGCGCGTCGCGCCGTCGCGAGCGATCGTCCAGTCGCCCCCGCCGACGCCAGAAACGCGAAGCCCAAACGCATTCTCGTCGTTACGTTCGGCGAAAGAGGCGTTCGGCCCTTCAAGCGCCGACGCGACGGGGAACTCGATTCTCGTCGGCTTGGGCTTGGGCCAGCCAAATTTGCTTTCGATCGCAAACCTGACAAAGATCAGCAGTTGTTCGTCCGTCATCGGAACAGGCGGGAATTGCGGGACGGCGCGAAGCGTGTTCGTCATATCGAATTCGGGATCGTCGCGCCAATACGCCTGATAGACCTCCATCTGATCGTGAAATAGAGGCAACAGCCGCGCAAGCTCCATCGGCGCAATCTTTGACTCGCCCGGTTTTTTATAGCGACGAATACCTTCGACGATAAGTCGACTTAAATCGCCGATAGAAACGCGATTCCCGCCCGTGAGATGATACGTCTCCCCATGCAGACGCGAATTAACGACTATCGACGTCATGACGCGTGCGATCCAATCGACGGGCACAAAGTTCTTCAGATCGTCAGGATTCATGCCGAGAATCTCGCCAAACGCCTCGACTCCCTCAAATTTGGCGTTTTCCGGTTCGATAAGCGGAACGAGAATCTTCATCGGCGCGTAGAATCCGTGATACGTCGACGTATAGCCGGTTACGGAATCGCCGACGATGATCGCGGGACGAAAGACTGTTACGGAACCAAGCCAATCCGCTTCGCGAACCATTTTTTCAGCCGCGAACTTGCTTTTCTCGTAATCGTTGCCAAAACCGGACGCGTCTGAGAAATCAGATTCCATAATGCGTTCACGCCGATTTCCGCAAACATAGGCGGTCGACACGTGAAAGAACTTACGCACGCCAATCGTTCGACATAGTTCGAGCGTGTTGCGCGTTCCGTCGACGTTCGACTTATACGGCTCGCCAGCGTCGGTCTCCACAAAGCTCAGACTCGCCGCATTGTGGAGCATGGCGTCCGCATGACGCGAAAGCCACGACTTCTCTTCGTTCGTTAAACCTAATTCCGGTTCGCGAAGATTACATTCCATTACGATTGGGCGAGGCAACGGGCGCCCCAGCTGACGTTCAAACCGTTGGAGAATCCCCTCTATACGTTCCGTCGCCGTTTCCAAACGCGACGATCGCACCAGCGCGACGACCGGAACGTCCTTGATCAGCAAGTCGCGCAAAAGGAACGAGCCGAGCAACCCCGTCGCGCCCGTCAAAACAGTATATTTTGTCATAGCGTACGCTCGTTTTCTATTACGCGTGGATCGCGGAACCTCCGTCGACGACAAGCGTCGCGCCCTGAACCATGTCGGCAAGCGGACTCGCAAGAAACAAAATCGAATTCGCCACGTCCTCGACCTTAAGCGTCCGATTCCCAACCATCGAATGCGCGATCACCGAAGCGAACATTTGATCGGAACCCGGAAGTTTACGCCCGGAATCTGTGTCGAGCAACCCCGCGAGAACGACGTTCACGTTCACGCGTTCGCCCAATTCCAGAGTAAGATGCCGAACCGTCGCCTCCAAAGCCGCCTTCGACGCGCCAATAAGACCGTACGAATGCAAAGCCTTGAAACTGCCGTGGCTCGAAACAGCGACGATCTTGCCGCGTCCCTCTGAACGCCAGAGCAGGTCTTTCGCCGCCTGCGCAAGAAGAATGATCGGCAACACGTTCGAATGGAACGCGGCGTCAAAATTCGTCTTCGTCGCCTTTAAGAGCGGTCGAAATCCGCCCGTCGCGGCGTTGCTCACGACAATATCGAGCCGACCGACCGTGTCCTCGACAAACTTTATCATCGAATCAACGTCTTCCTTCTCGCTCACGTCCGCGCGAACGACCCAAACTCTGCGCCCAAACGCCGCGATCGCTTCCGCCGTCTCGCGCGCCGCGCCCTGAGACGTTACGTAATTCACGACGACGTCCGCCCCCGCTTCCGCAAGCCGAATCGCCGTCGCGCGACCCAGGCCGCGCGAAGATCCTGTTACCAGAGCTACTTTTCCTGAAAGATCTATCATTGTTATATCCTCTATCCGAGTTTGCTGATAGGTTCGCGCGCGAGCCACGAAGGAACTCTATCCTTTGAAACTGTTTATTTTATCAAAACGAATAGCGTCGTCGCAATTCTAAAATTCGGTCTTCCTAAAACCTTTTGCCTGCCAAACCAGATCCCCGTCTTCATTAATAACGTCAAAATCAAATACCACTTGAATATACCCAAATGGCAACGATCTGCGTTCTTTAACTACCGCACGAACCGTACACTTTGAACAAGGCTTAATGTGTCCCGTCCAACCGCGTAGTTTTTCGATCAATTCGGGAACAGCAGGATTACCAGGGCTCACGGCAACGTTGAGAGCCCCGCAAAACCACAAGGCGGCGTCAAGAACTGCCGCGTCTATCGTAACATTTTCACATTCCTCGCCAAGCAACTCTTCGCGCGAAGGCGCTATTATTTCTCCGATTCCCTCTTTTGAATCGTTAATAAAAAAACAACGTTTAAGGTTTTGAAGTTTTGGTCCATGATAAAGACCGTCATGATTTGGGCCACGATATATAGGAACCCATTCGTAAGCTTTTTCATATTCAAAAGGATCAACAAACGCGTTCATTTCTGGCGCGCAGTGTGCCGGAACACAACGCGCCCGGCCTGAAAAATAAGGAAACGCGTCATTGATCTTCTGTCCCTCGGCGTTGTAACGATCGCCGACGAGTCTTAATTTCCAAAATCCGTCCGAGTCACATGACGCAAAAGAACGTAGTTCATAAGGGCAATCCTGAGTAAAAGAAAGCCCGTTAATGACTTTTACCGACAGGAATTCCATATAGGTATTATTCCTGACTCCTTCGTTAATAGTTTCTGCAAAAGTCTCTAACGCCATCACAAACGGAAGGATCGGTCTTCCTCTAAATTGGTGTTCAACAAGGTAAGGAGCAACTGTCGGGTCAGGTGTGAGCGAGGCGACAATCTGACAGGAATCGGAGGAAATCCGTCGAACGAGAGGTCTAGACGGAACGGTCAAGCTATTGACTGTCTTCTTTTCCTTATCTTCATCGTCTTCAAGAGGTATCGCCAGCGAATCCGCGATTTCTTCTAATGTCGGAACATCGAAAGGTTCAGACCACATTTGCAAGACGCCAAACTGACCATATTTGCCGCTGTCGCGAAGTTCGTCCGCTTTGGCGCAATATTCCTCCCCTTCGTTCCAACCGTATAATTCTTCCGCTTCGGCGAGTCCTAAAATAATAAGATTGTCGTCTTCAGCGTTCTGCCGCGCCTTTCGCCACGCAACCACCCTTTGAAAAACCTCGTCCATCTTCTTGCGTCGAAGGGTAAGTCGAGCCGGATTAGACGACTTAACCGCCCCGTATTCGCGAGGTTGCGTTATTAAATAAAACTGCGCGTCTTTCGGAGGAACAACGCGGAGTTCGCTACGTAGTACGCGCGCCTCCCAAGTCTCCCCGTCAATCACGAAACCGAGACTCTGTCTTTTCACGGGACGTAATTCGCAGTCTCCCTCGGCGCAATCGCTAAGAAACGGAACTTCAATAAGCTCTTGAAACGGCTTAAGCCCCTCTTCGGTAAGGTAAGGACTCTGTCTGGTCGCGTACTCGTGAATGTGGACCGGCGCGTTTTTACATATTTCATACGGTCGACGCAAACCGACAACCTCGTCAAGGAAACAATTAACGCCGTCTTCGATTGGCATAAACGGTATACCCAACGAATCGAGCATAAATTTTGATTCCGGTCGCACCGCCATGCCGACTCCGTCCCACGCGGGCCAATGAATAACGGTCGAACGACAATTGGGTCGACTGTTTGCAAAGGAAGCAAGCGTCTTGGCCAACAGGTTATTGGCGACGCAATAACCGACTTGGCCTAACGACCCCATTCTTCCGGAAACAGACCCCATTCCAAAAATCGTCCGGGGATAATTCCCCTCGTCGAACGCGGAAAGAATCGCGACGGCAGAGCCGACTTTAACGTCGATAATCTTCATCGCCGTCTCCTCTGACGTTTTTTCAAAAACCGCCGCTTTCTCAAACCCGGAGCCGAAAAGAATCCCGTCGATTCTTCCGTTTTCTTCGACAATACGCCGCGTTAACGCGCGCGCTTCGTCAAAGTTGGAGAGATCGCAATTGTACGACGAAACCTCGATCCCCGCGTCCTTGAATCGATTCAGGTTTTTACGCGTTTCCAAAGCGCGTTCAAAGCGCGACCAAACTTCCGCAGGCCTTTTCTTTTCTTCGAGAGCCTTGCGCGCCATCGTCTTTTTAAGTTCTTTAAGACCGTTCTCGTCAAGTTTCAGCGCTTCGTCGATATTGGGAATCGCCGGATCGGAAGAACCGATCAAACATAACTTCGCGCCAAGCTTCTTTCCAAGTCCTAACGCCAGTTCCGCCGTTACGCCGCGCCGTCCTCCGGTAACGATCCAAACGGGATGCTTGTCCGTTAAAACTTTTTTCGGTTCCGGAATTTGTCGACAAGCGACTAAACGCATGGCGTAACGCTTGCCGGAACGATACCCAACGTCTTCGGCAAACGTTGAGCTACGTTTAAGTTCGGCGACAAGACGTTCCGCGACGATTGAAATATCTTCGTCGAGCTCATGGTCGACGCAATAAGCGAAAATACGAGCGTTCTTGCCGGTATATGTCTCGACCTGCAACGAACGCATAAGCCCCGCCATGGCGCCGTCTTCAGGGCGCGTCGTTCGTCCGTCGGCGCCAAGGAATCCTCCCATACGCGTCGCCGCGACTACCGTCAAGGTCGTCAAATCGATTTTACGTTCGAGCGCGACCTTATACCACGATTGCAACGCGACGATCGGAAACGCGATTCCATGAGAACGCGTCAGCGCCCAGGCTTCTTTCGAATCAAACACGCGCGGCGCGGCGTCGTAGGACGCGAGCAGGAGGACGTTCCTCGGAAATTCGCCCTGACACAACAACGTGATTTCTTCAGCAAGCACCGATCGAGTTTTTTCAGCTCCCGATTCGTCGGTTAATGTGATCAGATCGGCGGAACCGCCAAGTTCGGCGATACGCAACTTTACCTTGTTCGCCAGTTCGTTTTTCGGAGTCGCGGCGACAAGCAAGACGCGTCCGTCGGGCGCAGTAACGGGGAATTTATGAGGAGGCGTCTGAACGATCCGATCTTCGTATCGAACGGTAGAGAGTTTGTCTTGTTTCGCCAAGACGTAGTCGTCGTCGATCGCCGCAAGATAGTCTTGCGGCGTCATGAGCGGGTTATATCGTTCAGAGTTCAACGTTGCGTCGCGATTTTCTCTCTCTTCTTGAGGCGTCGTCGCCGCTTGTTGTTCTAACGTTTTTCCGCGATATTCAGGCATAAGTTCGTCAAGAGGAAAAACCATGCCGGAAACGTCGTCGGTTCGGCTCAGCGCGTTCGAATAGGATCGTTGAAACCGAATGACGCCCTCGTTTCGATAAAACATCCATGAAAAGACGTTGTCGGAACGACAAATCATATTGAGAGTTCGGAATCGCCGCACGCGCGACTCGTCGTCGGTCGAATCGAATTCGTCGCGCAAAACGTCAAACGCCGCAGAACTGTCAAGTTCCAGACGGCCGTCGTCGGAGCCAAGCAATTCTTGCAAACGTTCGTGTCGCGCTATTGAGTTGAGGGGCGCGCTATCCTCGGCGAGAGCCGTTCGAAGCGTCGTCGAATGATTCGTTTCATGCCAACGCTTTAAGATAAGCGAGTTACGTTCGTCCCCAGCGTATTCAATAAGCGCCGTCGCGCCGTTCGCGTCGCTCAAACCGATCGATTTCGCGCCGCTAAGTTTCGTCGTTTTGACGAATTCGATCGCCTCGTCGACCGTCGCGCAACGATCAAGGATCGTTTGAATCGCGATTCCGCGACGCAAACCGTCTTTTGGCGCGTTTTTATAGACGTCGTCGAGCAGATCGCTCGTCGTCGCCGCCAAACCGCGCTCATTCACGCCCCCGCGACTGCCGATCAGTCCCGTGAGTAAAATCGAAACGGAAGCGTAGCCGTCGAGCGGACGTCGAACGGCGATTCGAGATTCAATCGCGTTCGGAAGAATATTCATGATCGGCGCGTCGATATTCCCGCCGTGAACAAACTCGCCGTCGAGCGTAACGCCCGCGAAATGCGAACACCCGCCGTTTGGTTTCGCAAAGCCGCCCCATTCGGGAATATGCTCTCGCGACGCGGGGAACACGGAAAGATTGTGTCGGATCAGCGCCGCCAAAGGGACCCCCGCGCCTTCGGCAATTCCGCGAAGCTCGTCGTAACCAGATTGACCAAAAAATTCCTGGGCGCGCGCAATATCAGTAGCGTTGACGTTCGGCAAGAGTTTTTCGCTCGAAGTCCCCGCGACGTCCGCGTACCGTCGCAACGCGCGGCGTATACGCTCGCCGTCGCAACGCCCGCGAGCCAACCCGATTTCGCAAGGACCGCCCGAATAGGATACGACTTCCTCTGGAAGCGCGTCGTTATGGAGCGTCGAGAACGACTCTTGTTGCGGCTCGGATTTTTTGGTTTCTTCAGCGTTGTTCCGTCCAATTACCGACTTCGGATCAAATTGAACGGTCACGCTCGAATTGCGCAACGAGTTAACAATTGACGCGTCAAATTCGCGATCGATTCCTTTGGGGCCGTAGTCGCACACGTAATAACTCGCGTCCGGCTTATCTTTAAGTATCTTAGCGGCCAGACGAGTAAGGACTTGTTTCGGCCCAATCTCGACGAAGCGTCTCCCCCCGTTTCTATAGGCGCGTTCGATCATTTCAACAAAGTCGACCGGCTTGGTCATCTGCTCGACGAGATTTTCGCGAATAACCTCGGGATCCGACTCAAAGCGCATGGAAACGCCGCTCATAAACGGCGTCGTTGGGAAGTCAAAATCTATTCCAGACAACGCGTTATCAAGAGGCGAACAAACTCCGGCGACGAGCGGAGAATGAAAACCGACCGGCACGGAAAGAATTACCGAACCGCAATGTTCAGACTTAAGTTCCTCGGCAATCTGTTCAAGCGCCGGCCGAACGGCAGAAATAATCGTATTGTCTGGCGCGTTGCGATTGGAAATAAAGAAAGACTCTGAATCAAATCTTGAAAGCAATCGAGCAAAAATCTTTTGAACAACGTCTTTTGGCGCGTTCGTGGAAAGCATTCCCGACGGCGTGGCAGACTTGCCAATCGTCTCGTCAATAATACGGCATCGTTCTTGAGTGGCGCGCAACGCGTCGGCGAAAGTTAGCGTCCCGGCGGCTACCATAGCGGGATACTCTCCATAGCTGTGCCCCGCTATTATATCCGGCTTAATTCCAAGTCGGCGTAACGTTCGATCGACAATTGTGTCGGCGACAAGCAGCGATATCTGAGTGGCGGCGACGTCGACTCCAAGAGCTGAAGCGTTCTCGACTGCAAGTTCGTTAAACGTCGGAAAACCGAGGCTTTTAAGCTCAACGTCAAGTTTATCGCGTTCCTCGCGCGCTTCGGGAACGGAACGAAACAACGGCGAGAGCATTCGCGCATACTGAGAACCCTGCCCCGGAAAAAGAAAGACGACTCGATCGTCTTGGCGAGAATTTGCTGATTTTTGCATTTCGTTTGTCATCAAAGTCGCCTTTATAGGAGTTTTATTCGTTTCCATCGGGTCTTTTTCGAGCGTGATTTGCGCGACCATTCCGTCGCGATCCCATTGCGAGACAACGGCGCGCGGATTATCGTCGCGTCCTTGCATACTGATAATTGCGTCAAGTATGGCGACTGCGCCAGCGGCTGAACGTAAATCGCCAATGAGTTCGCGCGCGGATACTCGCGTTTCTCCCAAAATGGTAAGTTTGTCAGAAATCGAAAGTTTTTTCGTCTCCGAGTTAAATTGTCGTTCGACGCTTCGATCTGAATCGCATATCGTCTCCACAAAAAGAGGACGGTCAACACTTGCCAGCGTTGCGGACGAGTTGGCAAACTCTTTAAACGCTTGTATCGCGTGCTCGGCGTCGTTTTTCAGAAGACGCTGTTCTTCAATATCAGAAATTACCGCCAGTATCTTGTCGTCGTCTTCACGCGCGTCCTTAACTCGCTTTAGAACAAACGCGACGGCGCCTTCTCCTGGCGTTACGCCCAACTCAGCGCACTTTTTCAGTTCGTTCTTGTGCATACTGCCGCAACCGACAACGCACACGACTGCGCGTAAATCCGCGCGGCGATTCAAAAAAAGCGCGGCCGTTCTAAGCGCGCTAAACGACGAAACATTTCCAGCGTCGAGAGTAAAAGCTCCCCCCTTGAGATCGTATGTCTTCGCTATACGCGACGCGTGAGTGCTGATCGTATCACACCCAGTCTCGTCGTCAATACACGAACCTTCGCGACCATAAACAGCGGCTGAAAAATCTTCGCCGATTGAATGAGCAAGTTCGCTCGATTTGCCTTCGCCTTCTAACGCCTTTTCCAAACGTTCCTGGTAGACAGGCGTTAGCGTCTCCAAATTGAGCGTCGCAAGAAAATCGCTGTCGGAACGGGCGCCGACAATAATTGCAGTCGAAAGCGAGTCTAACGCTTTCAAGCAGGAAGACTCCGCGCATTGTGAATCAACCTTTTGCAGATGGGAGCGATACCCCGCTGAGGTGATTGCCTGGTCGGCAGATTCAAGAATAATAAACTTCAAAGCATTCGCGTTTTTAATATGCTTCGGAGGAATACGAAAACGCCGCCAGTCGCAACAAAAGTCCTCAATAAAACCGCCTCGCGCCTTAAAATAGAGAGAATTAGGATTTATACGGTCCGCAACGGTAAATAAGGTCCGAGTTCGTTCTTTTGGAACGGCGGTAATTGCGACTTCTTCCTTATTGATTCGAGACTTAAAAGCCTTTACATTAAACGAGCCGGGCAGGACGCATCCTACGCCTATTATCGCTATTTTTCCCAGAGGCAAACACTCCTGTTGTCGAGGCGCGTTCACGATCCCCTCAGGCCCTTCGACAAAAACTTGAGCGTTTAATCCGCCAATTCCAAACGCCTGGACGCACGCCTTGCGAATGTGTTCGTTCTGGACGCGCCAAGGTTCGTTTTCAAGCAGAACACGCATATGGGAAGATTTCCAATCAAACGCGGAGCTTAACGTCTCAATCGACGACTGTTTTAATTTCTGTTCATGCGACAATTCTAAAAGAACCTTAAGTAGACTCGCTACGCCTGCCGTTTTGAGAAGATGCCCTAGATTAGCTTTAACGCTAGTAATCGGGATCTTAACCCATTCTGGCAACGGAGTGTCTTCCATCGCGTTGGAAAGCGCCTGAAGTTCCGTCGCGTCGCCAAGTCGCGTTGAAGTGGCGTGCGCTTCAATTTTGTCGAGTTCGCTCCATGATTTATACCCAGAATCTTTAAACGCGCGTCGAATTGCTAACGTCTGTCCGTCAGATAAAGGCGCCCAAAGACTTTTCCCACGTCCGTCCGTCGCAACGCCGACGCCTCGAACGATTCCCCAAATACGATCGCCGTTCTTAATCGCTTTTTCAAGACTTTTAACGACCATAAAAACGCACCCTTCTCCGGGAACAAGTCCGTCGGCGCGGTCGTCAAAAGGAAAAGAACCGCGTGCGGAGCATGAGGACGCTTTAGTAAACTGAACGACATGAGGGGAAGCGACGAAAGTTACTCCACCGACAATCGCCGCGTCGAGTTTGCCACTCTGTAAAAAAGACCGAGCAAGCTCAAACGCAAGAAGCGACGAACTACAAACCGCGTCAAAAGCGTAGCCGTCGCCTCTCAGACCAAACGCGTTTTGAATAGATCGGATTACCTGATGTGGCTGTTCCGACGATAAAAACTCGTCGCGGCCCATAGCGCATGAACTTGTTTTTTTAGCAAGGAAAGCGCGAATAACTTTCGCGCGACTTTCGCTCGGCAGAGTCTGAAAAGACGGAAGTGAATTGAGAATGTCTACAAAAACGTCCGCGTTTGGGTGAACTGGCGCATACTCGTCCGATTTATTTGCGGATAAAAGTCCGCAAAAGACTCCTATCTCAGACGAAGGAAGATTGAACGGATCGACGCCTGTCGAACGTAGAGCCTCAAGCGCAACTTTGAGCGCAAGCAAGTGTCCAGGGGCTTTTGGCAAGACGTCGCTTCCTACGCCATGACGAGCAAATTCGGCGCGCAACCTCGGAACTTCGTCGTTACAGAATCGATCATAATCAACAAGAGCTGCAATATTATAATAGCTTCGTCCTTTTTTCGCCTTTTTATCATGTTTCGGGTCAGGGGCAAAAAAAACGTTTGAAACGCGGGAAGAATCAATCGGTTTAATGGAAACATGATCACTGACGAGGTTTTGCCAATACTCTTCTGGCGACGTCGCGTCGGGAATATAGCAGGAAAAACCGATTATCGCAAGCGGATAGGGACTTCCCAAAATCGAGTCCGTCGACGCGGCCGACGCCCTTTGATCAAAATCCCAGTCCACTATATTCACCGTTACTTCTTACTAATAAAGGTTCAACAAGTTATCCGCCGCAAGAGCATTGGGGTTCTTCGGTCGATAAATGCAAAACTTCGTAAAACGCCAACGCGACCAACCTCTTCTGACGTAGTCGGTCGCGAATAACAATTTCCTATTCTATCTATATTATCTAGATTAAAGTAATCAGTCAAGACGCTATTATTGTTTACAATCAGAGAAATGTCACTATGGGGTCAATTATGCGCACAGTTAGTATTATTACCTTTCTATCAATAATTCGCGCCACAAATCCAAAAAAGTCTCGTCAAGTTTGACAAATCGAGACGCATAGCGATAAGAGAGATAGAATTCTCCCCCATAAGAATAAGCGGAGACAAAGATATTAGAACCGCGCCGACATGGACCGGAAAAGTAGATTCGTTCAAGCGACAGAGAACCAAACGCAATTCGCCCGTCTTTATCGCGCGGAAGTTTGGGATCAAAAATTCTGTCGCAGTCGCCAAGACTCGAAAAGACGGAACTGCTCAGGGCGCGCGGGGACTTGAGCGTGGCTTTTAACAGGCCGGGAACGCGCGCAAAAGTCGTCAGCGAAGAAAGAAACGTCGCCGCAGAATTCCAGTCGCGAAAATATTGGATTTCGTCGGCGATTCCCCGACTAAACGCAAGGGAATTGTCGATATCGCGCGTACGTCGCGTCGAGAAGCAGTAGCTTACCGCAAGGCTCGCTGTCGCGTCGGAATCTTTTGGACTACGCAAATTAAAGGGAATTGTAACGCGATAGAGCGCGCGTTTGTCGCCGTAAAAGCGATTGAGACGCGTAAAGAGAACGGCGAGCCAAAACGACAGGATCGTTTCGCCCGATTCTTTACAACGTCGACGAATATCGCTCGCCGTCTCAGAGTCCAGAATGCGGAACGCGACGCGTTGCTCGCCCGGTTCTTGAGCAAATCGTTTCTGAGAACGATCAAAACGCTCTTGTGTGAAATCGCCGACGAGTTCTTTCGGACTTTGAATCAACCACTGGATTGTGTAGTAGATCTTCAATATTTGTCGACGGAGCGACGATCTTTGTTTCGGCAGGGGCGGAAAGTCGAATTGATCGCGGCGAAGCAAGAAATCGAGATTGCGCTCGACGCAAGGCGCGGCGTCTCCCTCAAGCATACGTCGCGCTTCCAGAAACCAGTCGCTCATAAAAGCGATGAAACCGCCGCCGTCGCAGGTCGAGTGGTGCGTAAATAGACGAAAAACTACGCCCGCTTCCGTCGGCGCCGCATAGATTTTGAGTCCCGGTTCGCGCGCGAGATCGATTCTCCCAATCGGGATCGCGTCCAATTCCGCTTCTGAGTCAAGCCAGGTTATCGTAGGGTTCGCGCAGAGTTGCCAATAGTATTTTCCCCGTTCTTTAACCACGGTTGCGGAGAGTAGCGGATGAACGTCTAACGCACGTTCCATGGCCGTCTGCCAAACGCTTCGTTCGGCGACTCCGCGCCATACGAGTTTTGTCGTAAAAAGCGCGGGAAACTCGTCGGGATTGTCGTAGAAGAAATAGAGTTCAAACGGCGTTAATTCGAGCGGGAAAAAGTCTTCTTTACGCGTATTATTCAACGTCATGACTATTCTTCTCGTAAGGCGACGACGGTCGCGCGAAATTGATCGCGGTCGACGACGAACGCCGTAAGTTCGACTCCCTCGGCTTGAACGCGATAACGTCCGTCCGACGTTGGAGCGACTTCGATTTGATTGGGGTTAAAGGATCGCGCTGGCGAAACCGCTTTATACGCGGCTTCTTTCGCTCCCCATACGACGTCCTGCTCCCCTGACTCCCACACGGCCGGATCATTAAGCCAGGCGCGTTCTGTTTCCGTAAAAAACAGGTCGAGCATATTGCGTTTGACCGCGCCAAATTCAACGAGGTCGCACCCAAGCGCGTCGCCGGGATTAAGCGGATAGATCGCTACGGCGGCGGTCGACACGTGCGAAATTGAACCGCGCGGTCCGAGGGCCGGGTCAAATAACTTCGGCGCGACGCCGCGATTGCGTTCGTTGCGCGAGCACACGTCGATAGCCGCGTAGTCGTCGCGTTCCAACGCGTCTATCAGCGCGATTGTCTCGTCGGCGCGCGGTCCGAAGGCGGACTCCCAATTCGCGCTTCCGTGCGAGGCGTAAAAATCCGCTCCCATTGGTCGCTTTGTACTGCCAACCGCGTCACCAAACAATTGCGGCGCGACGCTTTTCACAGCAAAAAAGGCTGTTTTAAGCGCGACTCGACCAGCGCGAAACTGACGCCGAGCAATCGGCAAACGCATGGAAGCGTCTCGCAACAGTTCGCCGGGCGCAAGGAAACGTTCAGGCTCGAGAGTGTCAAGCGCGACCATTTCGTCGCCTGAAATCTTCGCAAGGACGAATCGTTCAAAAAAACGCTTTTGCATCGTGCGTTTTTATCCAAACACGCGTCGCTCTACGACGCGTCGCGCTTTCAAACTGTTAAAGACGCCAAGAGGCGTCGAGAACAATTCCCCGACGCCTCGACGTTAGTCAAACGTTCAACGAAAAACTATTTGAGCGACTTCGTCAGGAGCCATTCGTAAAGCTCTTGTTCCGCGTAAGCGAGATTCCAACAATCGTGCCCAACGCCGGGATAGATTGTGAATTTCACGTCCTCGTTGCCAGCCGCCTTCACCGCGTCGATCATCGCCTGATCGCCGTCAATTTTAACGACCGGGTCGTCGGCGCCGTGGAACGCCCACACGGGCATCGTTACGGACGAAGCGCGGTCCGGATTGTACGCGCCGCATACAGGCGCGACCGCCGCGATTTTTCCCGCGCCAATCGTCGCGATTCCCCACGTGCCGAAGCCTCCAAGCGAAACGCCGGAAACGTAAATACGAGACTTGTCGATCGGATATTTCGCGCAAACTTCGTCGATAAGCGTCAAAATCTGTTTCGGCGACCATCCGGCGTTTTGTTTACATTGCGGCGAAACGGTGAAGAACTTCCACGTCTTAGCGATTTCCGGATCGTCGCACAACTTCGGCGGACCGTACTTCATCAAGAGACGCGGATTCGAACCGCGTTCGCCCGCTCCGTGAAGGAAGACCAGCAACGGGTAGCCAGCGTCCGTCTTCGCCGTATCGTCGCTCGGTTGGAACGCCCAGAAACTCAAGTCCTCTTTTTGACTGGAATCAAGTTCGTCGCCTCCGCCAAACATGCCGCCGCGGCTTGCCGGCAAATTCGCTTTCATCAAAACCTGTTTACCCGGTTCCGTTTTCGGTCCGGAAATAACGGGCGGCAATCGTTTCGAAAGAAGCCAGTCGTAGAACATTGGATTATTGTACGTTCGTGTCCAGCTGTCGTGTTGAACTCCGGGATAGACGGTAAACGCCACGTCGCGATTGCCCGCGTCTTTGACGGCGTTGACAATCGCGCGACCCGAGTCAATATTGACGGCGGGGTCCGCGTCGCCATGGAACGCCCACACGGGCATGGTAATCGACGACGCTTTTTCGGTCGGGAACCAGCCGCAAATCGGCGCGATCGCCGCAATTTTGCCGGCGCCAATCGATCCGACTCCCCACGTGCCGAACCCGCCCATCGACAACCCCGTCACGTAAATACGCGAGCGGTCGACGGGATACGCTTCGCAAATGCGATCAATCAAAACCATCATTTGGAGAGGCGACCAATGAGTGTTCGGCTTACATTGCGGGGAAACGGTAATGAATCGCCACGACTTCGCCCATTCGGGATCGGCGCATAATTTCGCCGGCCCGTGCGCTTTGACAATATTCGGATCGTCGCCGCGTTCCCCTGCTCCATGCATGAAGAGCATGAGCGGGAATCCGTCGTCCGTTTTCGCAGACTCGTCGCTTGGGAAGAAGAACCAAAAATCGACGGTATCCGTTTTAGATTCGTCGAGTCGATCGTCGCCCGCGCGAGGATTACCGACCTTCGACGGCAGTTCCGCCTTCATCAACACCTGACGTCCAGGAGTCGCTTCCGGATTGCCGTCTTTGATAGAATCCGCGTACGCGGCGGCGGAGAAACCAATCAACGCCGCTACGCCTAATAGGAGAGCATAACGCATAACAAACCTCACTTTTCCAGTTTTTTTGATAGGAACCATTCGTAAAGTTTTGGATTAGCGTACGTTCTCGTCCAGACGTCGTGACCGGCGCCGGGGTAGGTAGTGAACTTGACGTCGCCGTTTCCAAGTTCGCGAACCTTGTCGACAAGATTGCGAGAATACTCGTATTTAACCGCGCCGTCGGCGTCGCCGTGAAACGCCCAAATCGGCGTTTTCGTCATCTTTGGCGCGAATTCAAGAGGATAGCCTCCGCAAAGAGGCGCAGCCGCCGCGACGATATCCGCGTTATGCGCGACCATGCCCCACGTGCCGAACCCGCCCATCGACAAGCCGGTTACGTATATTCGGGAACGGTCGATCGGATATTGATCGCAAAGTTGGTCGATCAGAACGCGCAACTGCGCCGGAGACCAGAATCGATTTCCTTTGACTTGCGGCGAAACGGTAATAAATTTCCACGTTTTCGCCTGTTCGGGATCGGCGCAGTATTTCGGCGGACCATGCGTCTTCACCGCTTCGGGATTGTCGCCGCGTTCGCCCGCGCCGTGTAAGAAGAGTAAAAGCGGGAACCCGTCTTCGGTTTTCGCGGACTCGTCGACGGGCAGGAAGAACCAGTATTTCACCTGCTCCGTTTTCGTTTCGTCGATCGGGTTTTCGCCGCCAAGAGGCATGGCGTCTCCGCCGGTCCATTCGCCGCCGAGAGCCAATGGAAGCTCGGCGGTCATTACAATTTGTTCGCCGGGTTTCGCGGCGTTATTGTCGTTCATGTCGTCCGCCCAAGACGGAGCCGTAAAAACGCAAAGCGCGAAAACGGCGACCGTCGCTCTAAAAATAATATTTCGCATTGTTTCCTCGTAATATCAAAGATCAATTCCTTCTTAACGTATTAACGCGGGAACGCCAAGAATTGTAACGATATAGTCTTCTAAAACGCCGACCGTCGGTCTTTCGAGTTTAAGCGTCCAAAAACCGGGCTTCGGCGCAACCGGCAAGCCCGTCGTTTCGTCGACGTCTATTGACCAGGATCCCAACGCTGAAACGTTTTCCAGTTTTTCCACCTGTTTTCCGTCAGGATCGACAATCGTCGCGGTAACTCGCTCCGACGGGCTGCCGACGACGCGTAATCCAAGATCTTTCGAACCGTTCGGAACGTAAAACCGGAACGTTCCGACGTTTCCGCAAACGTCCAGACTCGGTCTTGCGGCGGTCAAAATCGGATCATCGCTTGTCAGTTCGACCGTGCTTGCGCCAAAGGCGAGTTCAAGACGGAACCATCCGTCTTCTTCCGCCTTGAATTCATACGCTTTTGGAATCGCGTCGTCGGGCATGGAATCGAGAGCGATTTCCTTGCCCGAAGGAGTCTTAATGACCGCTCCGACGTTACTTAACGGATAATTCCCAATTTTGCGTTGTTGCAACGTCCAGGAAAAAGTCTCGCCCGACGCGGCGTAAAAGTAGTACGTCGCGCCTCCGCGCGTTCGAAATCCCTGCTTTTTCGCGGCGTTTCCCGACCATGCGTCGATAAGCTCCGCGCTTTGATCTTTAAAAGCGGAATCGTTCAAAGTTTTGAAGTCGAATCCTTCGACTTTGCGCATATTGAGTTGAGGAAACAGTTCGTATAGTTTTTGGTCGTTCAATTCTACGACGGAACTCGTTTTAACTGTTCCTGTTTCGTCGAGCTTCGTCGATTTTACCGAACCGTTTATCTTATCAAACCCAACAACCTCGCTCGATGCGTCTCGAAGCAGGAAAAGAAAATCGGGAGCGTCCGCGCAAGCGTCGATTATCTCGACGTTTTCAAAGCTAAAACCGCCGTTGACGTCGACGTCTGTGCCCACCGCTATTAAAGAAACGCCAGAATCGACGGTCGTTTGCGCCCATTTTTCAACGGCCTCGTTTGTCTGAACGCTGAAATTGTAATCGACGTAATCGCCGTATTTTACGGCTTTATCTGCGCTTGGCGTTACGATCCTGACGTTTTTAAACGCAAACGGCGCGCCGTCCGCCCATTTGCTACGAATCGCTACGCCGATAAAGTTGCCGATAAAGTCGGAATCAACGACTTCTATTTTACCGGGCATTATTCTGTCTTCGCCGTCTCTCGCCGTAAAAATGAATCCGCCGTTGTTGCGAACCGCCTGACAATCTTCCATCGTTATGGAGAGGTCTTCGCCAAAATTCTTTAAATTGTACAGATAAAAATCAAAGCCGCTCCCTTTGTTGTCAATCGCTTTCACGCGGCGCATGACGACGTTGGTGATTTGCTCGTCGTCGCGATTCGGCTCAAAATCAATCCCCGCCGCAGGGGGCGTGCCGACCGTGTCGCGTAAAAGGCAATCCTCAATAAGCAAACCGTCGACGCTGATTACGCTGATTCCCTGACGGTTATTCGCGACGCAATCAACGTTTTTGATCGTAATATTACGACAGGGGACGCCGGGTTGACTCACGCCAAGATAGATTCCGTCCCCGCCCGTTTCGGCGATTGTGAGATTCTCTATGGCAACGTTTTCAGAACTTAAAAGAGAAACGCCGTGTCGCCATTCCGATTTCTCATAGGGTTCGTTCCAGTAGTCGCGTTTACGCATGCGAAGCGTCGCGCCTTTGCCTTCGCCGCGTATTGTTACGTTTGACGCTTGGGACGCGCGAAGTAAACATTCGCCTTTACTTCTGAATTCGCCCTGTTTCGCGACGATTTCCGTCCCTTCCTGCAAGACCAATTCAAGATCGCTTCTTAGCGTTATCGGTCGAACGATCCACGGTCCCGTCTGCTTGTCGACAACGACGGTTTTCACGCCCGAATCGATCGCTTTTTGCAAGCATTCGGTCGCGTCTTCGGCGTTATAGCCAAACGACGAAGCGTTTACAGAATCGTCGGCGATAGCGGAAATCGAGGCGAAAGACGCAAACGCGAGTCCCGCGACAAACGCAAGAGTTCCTTGAAATAATCTCATCGAAAGAACCTCCTTGAAATAGAAAAGAAAACGAATCCCGACGCGTTAACGTCGGGATTCATTGTCCATGCAGTCAACCGATTGATCGATTACGCTTTCTGAGCCGCCTCGCGCTCCTTACGCTCCTGCTCCTCGCGCCGAAGTTCAGGCGACGCGGCGTTGAAAATCAACGCGAAAAGAATCAGCGCGGCAAAAGACGAAATCACGAGCATGCCGAAGATAAGCGGCCAACCTTCTTTCGAAATATTCGCGCGGCCCTCGACTGCCTCGATCATGGCGGCGTCTTGAATTTTCTGCCTTTGAGCGTCGGTAAGCTCGACGCCTTCAAAAAGGCCGTTAATCGCGTTTGTCAACTTAACCTGATTCTTTTGCAATTTTTCCGTGATTTTTTGGCCCTTATACGACTCGCGATCGCCGGAAAAATTTTCGTACGAACGTTGAGAGTCGCAAACGCCCTCAAGCGCTTTAACCAAATCGGCGACGCCCAGATTTCGAATGTTCTCCGCGTCGACGCCGGGAACTTCCGCCGCCCCCGCGACGGCGGTGGCTACCATGTCGTCGCGCGCCTCTTTGAACGGCGCGGTGGCCGAATCAACGATAAGCCCGACGCCAAAACCGGTAACGATCGTCGCGAGATATCCAAATAGGCCTGTCAATCCGCTCGAAGCCGCGCCCGACTTTTTGGTGGCAATCGTGGAGGCAACGCAGCCGATCAGGCATTGAGGACCGTAGATAAAGAATCCGATGACGCTCATGATCAAAATGTTCAACACAAGCGACCCGGAATCGAGTTTCCAGAATAGTATCGACGCGATCAAACAGCCAAGCATATAGACGAAGCACGCTTTCGCGCCGCGCCCCTTGAAGACCTTGTCCATCAAGACTCCGCTAAGGATAATGCCAAACGCGCCGAAAACTTCGTAACAAGCCGTCGCCCAACCGGCGGACTGAAGATCGAGCCCTTTCGATTGAGACAGGAACGTCGGCGCCCAGTCGAGAATCGAAAAACGGACGATATAGACAAAGAAGTTTGCAAAACACAGAACCCAAACGGCCCAGTTTGAGAAGACGTTTTTACAAAGATCCGCCCACCAGCTCGTCTTTTCTTCGTCAACGCTCGCCGCAGCTTTTGCCGCGTCAATCGCTTCTTCCTGTTGACCGTGCTTTCGCGCGTAATAGACTTCGACGGGGTCAAACCCTTCTTTTTCGGGAGAATCTCGAAGAGCCCAGTACAATCCGATCGCGCCAAGAATACTCAAACACGCGGGAACCAGGAAGCAGAATTTCCAACCAAACGCGACGACAAACGAGTTGAGCAGGAAAACCAACCCCGCGCCAAAGGAGTGCGAAATGTTCCACGTCGCAAATTTAACGCCGTGTTCTTTAGGCGCGAACCAGTGCATCAAACTCTTTGCGCATGGGGGAAACCCCATGCCCTGCACCCAGCCGTTGATAATCCAGAACGAACCAATAATCCACGCAATCACGTTCGCTCTGGATTCCGAAGAAACGCCTATCGCCGTCGCAATATCGGACGAAAAACCGCAGAACACGTTCGTCATCGCGGCGAGAAACAGCCCGATAGACATAAAGTAGCGCGGGTTGACGCGGTCGCTCCAAACGCCGTTGACAAATCGCGCGACGCCGTAAAGAACGCCGTGGATCGTCAAAAAGAGACCAAGCGTCGTTTTTGTGATCCCGATCTCTTCCAAACCGGGCATCGCCATCGTGATACTTTTTCGGACGAAATAGAAGAAAATGTATCCTATCATCGTCCCGATAAGGATACGCCATCGCCAATATTCGTACTCTTTGTCTGAACGGACTTTCGGAGCGGCGGTCGTTGTGTTCGACATTTCTATTTTACTCTCTCAACCAGTTGCTAATCGTCGGGGTTCACTTATTTTTTTTCGCTTCCACAAGAAGATCGCGAAGAACGGAAATATCGTCCAGGACTAATTCAGGCGTCAAACCGCTTTCTTTGAGTGTTTCAAGGGTCGCCTCGCCGGTAAGAACAAGAACGCCGACCACTTTGGCGCGTCGCGCCATTTCCATATCGGTGTAGATTCGGTCGCCGACCATCATTACTTCGTCGGCTTTCAAGCCGTATTTATCCATGACCGCGCCGATCATCGCCGCTTCCGGCTTGCCGGGAACAGCTTCCGGGCGGCGCTTGGTAACGTCTTCGATCAACGCCTGAACGGCCCCGCAATCGACGAGAATCGTGTCCTGATCGGTGGGACACACGGTGTCCGGATGCGTGGCGACGTACGGCTTGCCCTGCCCGATCCAGTATGTTCCTTTGCAAAGCCGATCGTATGTCAACGTTGTGTCAAACGCGACGACGACAAGTTCCGGCTCCTCTTTTTCGTTGTATTCGTCGATCATCTCATAACCGTGGTCGACGAATTCTTCGCGAAGACTCGCGGTTCCAAGAACGTAGATATTTTTAACGTCCGGATAATGCTGTTTCAGGTAGAAGAACGTCGCTGTAGCCGACGTGGCGATATTGTCCGGAGTCGCCTTGAGACCAAGTTTGAGAATCTTCGCAAGGTAATCTTTTGCGCTTTTCGAAGAGTTGTTCGTGAGGAACGTGTAATCGACGCCGATTTTTTCGAGCGTTTCAAAGACGTTCTTTGTAAACGGAAACAGCGTTCCGCCTTTATAAATCGTACCGTCCATGTCAAAGACGACGCGTTTGATTTTCGTCAAATCGACCATCGGATTAAAGTAGTGAACGGGATGTTCCGTAAGTTGATAATTCTCCGACATAAAACAACCTCTTCAGCGCTTAAACGAAACGCGTCGAAACGCGCGTAATTATCCGAATCTAATTATACGCGAACAGGGGTTGTCTTTTCAAGACGCAAGCGGGAAAAAGTCCAAAAAAACAGTAAAAAAGCTCTGTTTTTGCGCGCAAACCAAACGAACGCAACGTTCCCTGCTCTTAACAAAAAACGATAACAAGTTATAATCGCCCTAAGCGCGTTCGGTCGTTTGACGACCGTGTCGCCCCGATAAAACCCGAGTAGAAAGGAACCTGTTTATGAATTCGCCGCTCAATACGATTGAAGAAGCTATCGAATCGTTCCGCAAGGGCGAGATCGTCGTCGTTATGGACGACGAAGATCGTGAAAACGAAGGCGATTTCATTTGCGCCGCCGAAAAAGTAACGCCCGAACACGTCAATTTTATGTTGACTCACGGGCGCGGCCAAACCTGCGTTCCTCTTCTTCCCGAAACGTGTCGCCGTCTTGATCTGACGCAGATGGTTCAAGACAACACCGCGCCGCTCAAAACGGCGTTCACCATTCCCGTCGACCATGTCGACGCGCGCACGGGCATTACCGCGCAGGAAAAGGCGATGGCGATTCGCGCGTTGGGCGATCCGAACAGTAAAACGACCGACTTTGTTCGGCCGGGCCATATTTTCCCGCTCGAAGCGAAAGAGGGCGGCGTTCTTCGTCGCGCCGGTCATACGGAAACGGCGGTCGACCTTGCGCGCTTAGCGGGGCTGTTCCCCGCTGGACTTCTCACAGAAATCCTCAACGACACCGGCAATCGTGCGACGCGCGACGAACTCATTGAAATCGCAAAGAAATTCAATTTGAAAATTGTAACGGTCGCCGACTTGATTAAGTATCGCCGTCAACGCGAAAAGATCGTCGAGCGCGTCGCGGAAGCGGATCTCCCGACGAAATACGGAGACGGACGTATTTACGCGTATAAGATCAAATATGAGACGGGCGAACCAATCGCGATCGTTTACGGCGATCTTTCTTCTGTGGAAGCTCCGCTTGTCCGTCTTCATTCGTCGTGTTTTACGGGCGATCTGCTTGCGTCGTTACGTTGCGATTGCGGCGATCAACTACACATGGCTCTTCAAAAGATCCAGAGCGAGGGGGTCGGCGCGCTCGTCTATCTCCCGCAAGAAGGCCGCGGCATCGGCTTGACGGAAAAGATCAAAGCATACGCGTTGCAAGACAAAGGCATGGACACGTGCGAAGCGAATCTTGCGTTAGGGTTCCCCGTCGACCTTCGCGATTACGGGGTCGGCATTCAGATTCTCAAAGACCTCGGACTGCACAAGATTCGTTTAATGACAAACAACCCTAAAAAGGTCGACGCGTTCATTTATAACGGATTCGACTTGACCGTTACCGAACAAGCTCCTCTCGAAGTTCAGTGCAACGAGCACAATAAGTTCTACCTCGAAACGAAACGCGACAAAATGGGTCACAAGATTATGTGATTCTTCATTATCAACACACGTAAAAATACGGCGCGTTCCAAGAAACGCGCCGTATTTTTTTTGAAAAAACATTATAGAACGCCGAGATTACTTAGCGACGTCGGTCGTTCTCGATTCCCGAATAACAGTAACTTTAATCTCGCCCGGAAATTGAAGGCGTTTGGTTAATTCGCCGACAATGTCGTGACAAATCTTTGCCGCGCTTTCGTCGGTTGTGAGCTGAGGATTCACAATAACGCGCATCTCGCGCCCGGCTTGAACGGCGTACGCTTGTTCGACGTGCGGGATTTCCTTGGCGATCTTTTCCAGATCCTCCATACGCTTGACATAGTGCTCCAACGTCTCGCGACGCGCGCCCGGTCGCGACGCGCTACACGCGTCGGCGGCGGCGACAAGGGTTGTGTACGGATTGGCAAGGCGCGGATCTTCGTGGTGGTTCAACGCCGCCTGAACCACTTCAAACGGTTCGCCGTATCTTTTCAGGATATCGGCGCCAATCTTCGGGTGTCCGCCTTCAAGCTCATGGTCGGCGGCTTTTCCAAGGTCGTGCAGAAGCCCGCAACGACGCGCCAGACGCTCGTTGAGTCCAATTTCGCCTGCGATCGCTCCAGCGATAAACGCAACCTCAAGAGAGTGGCGAAGAACGTTCTGGCTATAGCTCGTTCGAAAATAAAGTCGACCTAAAAAATTGACGACGCGTTCGTGCGGACGCGGCAAGTCGGCTTCCTGACACGCTTCTTCGCCGGCGCGCTGTATGAAACTGGAAATGTCGATCTTCGCCTGTTCGTAGATTTCTTCGATTCGCGACGGATGAATACGTCCGTCGGCAATTAATCGCGTCAACGTTAACCGCGCTGTTTCGCGCCTAATCGCGTCGAACGCGCTCACAATAACGACTCCCGGCGTGTCGTCGATGATAACGTCGACGCCGGTAACTCGTTCGAAGGCACGAATATTGCGTCCCTCGCGACCTATAACGCGTCCTTTCATATCGTCGTTAGGAATATCGACGGTGCAAGTGGTCGCCTCGGCGGTATGCGAAGCCGCGTATCGTTGCAACGAAAGTAAAAGCATATTTCTGGCGTTCTCTTCGCATGTTTCGGCGATTCGCTTTTCATGCCGCTTAATGATCGCGCCTTCTTCTTCGGTCAGCTCTCTGTCAAGCTTAGCGAGAAGTCTCTCGCTCGCTTCTTCCTTCGTTAGATTTAAAACTTCGTAGAGAGCTCTTTCCTGCGCTTCAATTTTCTCTTTGAGTTTTTCCTCGAGTTTTGCCTGCTCTTCGACTCTTTTAGCAAGCGCTTTTTTAGAGTCTTGAACAGAACGTTCCTGTTTGCGAAGGTCGTCCGCCTGCTGATCGAGAATTCCTTGTCGCTTATCTAATTGTCTTTCCTTGTCGCTTTGAGATTGACGGATCGATCTCTTTTCCTTCTCGATCTCTTCTTTTTGCTTCATCGACGTTTCTTTGAGCGCCAGTTCCGTCTCACGTCGGTAGTTTTCAGCGTCCTGCATGGCGCGGTCTATGATCGCTTTCGCTTCAGTTTCCGCGTCCTTTTTTCGGACTTTGTTGAGATATTGCACGCCAAAGAAAACGCCCGCGCCGGAAAGAAGCGCGACGCATAGAAGCGCGGCAATCGTCGTTATGGGGTCAAACACAAAATATCCTCTCGTCCGCGCAACGCTGAGAGACGACCCCAAGATTCAAAATTCTTTGCGACGACAGACTCGCTCTGCAAGAAAACAAAAAACGAGTCGTTTAGACTAAACGCCTTACGGTCGAGAAAAAGCCGCGTCCCTCACTGCCATTTGTCGCGGCTTCGTCGTGACAAATAGCGAATATATAAAAACGCCGTTTTCTATTCGGCGAGCGATTGAGAAACACGAATTCAGAGCGTTGGCTCTTCTCGCGTCAAGACGAAAAAGTCTGCCGACTTTATCTCCTGAAATTGGGAACTACGTCAAACTTGCGTTTAACGGCTAACGTTACAAAAAAGTAAAAAGTATCGGACGACGCGGCCAAACGTCGTTCAGGCGCGGCAAAAACACACACTGCGCAACAAGGCGCCGCGCTTAGACTTATTTTACCAAAGAAAGGCCTTCAACGCAATGATAAAATTAAAAATTTCGCGCTCAATAGAAAAACGCCGCGCGTTTTTTGTGTTCTTTGCGCGGCGTTCCGGTTAGACAGACAAGTCTTTTTGAACGTTCCAGACGTTATTCGTCCATAACGTCTTTTTCGCGATTCTTAGCAAGTTCCGTCGCCATATCCTCGTATTTTTTCGTCAAATCCTGAATTTGTTCCTTAGCGGAATCGCGTTCGTCCTCAGAAATCGATTTCGCTTTTTCCTCGGCGTCGACCTGTTTATTGCCGTCGCGACGAACGTTGCGAATAGCAACTTTGCATTCTTCGCATAATTCGCCGATCAATTTCGCCATCTTGCGCCGAACTTCAGTCGAAAGGGGCGGAATATTGAGCCTAATAACTTTGCCGTCGTTATTGGGTGCGAATCCAATATCGGAGTTGACAATTCCCTTCTCGATATCCTTCAACGTGCCGACGTCAAACGGACGGATCAAAATCTGCTGAGGTTCGGGACATGCTATTGTCGCCAACTGTTTCAGAGGCGTTTCGCATCCGTAAGCGATTACTTTAATCGAGTCGACCATGCCGGGATTCGCTCGACCGGTGCGCACGCCCGTCAAGCCTTTTCGAAGGCGAGCGACCGCTTTATCCATTCTATCTTCAACGTCGAATAAAATTTCTTCCGTCGACATATTTATTTCTTTCGTAAATAACGAGGGTTCCCGCGACGTCGCGCGACGACGCTTCATGTACATGTCGGTCGCTATCGACCGATTATCCAATCCACAAGGTTAGTATAAAGCCAATCACATCTAAAAGCAAGAGGAAACTCTTCGCTTTTTAATAAAAAACGCCCTTGAAACGTCAACGGTTTCAAGAGCGTTTTCTTATCAATCTCAGACAATGCGACTATGCAAATCGCAACGTCCAAAGCTTACTTCTTCGGTTTCTTTTCCGACTTGTCGTCTTCCGGAGAATCGTCGGACGAATCGCCATAGCCGCCGTAACCGCTTCCATAGCCTGATCCATAACCGCCGGATCCCGCGCCGTAACCGTAACCCGCGCCATAGCCGTAGCCGCCAGAACCGGCTCCGTAGCCATAGCCGCCGTAGCCGCCATAATTACCGCCGTAGCCCGCGCCATAGCCGTAGCCGCCAGAACCGGCTCCGTAGCCATAGCCGCCGTAACCGCCATAGCCATAACCGCCATAGCCATAACCGCCATAGCCATAACCGCCGTAACCGGCTCCATAGCCGTAACCGTAACCGCCTCCATAACCGCCGCCGTACTCGTTCGAAGTCTCGTCGGAAGCAAATTCGTTATAGAAACGATGTTTTCCGTGGCAGTTGACGATACATCCGAGGAGGTTCGCGTTAACTTCCGCCAACGCACGAACGCCGGACACAACGTCGGGACGACCGCGACGACGAATACGAAAGACGTATAAAACGCCGTCCGCACGAGTCGCTACTGTCGCCGCGTCGTTAACGTATAACACCGGCGGCGTGTCAATCAAGATAACGTCGAACTGTTCGCGAAGCGTCGCAAGCATTTGGTCAAACCCTTCCCCTGCAATCAGCACGGCAGGAGACGTCTTTTTCGTACGAGACCCCGCGGTCATAACCGTGAGATTCTTAATTGGAACGTGAGAGAAGCTCTCTTCGACGGGAATCTCGCCTGTGAGGACGTTTGACAATCCCTTCTCGTTGGTCAAGCCGAACATCTTATGAATATCCGGCTTGCGCATATCGCAGTCGATGAGCAAAACGCGTTTTCCAGCTTCCGCAACTTTAACGGCCAGGTTCGACAGGATCATCGTCTTACCGTCGGCCGGGTGAGGACTCGTGTTCATTACGACGATGCAACCGCTTTCCGGACGCTGATTAAACAGTCGCGTGCGTAATTGTCGGAAAACTTCGCATATCGCATCGTTCGGTTTGTAGTACGCGAGCAATTCCGGCTCCGGCTTATGCTGCTCGCGAAGCTCGGCGCGTTTCTTTGGAGAAATTTCGCGCAGACGATGTCGGAACGAAACCAAGTGCGTAAGAATCGGCATGCGCAGAGCCCGAGAGACTTCAGCTGGCGTGTGGAACGTCGCGTCGGTCATGTCGATGAGGAAAGCCAAAACCGCGCCGATTGCAAAACCTAAAACAAAGCCGACAAGCACAAATTTAACCACGTTCGGATAGACGGGATTATTGTTCGGATTAGCCGTCGCCAACACTTCGACTTGATATGTATTGACGTCGCTCATTAGCGCAAGTTGTTTCAAGTTTTGATCGAGGTGATCCTGCATAGATTTCAGAGATTCGATCGAAAGTTTCATCGTGTCGATCGTTTCTCGATACTGTGTAATCTCGCGCACCTGATCGTCGCGTTCGTCAATATACGCTTCGATCTTTTCCTGTTCTTTAGTAAGCTGCTCGATCTTTCGCGCCAAAGCGGCTAAATACGACTCCATCAATTCAGCGTAATTGACAACGCCGATCTTGCCTCCCTTGTCCGCGCTCTCCTCCATTTCGGCTCTTCGAGCCTCAAGTTCGTCGATTTGTTGTTGAAGAGTCACAACGTCAGGATGATTGTCCGCATAGCTCTTACGCAGCTCCATCAACTTTAACTTCAGCGATTGAATACTCGATTCCATCGTCGATTTCGCAACGTTAATTTCCGTGCCGCGGGCAAGGGTCTCATAATCGCTACCGCGAGCTAAACCGGCAATCGTTGTCAGGATTGACTCGCTGTCGCCGCCGCCAAGCATACTGATCAACTCGGGATCGTCAATATCATGAGGCGAACGCCCTGCCAAAGCGTCGTTCAATGTAGCAAGTTGGTTCTCAAGACGAAGCTTTTGAAAATCAAGGTCAACTTTCTTTTCACTCATGCCAACGAGCGTAGTAAGCAACGGGTTAGACTCTTCGCCTCCGATGAATGTGGTAGGCGAGTTTTGAATATAGTCAAATAACTCTTGCTTTCGAGCCTCTATTTCTTTTCCAATATCGGCTTTAGATTGTTCGATCGCATTACGAACGTCGGTGTTGCTTTTGTTGTATTTATCGACGAAATACATCTGGTATTGTTCAACAACGGCGTTGACAATCATTGCCGCTTCATCAGGATCTTCTGATTCACAAGAAACACGAATCGTGTTTGTCTCGCCAAAACCGCGTTCGTCTCCGCCTACCTTGACGGAAAGTAAACCCGTTAGACGAGAAACCGCCTTTCTCTCGTAATCTTCAACGTCGTCAGTAGAATCGGGAAGAGGAACAGTTTTCAACAGTTTTGATTTTTTCTCGTCCGCGAGAATCTCTTTCCATGTCTTAGAAACGATCTCATAAGACTTAATGATCATCGCATGCGTCTCGATCGAATCGCCGCGTAAGTTCTGAACCTGGGAACGAGAACCGCTGACGCTGTTGAGAATCGACGTTGAGTTCGTTTGAGGAATATACATGGTCGAAAAAGCGGAGTAACGAGGCGTTACTGTTTGGGAATAATATCCCGCCACCGCCATTCCGACTAACGCCGCCAATATTACAATCCAGAATTGTCGCTTGAATATTCCGATAATATCAAACAGATTCAGCTCGCGCCCCATAGTAGGAGCAGCCCCGCCAGACGGGCGGCGTAACGCCTCAATTGTCCTGCGATCAAGGCGTACGCCGCGACTGCTTCGGGAGCGATGGGAAGAACTCTTATTCTGACTCGAAGGCGTTCCACCGCTTGACGCGTTCGCCTGTGAGGAAGACGGCGCGTTTCCTACGTCGTTCTTCGGCGCTTGCGGAGAATCTTTTTCAGGAATGTTAGCCATACGTTAATCCTATCTTTTACAAAAGGGGGTCTGTCAACTCTCTCTTCAATCCAACGTCCTTGCGTCAAACGTCTGACGTCTGAAGGGAAACACGTCATAACGTCTTGCTGAAACGCCGCTTTCATCGTCCGTCAAAAGACGTCAATCATCAGCGAACGCGCTAAATTATATAATTGCGCTATTTACCTGGCGTTAGGTTGTCGATTGTTCCGAACGCAACGGAAACCGCGAGTATTATAATAATGTATGCGATTTTGTGAAAGAGGTGTTTTAGATAACTTCTTTTACAACAACATTTCAATAGAGAAAAAATAATAAACATATTTATTTTAGATAAAATATTTCACCTTTTTAAAAAAGATAAAACAGATAAAATTTTACAAAATTTTCTACCTATATTAATATAAAATAGCTAATACAAAAAAAGAATAACAATTAGACCAAAATAATATAAAGCGCCAAAAACTTCAACAATTCAAATAATTTTCTTTTCAGAAAACTGAGCTTTTGTTAACATTTTATCAGAAATTTTCAAAAAGACAGTCGCACTAAATGCACCATGACAAATATCTGGCGGCTTTCATTTCGATTACGTGACTACCGAGCGTTTTAAATACCTGCTTAACCCAAAAAGACGCTACAAGGATTTAAGTATTAGCCGTCCGTTTTTATCATTATTCGAACAGAACATATGACTTTTTAAATCTGACGATACAATAATCAAAATTAACGACTTACAAAAGACGCAATATATACTTTTAAATATAAACGTCTCAAATTCTTGCTAACTATAATTTTCAATAAATCGCAACCCCATTACAAGACGCTAAATACCAAGCATGGAAGAACGTAACACCGAAAATTACTTATCAAAAAAGATCGGTCGTTCAACCACCCACAAACAAAAGAATCATGGAAACTCGCCTATCAGAAGCTCAAGTTTCCCTAAAAATTATCAAGCGATACAAAGAAACAACGCGTAACCAACAGCGGCTAGTTATTACCAATTTTATAAAGCCAAGACCATAAAGATATCTTGGCGTTTTTTATCGACCATTGCTATAAGAGCAACACAAGACGTCTGCGTTACATACGCAAAAAAGGAGTCCGTGAGGACTCCTTCTGTTTGATCAAAACTTACGGCAATCTCGTTGTCGCCGTTTAAATCTTATACACACCAATCCAATCACATCGCGCTGACAGGATTCGGATTATCGTCAATTAGCCCGAGAAGGCCGAGCAAACCCAAAGTTCCAAGCAATCCAGGACGCAATCCAGGGAACAATCCGCCATTAGGACCATAGGGAGAGGTCGGAGGAACAGAGGGCGTTGACGGAGTTTCCGGAACCGAAGGAGTCGCAGGAGAACCGTCGCCATACACAGGGGCTTTGTCGGTGCATTGGCAAACGCGATCCGTGCAGTTGTGATTGAACACTTTGCAGATACAGCTGGAATCGCACTTGCAAGGATTCCTGCCGTTCGTGCATTCGTGAACGCCCGCAAGCTCTTGGACGCCTTCCGGATTCATAAGGAAGAGCTTGGGAGCTTGATCGTCGTCAGAAACAGCGACTTCCGTGCTTCCGAACAGATGCGTCGAAGGCTGTTCGGCAATCAAAGTATAGGAACCGGCAGGGACAGACGGAGAATCGGCGTTGGCGCTGTCAAAGGCAACCGCGTCGCCGTCGGCAGACATCAAAGTGAAGTGAACGTCGTCCGCCGTGTCTACTGGCGCGTTCCCAATTTGCGAGAAAAACTTAAAGTTGACGTCGGCCGCTTGAACAGACGAAGCGACAGCCAAACCTAAGACCGCAACCAAAAGTAATGCAGTACGTTTCATTTAAACTCACCAAATCCTAAAATATGATCTCGTTGCAACGTTTCTTTCCGACTTGCCAAACGGCAATCCGTTTGATTGTCCCCAATTTTATATCCGCATTTCGAAAAAATCAAGTGTCTAAAGTAAAATTTTCAAGAAAAACTCCAGAAAACTCTAAATTAGTTCTATTAGCGTCTTGTATAGTGTGTGTCTATAATTATAAACACTACCATACAACCATAATAACTCAAATTTTCCTTTTTTTCAAAATAATCTCTACCACATTTCTCGAAGGATTTCCACAGCTCGCTCCAGTTCGTTAGCGACGGGAGACTTTTTTTCCTTCAAAATATAGACTATTGAATCCCAATACCAGAATTCTCCGTCTCTTCCTCCTTTGAATTGTTCGAGAATCGACCGATCCCCTCTTGAATCCAATATCCTGATAATGGACGTTACATTGTCCAATTTATCGCAGCCGCTTATCAAAGCGGCCTCGTTGGAGGAATATCTAAGCCTTTCGACATAGGCCTCTTTACGCTCGCGCCAAGGCGCTTTCTTTTGAGGGTCGTCTGTCGTTGAATCGGAAGTTTCCAACACAATATCGGCGACTTCATCCCCAAACAAGTCCCGAACTTTATTAAGCGTGGGGAGACCGCCGCAATCTTCAACGACGTCGTGAAGCAAGGCGGCTATCGCAACGTCTTCCGCCGCGTCGTAATCAAGGACCAGCCCAGAAACGCGGAGCACGTGCGAAAGATAAGGCGTTCTTCCGGATTTCCGAAATTGATTTCGATGCGCGTCGGCGGCAAATTTTAACGCCGCGTCATATCGAAACGTCAACGGCCCCGCGCCAAAACTCTCACTTGACATTATCAAACGCCTTTTCCACGCAATAAAACACGAGCGCACAAAATTGTCGTATAAATCGGCGAAGCGCTCCACACGCCTTCA
This sequence comes from Thermoguttaceae bacterium, assembly GCA_017550965.1. GTDB lineage: Bacteria > Planctomycetota > Planctomycetia > Pirellulales > Thermoguttaceae > RUG369. The sequence continues at coordinate 33,841 of JAFZNK010000023.1, forward strand.
AGTAATATGCGCCCTTCAGAAGGTGATATTAATAAAAGTGGTCTCCAAAATCGTTACAATTGAATCTTCAATTCAACCTGCCAATTAATTGAACATTACAGAAACGACTTTTCAAGGCTTTTTAATTCATTACTCTTGTTCAACGTCTTTTAGCTGCTCGCGTTGATTTTTCGTTCTTGTTTTTGAGTTGAATGTCGTCAAATTCAACGACGCCGACGCCGTCTAAAATTCCAACTTGTAACGACGCTTCCGTCGCTCTTGACGGAACGGCGATCTCCTGTTCAAATTGCAGCCATGGCGCCGAGCCAATCTCCGCATATAGAACAACGACTTCCCCCCCGTTGCGAACCGGTTTTCGATCTTTGTCAAAGAAGTACAGTTTGATCAACGCTACCGACCTTCTCGTGTCGATATTAGCGCGAAGATCCAAAACGCGATACGCTCCGCTTAGCGTTATTTTTTTAACGGAACCGCCGTCTATAGCAAAATTCTGACGCAGATGACAGATCGCCTCCTGTTCGCGTTGACGTTCTTTAATCGACGCTTCTACGCTTGAAAACTCGCGTCTGTTCTCCGGCATGGTCGCCTTCGCGAATCTTGCTTCATTGCGATCTTTTTTGAGATGTTCTTCTTTTACGCTCGCGTTGTCGCACACGCAAACGCGCGCGCCTTCAAACGCGTCCTCGCGTTCGGCGACATAAGTGTTTCTTGTAGAAAACCACCCGACCGGCGTCGGACGACGCGGCGGAAGTTGAATGTCCAATTCGCCCAATTCCTCGCCGTTATCGCCCTTTTTTGCGTCTTCAACGGCAACCATATCGTCGGTCTTCCAGGTTGCGGTCGGTTTAACCTCGCCCGGCGTCGGATTGATTGTTTCGAAATCGCCGCCGATCAGAGTCGGCGCGGTTGGATCAGGCTTCTCTTTTCTGAGCGACTCCGCCTCGCCTGTCATTGGAACGAAACTTGCCGGGGTAAGAGTCGTCTTAATGAATTCGTCCCCTTTTTTCTCGCACAAAACAAAGTATTGCAGATAACGCTCTCCTATAGGAATGAGCATTTTTCCGCCGTCTTTAAGTTGATCGATCAGAGGTTGAGGAATTTCTTCCGGCGAACAAGTTACAATGATTTTATCAAAAGGACCCGCTTCTGGCCAGCCTTTATACCCGTCGCCAAGACGAACAAACACATTGTCGTATCGAAGTTTTTTCAATGTTTCCGCCGCGCGTCTTCCGAGCGACTTTACAATTTCGATCGAATAAACTTCCGCAACCAAACAACTCAATACGGCGGCCTGGTATCCGCTGCCAGTGCCTATTTCCAAGACGCGATCGGTAGGTTGAGGATCAAGCGTTTCCGTCATATACGCGACAATGAACGGCGGAGAGATCGTCTGCGCTTCGCCAATTGGAATCGCCGCGTCCTGATATGCGAACATACGATAATCTTTCGGCACAAATTCTGCGCGAGGAATTCTCGCCATCGCTTTTAAAACGCGAATATTTCTCAACTCTTTTGTCGGCGTCAACTCTTCCAGCGTCATTTCCAACGCTTCCGGAACGACGGGGTACTTTGCGTTTCTCTCTTCGTCCGTCATTGCCGACAAAGGTGCGCTTGGCGGAACCATGAGATCCTCGACGTTGGGCTTATTAGCTCTTGTCTCTTTTACGGGAACCGATTTTACTTGATCGGAAGAGTTCTCACGTTCATCCTCTTCAATTTCGACGGGCGCGGCGGCGTCTTGCTCGGTTATTGTCTGATTCTTCGCCGCGTCGTCTTCTTTGACGGCGACGCTGTTCTTTGTCTGAGTTTTAATCGTAACTTTTGACGCTTCAGTCGCGCTCGAACAAAGGACTAACGCAATTAGCGTCGCAAAAACAAACAATCGTTTCAACGTGTTTCCCTCAATATCTTTCTATTCGGCGCAACGACAAGTTAATACAAAAAAACTCGGACGCGCCAAATTTTCTAACGCGTCCGAGCCTTATTTTTCTCCAGCGCAACCTTACGCCGTTATTCCCCGAGTCAACGTCATAAACGCCGTCTCAAGATTGATCTCTTCTTCACTAAACGATTTTATTTTAAATTTCTCGGCAATAAGTCGCGTGAGCAACTCTGAGTATTCGTCTAATCCCAGTCCTTTTTTGATAAACACGCGAATCGCGCCGCTTTTATCCAGTTCGACGCGATCGACTATAGGATCGTCCGAAATAAACTTCATACATTTTTCAAGTTTATTCGAGTACTGCTCGTCTTTATGTTCCGCCAATTCGACGAGCAACGCGATTTGATCACGAACCCGGCGCATAACGTCCTGAACGTCGGCGTCGACTAACAGTTCGCCTCGCTCGATAATACCGACTTTATTGCAAACGTCCGCAAGTTCCGGAAGAATATGGCTCGACACCATAATCGTCTTCCCTTTGCCGCCAAGGCGTTTGAGTAACTCACGAATTTCAATACGCGCGCGCGGGTCAAGACCGCTCGCCGGTTCGTCGAGCAGGAGAACTTGAGGATCGTGGAGTAAAACGCGCGCCAATCCGAGACGCTGAGTCATACCGCGACTCAAACTCGTAACCAACGCTTCTCGTTTATACCCTAAGTCGACGCGTTCCAGAGCCTCGTTGCACACTTTGCGGCGCGCTTCGCCTTTAATCCGGTACGCGGCGGCGAAAAATTCGAGGTACTCAATAACTTTCATATCGTCGTAAACGCCAAAAAAGTCCGGCATAAAACCGACCAGGCGACGAATTTCCTTCGGTTTTGTGTAAATCGACATGCCGCAGACATACGCTTCGCCCCACGTTGGTTGCAAAAGCGTAGCCAACATTTTCATCGTCGTTGTTTTTCCAGAACCGTTCGGACCAATAAAACCGAAAAGGTCGCCTTCTTTAAGTTCAAGCGACAAATTCTTCAGCGCAAATAATTTGCCGTATTGCTTTGTTAATTCCTCAGTTTTTATCATCGGATTTCCTGCGGCGTTTATTAAAAACTATAATAAGGTTAAAGCCTAAAAAGACGACGAAACAACCCGTTATTCCGAGCCGCGCGTTAAAGGAACGACCAGTCGAACAACGACCGTCCGTTCGTTCGCGCCCCCCTTCTCTTCCTTACCGTTCCGCCGCCATTCTGCTTTGGTCGGTTCAAAAGAGTCGCTCGTTCCTGTAAGGCCGTATTTTTCCACAGCGGCTTCCATTGCGTTCTCAAATGTTTCGCCTTTTTGTTCCGCTATTTTTTTACTCAATTCTTCGTCTTGCAACGCGTTGACCGATCTTCGTCCCAACGCGTTATTATCCTGATATTCGTCGCTATGCGCGTCGACGATCGTTCCAAAGATCACGGCGCGACCGCATCGAAGTAATTCGCTTAAATCGACGTCGCGCTGCAAGCGTTTGAGAACGCCAAAATTATCTTCTCCGCCTCCAAAATCATAGAACGACGCCGTTCGAAGAATATAAGGCAGGCGCGTCGACGAGTTATTGTACGAGGTAACGCTCCAGTTTCCTAATTTTTCCGTCGGAATTGAACTTTGATGTTCGTTTAAGACGCGCATCGGCTCTATTCGACTCATACCGCGCGGGAGCGGAGTTTCTCCCGGCGCGAGCGTTCCCAACGCGTACGCGCCTCCTTGAAAGATAATGAAAGCGGAATAAATAGGAACGTTAAAGGGATTGTAGACGCTTCCTCGAAGAACCAGTCCGTCGTCGGTTAGCTTTGGCGTTTGCGGAACGTCTTTTAAATTAGCGGTCCATCGTCCGTAAAAACTCTTGCTCGATCGAGTCGTCATAGGAACCGCCGCTAAATTCGCGCTGACAGAATCGTTTTGTTGGAGGCAGTAAGCGTCGTTCCAAATCTTTGTCGTATAAGATTTCTGTTCGGCTCCGCCAATTCCGTCTCCCGCGAGAGACAGCGGAGTCAAATCAACGTTCTTCGAATTGTCGTCTAACGAAAGAAAACTATTAGACGCAGCTCCGGAGCCGTTAGGGGTCAACGATAGCTCGTACCGTTCGCTCGCAGGCGAATAAAAACCTAACCATGACGAATCGCGAACAATACCCGACTCCATATCGACGTCGACGACGTCCGTTTGATTCAACACGGGCGTTTTAGGCGTCGCCGCCTTAACGACAAAGATCGCGACGACGCTAAAAAGAACGGCGAAAATAGGAAACGTTATCCAGGTTATATTCGGTTTTTTAAACGCCTTTTTTGATAAGAACCAATCGAGCGGCGCAATAAACAACAGGTACGCAAAAATCAACCCGGCGACAATGGAAAACGGAACAATCTTTACTCCGCCAAAAGAATCGAGCGCGCTTCGCGTTTGTCCGGAAAGATCAAGATAGCCGCGTTTTACATAAGCGGACGCGGGGACTTTTGAAGCGGTTCTGTCCGCGTCCATTCCAAGTATTTTTAGAATCAGTCGTCCTCGTCCAGACCAATTCGCAAGCGGGGCGACTGATAAATCGCCGGCAAAATATATCACAGAACCTAATCCGAGAGGAAAAGAAACAAGAAGCGGCGTTTCCATTTCCTGCATTTCAATTTTCGCGCCGTTTTTTAGTTCCTGAAGAACCGGAGTTCTGAGATACGGATTGCTTTTAGACCCCGTCATCGCCAGATTTTTTACGTTGCGCAGTTCGGTAACCAGCGAGTTAACGTATCTAAACTCCTTTGGACGCTCGTCTATTTTTGAGCCGGGAGAGAGATTGGCGAGCGCGCCGCCGTCGCTTAATAAAGGTATCGCTTTCTCATCGGCGAGTAAAACAATTCCTCCTCCGCGTCTCACCCATTGTTCAATAGCCTGAATTTGCGGAGAATCTTTAGTTATCCCTTCAAAAACAGACGCGTCGGACGTGGTGATAAAAAGTCTATCAATCGCCTCGTAAGAACGAAAATCTGTTGGAAGCTCGTTAAAAGAACTCACGGAAACAATCGCCGGGCGACGTTCCTTTTTCCAACGTAACTCGGCAAAAGCTTCTGAAAAACCAAGCGCGGACGAACCAATTACGACAAAGATCGGTTTTGAAGACAGAGACGGCGTTTTAAACCCCAAACCTTCTTGCTCGCTGTCGGCTCGTTTATCCGTTGGAGTAAAGACGCGTTCCGTAGTGTTTCCTTGCGTATCGATTAATCGAACCATTAATTTGGCGTTCGCTTTAGGAAAAATAAAGCGCGATTCGGCTCTTCCGTCTTTTTTTTCGTTCTCGCTAACGTCTCGACGAGTTAAAAAAGGCGTTCCGTCAGAATCAATCGTTTCTAACTCAACGCTCGCGACGTCTGAATCAGGATTCCAGGAGAGAACGACCGGGGTTTGAAAACCGTTTTTATAGACTCCGGCTATGCCGACAGAGACGTTAATATCAGTATGGGAAGAATCCGACGTCTTTACAGATTCTCTATCTTTCTCAACAACGACGTCGGCGTAACATAGTCCCGACGCGCAGACGAATCCGACGCTCAACGTTAGAACGAAGAGCAAACACAACCGAGTTAACAACGTCGATTGGCCAGATTCATATCGATTTCGACTCATTTTTACTCTCGTAATATTCATACTGCGGAAACCTAATTAAACGTTTTCACAGGGACGCGCCCGATAAAATTTAACGTCTAACTATAACTAAGGTTTGTCCGAATTAGGACATTCGCAAACCAATTTTCCGCACCCAGGACAACCGGCTCCGTATTTGTCGACTAACGCCTTGTTTAAATCAACGCCGACTACGTTGGCTATCGTCGTCAACCAAGCGAGGACGTCGGCAAATTCTTCTTCGCGTTCTCTATGCGTTCCGCTACGAAGCGCGGTCGACAATTCCCCCACCTCTTCCATTAGCCACATAAACGTTCCGGCAACGCCGCGTTCTATATCTTTTTCAACGTACATTTTACGAATAAGACGTTGAAAATCGGAAATCGACAATTCGTTAATCGTCGTTTCTTGTTTGTCCATTGTCAATCTCTTTTACCGCTCGCGATTTAAATAAAACGCGCGCCTCGCGAAAACTTAGCGACCGCCTTAAACGTCCGCAAATTCAGGCGACGTCGCGCCAATAGTCGCTCGGTATTATATCGTAAAACCAACGCGCGCGCCAGTCCCCTTAATGATTATGCCTGCGAGGCTATTGAGAAATTATGCGTAGAACTAACGTTTTTGAGAATTCTTTTTGTTTTCCGATATTTTCTCCTGAAAAAAAGGAGACGCGCTTATGACGATCTCGTTATCAGAATATGGAGGCTCAGAATCGTTCTTCACTTGAACGAGCATAAATTCAAAAAGAAAACTTCCTTCTTTTTCAGAGAGACCGCTGGATTTTACGCGATTGACCGCGTTTAAAAACTCCCCGCCGCCAAGAACGCACAACGCGCTTGCCAACGCGTCGGCAGTCGTCGCGGTGGAAGCGATAACAGCCGACACGCAACGCCGCGTCAACGGCTCGCCGGTTCTGGGATCGATAATATGGGAATATCGAACTCCGTCTATTTCGACGTAGCGATTCGCGTCGCCGGAAGAACAAATTCCCACGTTTGACAGCTCGCAATAACAAACGGGCTCGTCGTTTAACGAAGCGACGCCGACAGTCCATCCCTGTTTTCCGGGCGGGGCGTCGCCTATGCGCAAGTCGCCGCTTGCGTCGATCAACGCGGAAGAAATCCCTGCTTTTTGTAGTGTTTCAAGAGCCTCGTCCAGGGCGATTCCTTTGGCTATTCCGCCGACGTCAAATCGAACGCCCTCGTTCGCGCGAACGCCTCGTTCGTCAATATCCCAAACGTCTAATCCGACGTTCTCTTTTGCCGCCGCTAAAAGATCTTCCGGAGGTCTTTTATGAAAGTATCTGCTTCTGCGCCATAGTTTTACAATCGGACTTACAGTAACGTCAAAAGCTCCGTCAGTTAACTCGCAGTATCGTCGCGATTCCTCAAGCGACTTGCGTAAATCGTCGCTGATCGGCACAAAATCGTTTGATTCTCCGGTTTGGCGACACGCCTGGATAATCTCGCTCTCCGGATCGTAATCGGATAAAACAGAGTTAAGTTCGTCGAAACGCTTCCATACGGCTTCAGCAGCGTTCTCGGCGACTTGCCTTTCGGAAGCGTACAGAATCATACGCACGGGAACGCCCATTTTTTCTTCAGAAAACTCGTAGCGCTCCAACTCCTGCGCAAAGATTGCTCCGCTCAGGAAGATAGTTCCTAAAAGAAATAACGACGCTAAGGAACAAGCGGAATTAATCTTATTTAACATCATTATTTTCAGCAACTACCGATTATATTACAAAACGTTTAAACGCGGCTTTAATCGCAAAAACGCCGACTGGTTTTAGTCGGCGTTTTTCTGATCGTCGTTATGTCGGCAACTTGTTACGTTTTATAAAGTAAGAGGCATAACGACATAGGAATAATCGTCGGTCGTTTCAAACAGCGCGGGCGCGTCTGTCTGAAAATAAAACGCCAACGTTTCTTCCGGAGAGATACAGCGAAGGAAATCGTTAAGGAATTTCGAATCTAACCGCAACGTCGTGTTTTCCCCGTCGTAAGAGATGGGAATATTTACGTTCGATTCGCCGACTTCTTCCCCTGCGGCGGCAATATTCACGTTTCCTTTTTCAAAATTGAACAAAATACCGGGTTTTTTATCCGTGGTAACGATTTCCGCCTGTCGCACGGCGCTCGCCAGTTGCCCTGCGATGAAGTCGACGTGAATCTTTCCGCTTTTTTCCGGCATAATAGCCTTCCAATTTGGAAAACGTCCTTCCATCAAAATAGTGGAAATAACGACGTCGCCAAGTTTTATAATTGCCTGCCCTTCTTTGACGGCGATTAGAGCCTCTTCTGCGTCTGAAGCCGCGCGTTCGAGCAAACTCAACGCCTTTGGAGGAAAGATCGTTTTGTTTTTCGACTCGTGTCCTCCGACAGATTCCGCCGATCGTTTCTGATAAGCCAGCCGCCTCCCGTCCGTGGAAACAGCCGACATAACGTCGCTTTCGAAATTGAACAAAACGCCTCCCAACGCGTAGTGAGAATTTTCAGCGTCTGTCGCAAAAGAAGTGCGGCGAATCATCTCGCACAACGATTTCGTAGCGACTTTATGATACGCGTCTTCTTCAAAAGGCGCGACGGTCGGAAAATCGTCCGCCGGCCAGGTGGCCAGAGTATAACCGTAGTTCGGGCCGCGAACGGCAAGCGTCGTCCCAACAACTTCCAGTTCAATCTCGTCGTCTTTTGTTTCCGCAAGAATCTTGCGAAGTAATTTTGCGGGCAAAATAGCTTCGCCGGCTCGCTCTACCACAAACCCGTCTTCGGCGGGAAGTTCGCCTTTAGCGCCAATTCCTCCGTCGGTCGCCGTTAAAATAACGCTCTTCTCGTCGGCAAGCATCTTTACGTTTTGTAAAGCCGGACGCACGTCTCTTGTAGAAGTAAACGACGAAATCAGAGTAAACAACGGCTCAAATTTATCGCGGCGACAACGTATTTTCATGTCTGAATCCATTCATTTTCTTATTCGCGTCGTCTTGACGCAAAGTTACCGACTCGCCGTTGTTAATTGGCGAGCGCACATTCCTCCATACCCCAATTATAATCCAACAAGCCCAAAAGAACAAGTAAAAACTTTCTTCCCAGGTCAATTACTACCTAAATAAAATTAGAATAAACTAATTTTATTTCAAAAACAATCGTTGATATTCGTGGTTTTGTGCTAGATAAAACGAAATAGCCGTCTCAAGACAAATAGATGATATTTAAAAAAGAATTAAATATCATCTTATATATTATTCCATAAGTAGTAAATAATAAACCAAAAAACTAATCAAATTCTTTTTATTTTAATATTAATATAGTAGTATTAATAGTGAAAAATAAACTTTTGTTGATAACACAATTTTTTAAAAACTTACTCGTTTGATTACATGATTTAAAAATATAAAACAATAGTTTAAAACTTTAATTTTATATAAAAATTTTTTGAATATAAATAAATACAAATGTAAATATTTTTAAATTATAAAATAAATATTTAAAAAATAATAAAATTTAAAAACAATAACTATTATATTTTTTACAGATTTTAAACTTGTGTATAACTTTGTTCAAATACCAAAACGGGTACGGAAGTCTGCCGTATTGAGAATCAGTCTTTGGAAATCTGAAAAGAAAGAACCGTTCCGGAAGACGCGTCTATTGACCATTCCAAAGTAGAATCGTTTGTCGTGAGAACAAGTTTTATTATCAAGACGTCGGAACCGTCGCAAGCGACGACGTCTATTCCTGTAGAAAGGGGATTGGGCGACGAAGTGAACTCTTCTAATTTTTTTCTTTCGTCGCGCGGCATAAAAGACTCGGGGACGAAAGACCAAACCAATCTTCCTTGAGCGGTTGGATCAAACGCGAGCACGGTTAGACAGAACTGGGGCGGCTCCGTAACGACGTCGCTGATCGGGCCAGGTTTACGTTCAATAACGCTAAGATAAACTCTGTTATGGAACAAACGCTCTTTGAAGTCTTTAAAAACGGGAAGAATCGCCGACTCCTGCGAAGAAGCAGATTGGTAGACAACTTTGTCTTTTAGATTAGAACCGTCGGATAATCGAACGACGCCTGAGCGTAAATCAACGTTCCAACATTGCGCGTCGTTTAAAAAAGTACAGGTAGTCTGATTCTCCGGTCGATTTCCCTTCTCTTTGTTTTCCGTCGTCTCTTTATCTGACAAGACTACTTGCGTTTCGTTTTCAGGCGGCGTAAAAGCCGGTTCCGCCTGCGTCTGAGCGTACGGAGAAGTTAATAAGATACAAGCGCCAATTTTTCCTATGGTTACGCTTTTTAACGTCCGGCGTTTGTTTAACAGTCTTCTCTTTCTTTTTTTAAGAACGCCCTTCCCTGTCATTATTGAACGTCGCCTTTAACGTCTTCTTCCTGGTTAAGAGCGGTTTTTACGTCGGATCGAGCGAACATATAATAAACGACTCCAACAAGGGCGACGCCTACGGTCGCCAATCGATACGCGACCCCAATCGCCATTCCGTGTCCTTTTTCAAAAGACGTTCTTCCCGCTATTTCGAAAAGCGGATAGAGCTCGTCTAAAAAGTATTCAAAAGGTCCGGCGGAAAGAGGTATGACGGAACCGACGTTTCCGACGCAATATAAAATAAAGTGGTCGATCAACGCGGGCGCCAGACCAAACAAAGCCTTCGCGAAGAAATACAAAGAGACGGCGAAAAACGAATGAACGAAGAACGTTGCCAAAAAAGACAGAAAGAGGACCTTCTTTCTGTTGCTGTAAATCAACGTCGCCGCCGTCAGTTTCTTCATAAACCCGCCGATAAAAGGGATTTTTTCCGCCGTTTTCTCGCGCCAGTTGTTTTTGCTTGCCGGGACGACGACGACCGCCAGGAACGCCGTCGTTAAAATCGTGAGCGCCGCAAGTCCCTGCGTCGCTAATTTCGCCGTTGGATGAGGGTTAGCGTAGAACCCCGTGCAAAAAAGAACAATCAGTCCCAGGACAAACATTGCGTAAAGGCCAAGAACGCGATCGACGACGACGCTTGCCGTCGCGCGATCGACGGGTATCTTGTTCTTTTTTGCAACGAGCGCCACCTTGACGGCGTCTCCTCCGACTATTCCCACGGGCGACAAATTGAACATGAATCCAATAAACCCGTATTTTAACGCGTCGTTTAAAGGAAAAGTCGAGCCAAGCGCCTCGACAAGCGCGCGCCAACGCACAATTGTTATCGTCGTCGCCAACAAGTTGAACATGAATCCGAGAACAACATAGGAAAGATTGATTGATTTTACGTCCAGTTCCGAAAAAGCCGACCCTTGAAGCGCTCTATAGAATAAGTAGGCAAACAAGCCCGCGATGAGCGATAGTTTGACAATGAAGGACAGTATCTTGGACATAGCGAGCTTGACGTGGTGAAACTTGCTTTATACACGGAACCTGACGGAGGTTCTCAACTATTCTAATCCTTTTTACATGAGAAGCAATAAGTTTCGTCTTTTAACGACTAATTAGATTCTATTTTTTATATTCCTGGTCTTGTGTAACCGGAGTAATTAGTATAAATAAATTTTTTATAGCGACGCCTAAATTCTTCATTACGGAAATCATACTTTTTTACGATTCCTTCTTTCAAACAGAAAAAATGAGATTATAATATAGGCAACTTGGGGTCTTTTTTGTCGGGTTGATTCAACAATTGCGAAAGACGATACAGACGCCTGAAAAAACGCTCCAACGACAAACGTATGCGTTTTTGAACGCGAAAGATAACAGGATATTGGAGAGAATGAGAAACGTAAGTAGATCGGCGGTCGAGGCGATCGTTCGTCAACTTCTCCGAGAGACAAACGGCAACGCGCAAGGCGTCGCAAACGCCGTGGTTGCCGCGTTTAGCGATCCTTCTTTGGAACGGATCGGCGAACCTAAAAAATCCGAGCTGGTCGTAAGTATTTCCGCGCGTCATATTCATCTGACCGACGCCGACGTCGAGACGTTGTTTGGCAAAGGCAAAACGCTTACCAAGATGAAAGACTTGTACCAGGACGGATTTTTCGCGGCAAACGAGACGGTAATGTTAATAGGTCCGCGTAAAAGGATGCTTCCTTCCGTCCGTATTCTTGGGCCGACGCGCAAAGAATCTCAGGTGGAGCTTGCTTTCACCGACGCGATCTCTTTGGGACTTGATCCTCCGGTTCGCGAGAGCGGTAAATTAGACGGCACGCCCGGCTGCGTGCTTGTTGGTCCCGCCGGCGTGGTCGAACTTAAAAAAGGCGTGATTCGCGCGGCGCGCCACGTTCATATGTCCCCTGCCGACGCTGAATATTACGGCGTTAAAGACAAGGATATGATGAAGTTGCGCGTTGAGTCGGACGTGTGTTCCGTCGTCTTTGAAGACGTTCTGGTTCGCATAGGTAAAAATATCAAGTTGGAAGTTCATTTAGACACCGACGAAGGCAACGCCGTCGACCTTGAACACGCCACAAAAATAGAGTTGATTAAATAAGTTACACGAATTAGTTTCGAATATTATAAAAGTTAAGATCGAGCGTCGAGTTACGTCGCGCTTGAATCCAAAATTTTTAAATAACGGGAGATAGAAATGGCAAAACCGATGCAAGCGTTGGGAATTCTTGAAGGCAAGGGATTTGTTACCCTTTTTGAAGCCACTGACGCTATGATGAAAGCTGCGAACGTTGAATTCCTGGGTTGGGACAAACCGGGTAGCGGAATCGTCACCGTCTTTATTACCGGCGACGTCGCCGCCGTGAAAGCCGCCACCGACGCCGGCGTGGCCGCCGCGTCTCGTATTGGCGAAATCACGGGCGTTCAAGTGATTCCGCGTCCGAACAACGACGTTGAAAAGGTTCTTCCTCAAATCAAGAAGGCCGCCGCGTCGAAGTGATCGCGCGAACGAACTTCAATGTTCGAATTTCGCGGCGCCGCGACATGCGGCGAGCGGAATAAAAACGTTCTGACGTCGATTAAAAAACAAGTATCATAGCATATTCAACATACAGGAAAAGATAAAATGAACGACGCGATTGGATTGATCGAAACAAAAGGCGTTCTTGCTCTCGTCAACGCGACCGACGCTATGGCTAAAGCTGCGGACGTCGAAGTGGTTAAACGTATTCAAGTTGGCGGCGGATTGGTTACGACCATCGTCCGCGGCGACGTTGGAAGCGTTCGCGCGGCCGTCGACGCCGGCGCGACTGCGGCCGAGTCTGTCGGCGAATTAAAAGCCGCTCACGTTATTCCGCGTCCGTCCGAAGGCTTGATTGAAGCGTTCACCGCGTGACGGTAAATAATCGACGATAGACGCGCCGATTAAAACGGCGCGTCCGCGCGGTTTTTCATAAGCGAAGAATTGCCAGAGAGTATGTTAGGCGCAGGGAACGCTCCGTTCCAAACGCCGTTGGGAACGCGCGACTTTAATCGAACGGATTAGTCGTAGATAAAGAGTTAGTTGTGAAGATTTTAGTAGCGAATTTGGGATCGACGAGCTTTAAATACAGCTTGTTCGATATGGACGACGAGAAACTTCTCGCGCGCGGCCGCGTGGAGCGAATTGGAGAAGAATCGAGTCCCTGTCAAACTACGATCGGAGATTTTAAGAAAGAAGAGAGCGTTTCCGCTCCGAATCACGGCGTCGCCGTTCGCGAGTGTCTCCGTCAACTGACCGATCCGGAAACCGGCTGTTTAAAAAGCGCCGACGAAATTGCCGGCATTGGTTTTAAGGCGGTCTTTGCGAAAGGTTATACGGGCGTTCAGCCTGTAACCGACGACCTCCTCGCCGCGATGGAAGAATTTAACGCCGTTTTGCCGGCGCACAATCCTCCGTACGTTCGCGCGATGCGCATGCTCAAACAAGAACTTCCGGAAATTCCTCTTGTCGCCGCGTTCGAAACGGGGTTCCACGAGAATATTCCGGATCGCAACCGTTACTACGGCGTTCCTTACGAGTGGGTGGAACAATACGGCGTTCGCCGCTACGGATTCCACGGCGCGAGCCACCGATATATCGCGACGCGTTGCCGCGAAATCTTCGGCGAAAACAAACGAATTGTCAGCTGCCATCTCGGCGGCTCAAGTTCCGTTTGCGCGATCGCCGACGGCTGGAGCCGTTGTTCAAGCATGGGCGGCAGCCCTCAGACGGGGTTGATGAACAATAATCGTTGCGGCGATTTCGACCCGTTCTGGTGCTCGTATCTTATGAAAAAACTCGACGTCTCTCTCGACGAACTTCTTCAAACGCTTGCGACGAAAAGCGGTTTGCTCGGCTTGAGCGGAGTAAGCGGCGACGTTCGCGATATCGCCGAACAACGCGACGCCGGAAACGACCGCGCGCGATTGGCGCTGGAAGTTCTCGTCGGCGACGTTCGCCGCTATGTCGGCGCGTCCCTTGTAGAACTTGGCGGCGCGGACGTTATCTCTTTCGCGGGCGGAATCGGCGAGTACCGAAAAGACGTTCGCGAAGCGGTTCTTAGCGGTCTTGAAGAACTCGGAATCGTACTCGACAAAGAGGCGAATGAAAAAGCTCTTGGCGTCGAGGCGAAAATCAGCGCGCCGGAAAGCCGCGTTCAAATCTGGGTTCTTCCCACCAACGAAGAAATTATCGTCGGTCGGCAAACGAAAGAGCTGTTGGAAAAGCGCGGCGCGTAATAGACGCGCGATTCGTCGATTGCAAAACGACGAGATCGTTTTAACGACAAATTTGTCGAGACATTAACTTTAAGGGCTATAGGATGTTTATCGGAAAAATAATCGGCTCTGTGGTCGCGACGCAGAAGACGGAGTCGATGCGCGGTTCGAAACTAATGATGATCGAACCGTACGTTATCGATCCGAAGACGCGCGATCGTTTTATTACGACGAGCAGATCCTTAGTCGCCGTCGATATTGTCGGCGCGGGCGAGGGCCAATTTGTGCTGGCGGTTCAAGGGTCCAGCGCGCGTATGACCCCGGAGACAAAAACGCTTCCCGTCGACTGCACGATTATCGGCGTTATCGATTCGATAACGGTTCAGCGCGCGCAAATGCCGCTCGAATGAAGTTAATGTCCGTTCGATCTCTTTTATAAAGGGTATGTCAGCGAGAACAAGCGATGAATCGACATTACGAGAGACGACGCCGGCGCGGCGAGCCGCAAGGGGCTTTACGTCGCGCGGAACGGCGATTGTCTGGAGAGATCGGTTCGACTCGTTCTTTTTTTCATAGGAGCGATAATAAAATGGCGGAAGTAAATGAAGCGCTCGTGCGTAGCGTTTTACAAGAGGTGTTGTCTCGTCTTGGCGAATCGGCGTCGAGCGCCAGCGCGATTGGCGGCGGCGTTTCGCCCAAGAGCTACGCGGGCCGCTACGGTCTTTTTGAAGACCCCAACGAAGCGGTGGCGGCGGCGAACGACGCGTACGACCAACTCTCGCGACGCAAAATCGCCGAACGCAAGAAGATGATCGACGAGATCCGCCGCATCTGCATCGAGCAAAGCGTCGAGCTTGGCACGATGGAAATAGAAGAGACGAAGATCGGTCGTCTCGAACACAAAATTGACAAACTTCTTAACGTCGGCTACAACGCGCAAGGCGTCGAGGCGCTTTCTTCCGAGGTGTTCAGCGGCGACTACGGCCTGACGGTTATCGAACACGCCCCCTTCGGCGTTATTGGCGCGATCACCCCCGTTACGCACTCTCTTCCGACGATCGCCAACAACTCGATCAATATGATCGCCGCCGGAAACACCGTCGTGTTCAATCCGCACCCGAGCGGGCGCAAAGTCGCCGTGGAAGGCGTCAAACGCTTCAATCAGGCGATTTACGCGGAATACGGAATTGACAACTTAATGTGCGTCATGGTCAACCCGACCCTTGAAACGGCGGACGTTATCTTTAAACATAAGAACGTCAATCTCCTCGTCGTTACCGGGGGCGCGGGCGTCGCGCGCGCGGCGATGTCGCAGACGAAGCGCGCGATCGTCGCGGGGCCGGGCAATCCTCCGGTCGTCGTCGACGAAACCGCCGATCTCGATCGCGCGGCCCGCTCGATTATCCTGGGCGGAGCTTACGACAACAACCTCTTATGCCTGGCGGAAAAAGAAGTCTTTGTCGTCGAGTCGGTCTTCGACAAGATGATGGACGCGATGGAACGAGCCGGCGCCGTTCGTTTGAACGCGACGGAAACGGCCGCGATGACGCAAAAAGGCATTGTCAAAGTCGGGGAAGGGGAATCGCGCCACGACGCGCCGAGCCGCGAATTCCTCGGAAAAGACGCCGCCGTTCTTGCCGCCGGCATTGGCAAGAGCGTTTCGAGCGACGTCGAAATGCTTTACGGCGAAACGGAATATGAAAACCCGTTCGTGCCCGTCGAGCAGATGATGCCGTTCCTGCCCTTTGTTCGTTGCAAAGACGTCGATCAGGCGATTCAGCGCGCGTACGAGATGGAACACGGGTTCCATCATACCGCGATGATCCACTCGAACAACGTTGTTAATATGACGAAGATGGGTAAGTTGCTTAATACGACAATCTTCGTTAAAAACGGTCCGAGCACCGCTGGAAACGGCGGCGGCGGCGAAGGTTACGGCTCGTACTCGATCGCGGGTCCCACGGGCGAAGGTATTACGCGTCCGTTGACCTTTACGCGCAGCCGTCGTTGCGCGATGGTCGAAAGCCTCCATATCCTTGGAAGATAATTAAACGTTTCGCGAAGCGGGCGCAAATTACCGCCCGTTTCGCGAGATATGGGTAAAACGTTGGAACACGGCGTTTTACGCGCTATATTGAAAGTTCCCTGAAACCTTTTAAGTTAAGCGTATAACGTATGAATATACATAACTTTAGATGGGATTTGTTTTGGGAATCTTTCTATTATTTAAATTGGTTTGAAGCGGCCGCTATTTTTTGCTTCGGCATATACTGGCCTTTTTCACTCCGCAAGATGCTGAAAACAAAACAGACCGAGGGCAAGAGCCTTGTTCTTCCCTGGTTGTTTATTGTTGGCTGCGCGTTCGCTATTTATGATAAGTTATTTTATAACTTAGATTTAGTTATTTTACTTTACATAGCGTTCGCGTGTTTTGCGTTTGCGTATTACAGAACCGTAAAACGCTTGCGCTTATGGGAAGCGGCGAATCAGCGCCGTTCCGAACTGGTTAAACGTGGCGGTTTGTCCCGATCAAGCGGTTCCGGCCATTCCCATCGTCGTCGACACGAACGAAGTCACGGCGGCAAACGCGGAGCAGGGGAGCGTACGTCAAAAGAGTCGAACGGCGCTTCGCGCCCTGCCGCGCCGGAAGCCGTTCCCAAAGAACCTAAATTTGCCGACCAATTAAAACTTGACGACGAATAATCGATGTTGTTTGTCGTTAGATCGTAGAAGTCCATGAATCAGGCGCGAATAATCGGTTACGCGACGTCGATCGTTAAGCATGATTCCCTGTCGGGACAAAAGATGCTTGTCGCCGTGCCCGTGTCGAATACGGACGGTTCGCCTCAAGGGGATCCAATGATCGTATACGACAAACTCGGCGCCGGCCTCGGGGACCTGGTTATTATTACCAGCGACGGTTCGTATACGGGCCGTGAAATTATCGGAACAAGGCTCACGCCCGCAAGATGGGGCGTCGTCGGCGTCGTCGATTCGGCGAAGAAAACGGGCGACCTGGAATAGTCATGAACAACTGGAACGTGGATATCGACGAGCTTGTCGGCAAGATTATGGCCGACTTGCGGGAGAGCTCTTCCGCGACGACCGCCCAAAAGGCAAGCGCGGCGTTGAGCCACGATTTCAAAGCGCTTCATGCGAGCGATTCGGGGCGTCGGGAAGACAAGCCGTCGTTGGAAAGCGAGTCCGTCTTCGCCGTCGCCGAACGAGTGATCGTCGTCGACGTCGTTCGTCGCCTGGCCGCAAGCGTCGACGCGAAGCGTTGGTCGTTTTCGCCGAACGCCGTGATAACGCCCTCCGCAAAAGACGAGTTGAAAAAGCTTGGCGTCGAGTTGGTCGTCGGTCGGAGCCCCGTCGCCGTTTCGACGTCCGCGTCGAACGTTTCACGTGAAACCGCGTCGCCGTCGGCGATACAAAAAACGGCGAGCGTTTCAAAAACGACTCCGTCGCCGCGCGTTTTGGCGGCGACGCATCTTCCTGAGAAGGAGAATTTTCCCGCTACTGTGCGAGAGTATCTCGTTAGAAACGCGGAGACTCAGGAAATCAGGCTCGATTGTTTAAAAGAGACGACGAAGCGTATCGCGGAAGAACTCGAAAAAGACAAGTCGCTCAAAGTCGTTTTGGCGACGCACGACGCGGCGATCGGATCCGTTTGGGCCAACCGTCTTTCGGGCGTTCGGGCCGTCGTCGCTTTTTCGTTTGAACAGGCGAAGCGCGATCTTGCGGCGACCAACGCGAACGTCGCGATCGTTGATCCGCGCGACGTCGGGCCTTATCCGTTCCGACAAATCGTCGATTACTTTTTGCGTCGATAGCGACGCTTGCAAGACGCGAAGAGTAGGGGAACCCCGATGCGTATAGGTCAGGTGATTGGCAAAGTGGTGCTTAGCCGCGTGCACGAATCGTTAGTCGGAGCGCAATTCAAAATCGTTTTGCCGCTGACGTTTAACGATATCGCGGAGCCTATTCCCACCGACGCGGCGCGAGAGCTGGGCGAACAAGAACGCGGGCAAGACGACCAGGAGCGCGTCGACGCCGCGACGAATCGTTTGCTCAATCCTAACTTTCCGCGCAAGTGGGGCAATGAAATCGTCGTTTACGACGATTGTTCCGCCGCGATTGACGAATGGGTCGCGTTCAGCGAAGGCGCGGAAGCCGCGGCGGCGTTCGGTCAGCAGCATCGGCCCGTCGACGCTTTTGGCGGCGCGATCATCGACTCGCTTGTTATCGATTCGGCGACGGTCGAATCGTTGGTCGAACTGAAAAACAAATCGAAGTAGCGTCTCGTTTTTGCGCAATTAGATTGACGCGAAAGTTTGGCGCTCTCCGCATAAGAAGAAAGTTCGCTCGTTTGAAAACGGCGTTTAAGGTTCGTTTTCGACGAGTCGTTAAGATAAAGAAGCGCGCGACGTCGCGCTGGTTATCGTCGCATTGATCATACTTGGGAACAGGCGGCGTTTTCCGTCGTTTGTTTATAGCTAATAAATAGCAAGAGGAACAGCGCATGCTCAATTTGCATCAGGTTAAAGACGAGATTTGCGATATTGGTCGCAGATTGTACAATCGGGGATTTGCCGCCGCGAACGACGGAAACATCAGCTATCGACTCGACGATAATCGCGTCGTTTGCACCCCGACGCAAATTTGCAAAGGCTTCATGAAACCCGAAGACCTCTGCATTGTCGACATGGACGGAAATCAAATTGCCGGAACTCGCAAACGCACGAGCGAGATTTTCCTGCACTTGACGATCATGAAGGAACGCCCGGAAGTTCGTTCGGTTCTCCACTGCCATCCGCCTTATGCGACGGCGTTCGGCGTCGCGCGCGAAGCGATTCCGCAATGCGTCTTGCCGGAAGTCGACATCTACATGGGCGACGTTCCTATCGCCAAGTACGCGATCCCCGGCGGTCAGGAATTTGCCGACACAGTTCTTCCGTTCATTCACAAATCCGACGTCATCGTTCTTGCGAATCACGGAACGGTCAGTCTTGGTCCGACGGTTGAAAAAGCCTATTGGCTTACGGAACTGCTCGACGCGTATTGCCGCATTCTTTTGATCTCCCACGATTTGGGCAAGACGAGCTACTTCAACAAAGACGAAGCGGAAGCTCTTCTTCAGCTCAAAACGAAATGGGGCATCAACGATCCTCGTCTGCAGGCGGAGAACTGCGAGCTTTGCGCGAACGACATGTTCCGCGACAGCTGGAAAGAAACGGGCGTCGGGCATCGCGCGTTCGACCCGCCTCGATTCCGTCGCGGCGACAAAGACGAAAAGCCGTGCGGCTGCGCCTCCAATTCCATTCTCGCCAACAACGTTGAAGTTGGAAAAGACCCGCAGACCGAAGCGCTCGTTAAGGCGATCGCCGATCGCGTCGTCGAAATGCTCACGAAGAAATGATCTCGTTTTCGCTTAACCGGCGAAACGTAAAACGGAAATCGACGTTGCAACGGCGTTGGTTTCCGTTTTTTCATAAGGAGACGGAAAGGATATTGCCATGAGCCAACGCGAAAAATCGCGGCGCGACAAGTTTTATACGACGCTCGAACGCGACCGTTTAGACGGATATTTAATCGTCGACCCTTGCAACGTTTCTTACCTCACCGGATTCAACGGGGACGACTCTTATCTCTGGATTGGCGACGCCGGCGCGTGCCTTCTGAGCGACACGCGATTTGAAGAACAAATCAAAGAGGAGTCGCCCGACGTCGGCGCGTTGATACGCTGCAGCGGACAGACGACCATCGGCTTGCTGGAACAGGCGGTTTCCGACGTTCGTTATTCGAGCGCGTTTCCAAAACGCGTCGGAATCGAAGCGTCGTCGACGACCGTCGCACTTTTCCGCTCGTTGCGACATACTTTTCCAGACGTCGAATTTGTTCCTTGCGAGGGCGACGTCGAGAAGTTGCGCGAGATTAAAGACGAAGGAGAGATTCAGGCGATTCGCAACGCGATCGACGTTACGATAGACGCGTATCTTGACGTCAAAAAGGCTATCGGTTCCGACGCGACCGAAGTCGATATTCGCGACGAACTGGAATATCGCATGAGAAAATTAGGCGGGGACGACGTCGCGTTTCCGTCGATCGTCGCTTTTGACGCGCGCGCGGCTCTTCCTCACGCCATACCGACGCGTCGGGGCAAAGTTGCCGACGCGTCGGCGGTTCTAATCGACTGGGGTGCGAAAAAAGACGGTTACGTCGGCGATATGACGCGTTCCTATTTGACGGAGAAGGGGTTCGATCCTTCAAACGAAAGCAAAGCCTATCGCGCGAAATTCGACGAGGTTTTCAAAATCGTCCTCGACGCGCACGACGCTGCGATTGACGCGATGAAGCCCGGCGTTTCCTGCAACGAAATTGACAAGATCGCTCGCGACGTAATCGCCGCGGCGGGGTACGGCGATTACTTTGGCCACGGTCTTGGACATGGAATCGGAAGAGTCGTTCACGATCACGGGGGCTTGTCTCCAAGTCATAAAGCGCCCCTTGCGCCCAATATGGGTTTGACCGTCGAACCAGGAATCTATTTGCCGGGCTGGGGCGGAATTCGAATCGAAGACGACGTGTTGGTCGTCGCGGACGGCGTCGAGATACTGACGCGCCGCCTGGGGGTCGACGAATAGAATCCGATGGAAAACGTCGTTATACGACAAGACGCCGACGTTTGCTTACCGTTGAGACGGGCCGCAAACGTCGGCGTTTTTTATCAAAACGACCTTAGAAATTTTAAAAAATACAGTTTATAACGTATATGATAATTACGTAATTGGAATGTTTTAAGGTTGAGATTTTAGGCGCGTTTTCAAAGAAGAAAGGACCGGGCAAGGTCGATACCTTCATCAACGACGACACGATTTCGTCATTAAATCCTCCCCAGTTTAACAGAACGTTTGAAAGGGCGGATCGTCGATTGCGCGGCGCTTGCGCCGTCAAGCTTGCGACGTTCGGCCTGCTCGCAAAGCGGCGTCATCATGCTCAACGAAAAAATTTCCTCTATACGCACCGTCGAGGATTTGCAGGATTACGTTTACGAAACTCTCTGCGTCGACAACGAATTGTTGACCGACGCGTTCCCAAGATCAAAGCGCGCTATTCGTCGTTCGAGTGGAGAATTATGCGGCGTTTTGTTTTGCGTTCACGGACCGAGAACCGTCGATTTCACCGCCATTTGGGAACGAAGAGCCAATAGAATTCTTTTCTACGGCCCTACGGGAGAGCGATATCGGCAGACGTTGTTGGAAGGCTCGTTGACGACGCCCGTCGACTATGTCGATCGGTTTGTTCAAAACGTCGATAATTCAAACGCATGACGTTGCGTTGATTTTTCATAGCGCCTCGCGTCGAAGGATTGGACGCGAATCAAGGAAAGGAGTTGGAAGATGCTTGTTGTTTCCAGAAGAAACGGCGAGAGCGTTTATGTAGGCGACAATGTGAAGATCACCGTCGTAGAGATCAAAGGGTCTCGAATACGCTTGGGCGTAGAAGCCGACAGGGATACGTTTATACTCCGCGCGGAGAAAAAGGTTTGCGAAGACGACGACAAAAGAGTCGAACGCGCGCCGGAAAAAGAAAGAAGAGCCGCGTAGCGCTCGTCGGTTCCAGAAAGAGAAACGTCCCCGGATCGAAGTTGGTCCGGGGACGTTTTTTTAATGAAAAGCGTTGCGGGTTTCACGTGAAACCCGTTGGAAAAACTTCTTATTCGGCGTCGTCTTTCGCTTCCGCGTCGCCTTCTTCTTGAGCGTTCGCCGCTTCCTGTTCGGCGGCTTTTTGAGCTTCGCGCATCTGCGTCAGGTAGTTTTCAAGATTTTGCGCGAGCGCGTTGAGCTCTTCGCTGTCGGCGACTTTGCAGTAGTCGATAATCGAGGAGAACGTTTCGTCGAACAAGTTGTCGTTGCCGTTCGCTTTGCCGATAGCGTCAATGCTTTGACGCGCCATGAGCAACGCGGTAATCGCGCGCGGGCATACGACAAGGTCGGCTTTGAATTGATCGACGACCGCGTTGAATTTTTCAAGATCGGCGCCGTCCTTTTCGATTTGAGACAGGCCGCTTGTGAAGCGCGCGCTGTAAACGTTAGCGACGGCGGCCGCGAAATGCTCGTTTGCCTGATACTGTTCGCAGAAATCTTTGAACGTATCGAACGCGGCGGCGTCTTTGCTAATCATCGAGATCGCGACGCGGAATTTGAGTTCGATAAGGTTGTGTTCGAGATCTTCGTCCGGTTCGGCGGCAAGTTGTTCGTCGATATAGTCGATCAAACCTTTGTCGTCTTCCTGAAGACGCAGCGCCTGGACTTTAAGCCCGACGGACGGCGTTTTGAGCAAACTGGATTTCTTCGCTTCTTCCGCAATCTTGTCGGCGTACTTCACCAACGCGTCGATCGCCGCTTTGTCTTCCTGCGCGGCTTTCAAAAGCAATTCGCCTTTGACGGAAACGCCAAGCGCGTAAAGTTCTTCGTCTTCTTGTTTGGCGAGTTCTTCAGCGATCGCTTCGAGTTTCTCGTCGTTCGGTTCGTCCGAGTTCATGAGCGTCTGAATGCGCAGTTGATAGACGGTCTTCTTGAGATCGATAGAGAAGTCGCCGGAAAGAAGCTGATCGAAGAGTTCTTCCGCCTGTTTCGCATAGCTTCCGTCGTAATCGGACGCGTCTTCTTTGCTCTTTTCAATTTCGTCGGCGACGATCGTCGCGACGAGCTTCATTTCATAGGCCTTTTCTTTGACTTTCGCGGAGCGGCTTTCGTCGGCGATCACTTCGTCGACAAACGCCAGCATCGACGCGTCGAAATCGCCGGTTCGTTGAACGGAGCTGATGAACACGTTCGCTTTAACTTCGATCGCGAAGATTTGCAGTTCTTCCTGTTCGCGTTGGAACGCTTCGTCGGCGATCGCTTTGATTTTTTCCAACGGATTCTCTTCGGACGCGGCGGTTACCTGCAATTTAAGTTGGTACGCTTTGAGAAGTTCTTCGTCGGTTTTCGCTTTCGCAAGATTGTCGTCGACAAACGCGTCAAGTTCTTTCGCGGCGTCGGGATCGACGTTCGCGCGCGTGGTCAGGCTGACGACCTTCAATTGAACGGCGCGTTCGCGTTGTTCCTGCGTTAAATCGTCCATCGCGAGCAATTTGTCGGCGACGGTCATCGTCGTCTTGGAAAACGCGTCGACGACCTGATAGAGCTCTTCTTGAGAGGTCGGTTGAGGAAGTTTGTCCTGAAGCGTGTCGACAAATTCAAAGAGTTCGTCTGCGGTTGCGTCGGCCGGGGGCGTTAAGATCGCGGGGTCGATCTTCATTTTTTGAGGGGCGAGTTCTTCGTCCATAAGGAGCGGCGAAGAAAGCGTCGCGGGCTGTTTGGGTTCGTCCTGGGCGAACGCGGCGAACGAACCGAAAGCCAACGTGGCGGCCAGACCAAGAACGCAGGGGAGGCTATATTTAGACATGTAACGACTTTCCATAATCGCGGCGTCGCCGCGACTTCTTTTGTAACTCTAAAATACGTCGGCGCCAATCGCGCGCAACACACGTAACGACCCGACCGGACGATCGGGTTCAATCATTGTAGCCTATTGAAATAAAAATAACAGTCGAGCGTCGCGTTTTTTACGCTTTTTTTTCAAGATTCGACGCGTCGGCTGCAAGGAGCGCCTGCGATAGACGAACAATCGACGGTAAGAGAGGCCTTTTATTCTTTGACGACAATCGTTTTCGTCGGCGTTACGACGAAGTCGACGGGGACGTCGTTTTCGTCGGTCGGAACTTCGTCGATTAGCTGTTCGTCGTAGCACAAGCCGATTAAAATCGCGTCTTGGCGGAGCAGGGGAATGAAACGGTCGTAGTATCCCGCGCCCCTTCCGAGTCGCCGCCCGCGCGCGTCAAATCCGAGGCCGGGGACGATTAACGCGTCGATTGTTTCCGGCGCGACGTCGCGTTCTGGGGCGCCGCGGTATTGTTCGGAAGGCTCTGGAATTCCAAACGGCGGAAACGGTTCGAGATCGGAAAAGATTATTTCGCGCGTCTTTGAATCGAACGTCGGCGGCGCGAGTTTGTGAAAACGCATCGCCGCGCCGACGCAGTACGGAACCGCCGCCGTTTGAATCGCTAGTCCGGCGTTCGGGTCGAAGAACCGAAGGAGAATCGGTCGCGTCGGCGCCTCCGATTGGAAATCGACGTAACATCCGACGACTCGGGCGGATCGGAACTGTTCGACGCGCGTTAAATTAGCGTAAAGCGCGTCGGCGATCTGGTCGCGGTCGTACGATAAAGCGTTTAGCCGAGCCTTGATTTCCGCGCGCAGTCTCTTTTTGAGCGCAGGAGCGTCGGCGGCGTTATTGTCGAATTGCGTCATGAGCGGATTGTTGAAATTGATTGAACGAGGTTTTGCGTAAGTATACACTCGTTTGGGAAGATTCCAAGCGACCCGCCGCAAGCGGCGA
>JAFZNK010000206.1 GCA_017550965.1 Thermoguttaceae bacterium
CGTCGCCAAAAACAACCGTCGAAGCATTAAAGCGGAGCGTTGCAAACAGAACCGGCGCGAAGCGCCGAGAGCCGTCGACGCGAGACGACGGCGGCTGAGGGACGCGATATGCCGCCGCGAAGATTCAATAAAAAACGTTAGCGTACAAACGTTGAATTGTTAACGCGTAGCGTTGTAAATGGAACCGGAACGAAACGCGAATCTCCGCTCCCGTAGGTCGCTACGCGTCGCCTACCGCAACGCGTCCCGCCGCAGGCGGAGAGTCGGCGACTGGAGTCGCCGCCGGCTCGTAAGAGCCGGGGAAAACGACAATTAACGACAATACAACGCGTGTAAACGTTGCCAAAAACAACTGTCGAAGCATTAAAGCGGAGCGTTGCAAACAGAACCGGCGCGAATCGCCGGCCCGGCTTCGGATCGTCCCGTCGCTTGCGGCTCCTGCGCGCTGGCGGACGTTTATGGTTCGGCGGTTCGTCGCGACTTTTTACTGCGCTTTTGGCAGGCTCCAACGATACTTTGCCGCCAGTAATCGAAGAATAATGGTCGCGCTCGCTCCCAACAACATCGCCGCGCTTTCGCCCGCGACCGGCCATAACAACACGCACGCCGTCGCGCCGATAATCGACGCGCACGCGTAGAAATCCTTTGCGAAAATATAGGGGGAGTCGCCGGCAAACACGTCGCGCATCAAGCCTCCTCCCACGCCCGTAAGCGCGCCTACAAACGTCGCCAGAAACGCGTTGGATTCGACTTCCGAAACAAGGGCCGTCTGAACCCCGACGACGGTAAAGAGTCCAAGTCCGATGGAATCCATGACGAGCATCAAATTGTCGTAGGTCTTGCGATTATATTCCAAAGCGTTGCGAAAAGACGGAATGAACGTCAAAATACTGACCAAAACGGAAGTCAGGGCAAAAGATGGATTGCGAAACGCCGCGGGCGGCGAGATGTTGAGAATCAGATCGCGCAGAATTCCCCCGCCGACCGCCGTCGTCACGCCCAAAATACACACGCCGAAAATATCCATTTTCTTTTCGACGCCGACGACTGCTCCCGATATTGCGAACGCGACGGTTCCGATAATTTCCAAATAATGCAGGATCGGCGTCATTTCATTTCCGTTTCCATGTTTTTTTGGCGACGTTTATACGCGTTGCGGCGTCGTTAATTAACGGTTTCGCCGACTCTTACGAGTCGGCGGCGACTCCAGTCGCCGACTCTCCGCCTGCGGCGGGACGCGTTTCGGTTGGCGTCGCGTAGCGACCAACGGGAGCGGTTATCTTTCTCCGCGCGGAAGCGCGAACCGGGAGTCCGCCGTCGGACCGCGCGGAAGCGCGAACTGGGAGTCCGCCGTCGGACCGCGCGGAAGCGCGTGCCGCCAGTCCGTCTTCGGACCTAATCGCACGCTCTGAACACGTCGCCGTTTAGCGAGCACAGACGGACGGTCAGAACGTCGCCGGGCGCGACGTCGATTCCCCAGGCGCAGTCGTGAAGCGGAATCTCCGCTTCGTAGTATCGATCGGTCGTTCCTTTGGCGACTAATTCTCCGTCGTCTTTTCTATAGACGTCTTCGACGACGACGCGCGCCGTTCGTCCGACAAATTGTTTCGCAAACGCCTCGCGCTCCTCCCGCGCGATTTTAATAAGCGTTTGCGCGCGTTCCTTTTTAACTTGTTCCGGAACGGGGTCGGGCAGGGTCGCGGCGACTGTGCCGGGCCTGGCGCTGAACCTAAAGACGTGAACTTTTGAGAAACGAAGTTCGCGGACGACGTCGCACGTGCGCTCGAAATTTGCGTCCGTCTCGCCGGGGAATCCGACGATGACGTCGGTGGTGAGCGCGGCGTCTTTGATTCTCGCGCGGATCTCCCGGCATTTCTCAATATAAGGTCGACTTAGCCAGCGGCGCTTCATCCTTGCCAGGACGGAGTCGTCTCCGCTTTGCATCGACAAGTGGAAATGCGGACAAAGCGCGTCGGGGCGTTCTTCAAAAACGTCGAGCATGGCGTCCGAAACTTCGACCGCTTCGAGACTTCCCAGTCGGAACCTCATTTTCGGAAGATTCAAGTCGGTCAACGCGCGAAGCAGGTCGGCGAGTCCGACGCGTTGTTCCGGGGGCGTGAGCGCCTGTCGCGCCAGGTAGTCGTCGAGCGTCAGGCGTTTGGCGTTCCAGCCGGAGTCGGGCGCTTCCTCCCCCGCGTTCAGGCGCGCCTGTTCCTCGGGCGTCGGAGGACAGAAATCCAGCCCGTAATGTCCTAAGTGTATGCCGGTCAGAACAATTTCGCGATACGCGTTCGCCGCGAGCGTTCGCGCTTCCTCAACGACGTCGTCGATCGGTCGGCTCTGCAAGTAGGGCCGCGTCGTCGGAATGACGCAGTAGGCGCATCCGACGCGGCACCCGTCCTGGACTTTGACGTAGGCGCGTTGACGGTCGGCCAGCCCCGTCACTCCGGAAGGTATGTTCGTCAAGCCGAGCTTGCGCAAAAAGTCCGCGAGGGAGCGCTTGTCGGGAACGACTGCGGAAACGCGGGGCAGACTCTCGACTTTTTTCGTCGCGGACGCGGCGTAACATCCGACGACGACAAGTTCTGCGGAAGGATAGATTTTCGCGCAATGGGCGATCGTCTTTCTGCTTTTCGCGTCGCTTTCGGCGGTTACCGAACACGTGTTGACAATCGCCAGATCGACGGAATCGGTCTCGTCGTCCGCTTCTTCCCACCCGTTGGCGAGAAACGCGGCGCGAAGCCACTGCGTTTCGTACTGATTGACTTTGCAACCTAACGTCAGAATTTTAAAGCGCATTGATATGACAAGTCGTTTTCGGGAAATTCGCAAGGGGGCGGAATATAAAAAGAGCGCGCCTCGAATGGAGACGCGCTTTTGGCTTTGCCGGACGTCGCGTACGCCCGGCCGTTGCGGAGTCGACGCGACGATTACTTCAACATGGAGTCGAGAATGTACCAGTTGAGCTCTTCGTAGTCGCGCGTTCCGATGAGTTCTTCGATTTTGGCGTCGTCGAAGGATCGGCTGATTTCGAGCAGACGCAGGAAGATCTTGCGGCTGTATTCGAGGTGCTTGAGCGCGACGTCGTCTTTTTGCGTGCGCAGAACTTTAACGTCGAGCCCGACCCATTCGCCGTTCGTGCCGTAGCCGTGCTTGTCGAGAACGCGAACCTGGTTGAGCGCGCGGCGAGGATCGACCATGCCGAACGTTTGGTCCTGGTCGAATTTGAGGCCGTTCTGATCGTTGAGGTGGACGCTCCAGAGTTTCTTGTGAGCGAGCGCGAAGCCCATTTCTTCCGACGGGCAGAGGTTGGCGAGAATCGCGTGCGCCGTTTCGATGAGGCAGCCGACGCGTTCGGGCGCGTTGGTCATGAGGCCCATGGCGATGGCGTGGCCGATCGTCGGGATGAACGCGTGATCGACCGGTTCGTTCGGCTTGGATTCGATCATGACGCGAATGTTCTTGTTGTAATCGAGCAACATTTGAAGCGCTTCGCCGATTCGTTCGGTGGCGACGACGGGGTCTTTGGATTCGCGGATATAGGTGCCTTCGCGCGCGAGCCAGAAGACGATGTTTTTGGCGCCCAGCGCGTCGGCGATATCGGCGGTTTTCTTAAGACGTTCGAGCGCGTATTTGCGGCATTCGGGGCAATTGGAGGTGAAGCCGCCGTCGACGGTGCGCGGATCCATCCACAGACGAGGAGCGACGAATTCGGCGACGAGCCCGTGATCGTCGAGAACCTTTTTCAAATCGGACGCTTCTTTAATGATTTCCGATTGCGACATGTTGTTCAAATTCGGAACGGCGTCGTCGTCGTGGAATTGAACGCCGTCGAAACCGAGCTTCTTGTACGTTTCCAACTTTTCGTTGAACGGCACGCTCTTACGCACTTCGGGACCGAACGGGTCGGCGCCTTCGTGGATGTTCCAGGGGCCGAACGAGAAACGAAATTCGCCTTGCATGAATTACTCCTCTTTGATATCGATAGCTACTAAACGCTCTTTTACTTTTCGCGGAGCGTTTATATTGACGGATAAACAATGGACAAACGACGAAAAAAGCGCGGAACTACAGTTTCACGCTGAACAAGAGGATTATAGCGACGCGAGAAAGCAAAGTCAAGACGCGCTCAAGATTTTCCAGAAATCGGGTCTATTTTTCCTGTTCGCAAACAAAACGGAAGAACCGTCGCTCGTTAATTTCCAGCTGCGCGAAGAAGTCTTTTTCGCTGATTTTGCGAATCGCGCAAATTTCCTTCGCCGCGTCGAGCAACGCGCTGGAATCTTCGAGAATCGGGCCGTTTTCGTCGCGGCGCTGGAAATAGATTTTGGGCGCCGCGCCCGGCGCTCCGTCGTAGCCGTTAGGGGGCAGCGGTCTGGGCCCGTCCGACTCGAGCAGGATCTTGTCGCGCGGAACGGCGGCGACGGTCGCTCTCGCCTTGACGGCGTTAGGCGCCGTCGAGCGATTGGAAAACGAGAAGAACGCGCCGAGTTCCAGAGCTTTTTCGATCTCGGACTCGGTCGCCGTCCAGCCGTGCATGAGCCACGCCGGAACGTCGGGGTGTTCTTTCATAATCGCCAGGACGCGTTCGTTGGCGCGAACCGCGTGAATCGCGACGGGTCTTTTAAGTTCGTCGGCGATCGCGAGTTGAGCGCGAAACGCTTCTTCCTGCATTTCCTGTTCAACCCGGTCGCATTCTTTGACGGCGAAATCGAGCCCGACTTCGCCAAGAAACGCCTTAGAACCGTTTTTGGCTACGAAGTTGGTCAGAAGATTTTTAAGAATCGGGACCCAGTCCCCGCTGATTTTTCTCGCGCTCCACGGATGAACGCCGAAACTGGCGTAGACGGAATCAAATCGTTTCGCAAGTTCCGCCGTCGCGTTCCAGTCGGCGGGGGACGCGCTCGCGCAGATCATTCTCACGACGCCGACGCTTTCGGCGCGTTCGACGTACTCCCGCGTTTCCTGCCAGTTCTTCCCAAAGCGCGGATCGGCAAGATGAACGTGAACGTCGGAGAAGGAGAATTGTCGCGGCGCGGTTTCCATTGTCTTGGATTGTCCTTTCGTTACAGATTCAGGTCGATTTCAAGGAAGTAAGGACGTCCGGATCGGATCAGGTAGACGCGCGCTTTGCCGCCGCCCTGGCTGGAAAAATCGTCGACGTGCTGCGCGATGTAATAGAGATTGTCCAACGAAGCGACGCTAAGCTGTCCTTCTTTTTTCGAGCC
>JAFZNK010000207.1 GCA_017550965.1 Thermoguttaceae bacterium
GCCGCGATATGCTCGCGGGGTTCTTCGACGTCTCCGACTGGAAATTCCAAATCTTCCAGCCGGGAGAATCCCTCTCGCTCGGCAAGCGCTCCCTGACTTTCGTCAATATCCCTATGGTGCACTGGCCCGAGTCCTCGATCGCCTACATGCCGGAGGAGAAGATTCTCTTCTCAAACGACGCCTTCGGTCAGCATATCGCGACGTCCGAACGCTTCGACGACGAATACGAACTCCCCAAGATTCTCGAAGAAGCCAAAAGCTACTACGCCAATATCGTCGCGCCTTACGGCAAGCAGACCCTCAAGGCGCTCGAAACCGCCGCGACGCTCCAAATTGAAATGATCGCGCCCGCGCACGGGCTCATTTGGCGCTCCCATATCGCCGATATCGTTAAGGTCTATCCGGACTGGGCGTCTGGAAAGTACGCGCCCAAAGTTCTCATTGTCTACGACACGATGTGGCAGAGCACGGAAATGATGGCGGAAGAAATCTATGCGGGCGCCGTCGAATACGGCCAAGAGCTCGCGGCGGAAAATCCGGGCGAACGCAAGCTCGACGTTCAACTCATGCACGCGCGCAAGACGACGCTCACGCGCGTCGCCGCCGAAGCGCTCGACGCCGCCGCCGTCGCGTTCGGCAGCGCGACTCTCAACGCGCACCTCATGCCGCAACTCGGCGCCGTGCTCGACTACTTCCAAGGACTCAAATTCCGCGAAAAGACCGCGCTCGCTTTCGGTTCTTACGGCTGGGGAGTCGGCGGACCAGAAGCGATTCAAAAGCGACTTGAAATCCTCAAGTACCCCGCTATTACCGACGCGCCAATTCGCTCCAAGCAGCGTCCGACGCCAGAAGTCCTCGAAGAATGTCGCCAAGCGGGCGCCAAACTTGCGCAAGCCGCGTGGGATCGCTACCTCGCCGATAAGTAATTCGAGCGTTTTTTGCCCAAAACTACGTAAACGCGCCGCCGATCGTCGTTCGCGACCGGCGGCGCTTCTCTTATCTATAGGACGGGTCCCAATCCGTTAATAGAACAGCCCGACTTTCAAGTAGACGGAATTTCTCGGCGCGTACTCCTTGCCAAATTTCGTACGCAACTCGCGTTTAAACGCGCCGCCCACTTCAAAGGAGCCCTTCAAGCGCGTCGAGCAATCGAACGCGACCCCGCCCCCGAAACGATAGTCGTTGTAGTCGACGTTATACGACGTCTTACCTCTAACCGGCGCGTCCAAATCGCTCATGTACCAGCGTCCGCCCCCTATGTCGCCCTTCAGGAAGAACCACCAATCCGTCTCGTTCACCTTTGTAAGGAAGTGATACCATTCGGGATTCGGAAAGACGAGGCGGAATACGTTCTGTTCGTTCGGGTTCCACTTCACCCCGAAAATCGGCACGAGCTTGTAGCGAATGCGATCGAGGTATTCGACGCCGCCGAGCGCGCGAATCCGCTTATCATTGTCGACCGCGAGCGAAATCTCGGCGCGACCGCGATAGTAGATCGCTTTCCCGTGAATCTTCTTGAAAGAAGACGCGACGCCAATCGAAAAATCCACCTTCGCTTCAAGATCGTTGTACGCCGTCATAAACGAGGTCGTCAGTCCGGCGTCGAAGACGTTGGTCGGTAATTTTATCGCTGAATTGTGCGTGTGCGATAGGGAGAAATTGTCATAGACGAAGCTGGGAGTCAGAAGAAAAAAACCGTTATTGGTCGAGTTCAGGTTCTGCATCGCATTACAGGGAAACGCAAAAAGAAA
>JAFZNK010000208.1 GCA_017550965.1 Thermoguttaceae bacterium
CGCTTCAAAAGGACAGACGCTAAACAAAAAACCAAAGAACCGGGAAACGCGAGAAAACACCCGGAACAAACGCCCCAAACTGCGCCTAAAATTGCAAATTCAACTCGATTATTATTAGTCAGAAGGGGAAAACAAACCACGGAACCTAACGCGCCCAAAAGCGCGTCGACGATAAAAACTCCACTCCGATCAACGCATATATCGGAATCATTAACCCAAAAGACGACAAGTAACGCTATTGCCAAAACGACAAAGGAAGCAAAAAGCAACGGTTTCGGACAGGATCCGCGATCCAATTCTACAAATCCCAATGTCAAAGCGACGTCGACAACCAAAAGCCAAATCATCGCCATAATAGAAGTTGAACGTAAAAGAACAAGAAAGCCTTCTTGCGACGGCGAGAAGGTCAGCGAACCTAATTGAGTATTTTGTTCGTCGACACTCTCGCCGCCTTCACGGACGTCGTCAGCTATCGATTCAGCGAAAGAACTCGTCCAAACTGCGTAGTCACTCCAATAGAAAGCTTGTGAATTCCATCCTGTCCAACTACCGAACAACAACGCCCATGAAACAACCAAGGCGACAAAACAACTCAGAGCTTCAACAAGAGGATAACGAAAACTAATGGGTTCCTTACAATCTCGACATTTTCCCCCCAAAATAAACCAACTCACAATGGGAATATTATCAAACCATCGTACGGGCGAGTCGCACTTAGGACAATGCGAAGGCGGCGAAATTAAACTCATTTTCTCAGGAACACGCCAAATTACCACATTCAAAAAGCTGCCGACGGCAGCTCCAATCGCCGCAAGAAGAAAAACAAATATACCAAGAAGGATCGCTGTCATTATGTTGTTCTATCTTTGCTCTGTTTCGGTAAAAGACGTTTCGCGTTCACTCGTCGATCGTTCTTTTTTAGGTTCGACCGAAAAAATATACATGATCGGCCAGCATTTTCCCGTTACAAATAAACGTCTAGCCGTTCTATCAAACGCAAGACCGTTCAGAACATACTCTGAACTTGCTTTCAAACTGTCAGGCGTTAATGCGGAAAAATTCAAAGCGCTTCCTAACACAAGCCCGTTGTCGGGATTAATTCGAACGACATATTCCTGTTGATATACGTTAGCCCAAATCTCGCCGTCGACAATTTCAAGTTCGTTTAAATTGTAAACTGAACGGCGTTTCCCACTTGACGTAACATAGTGAACGTCAACTGACCTTATTTGCCGAAAAGTCTTAGGATCAAGGAAACGAATCTTAGCAGAACCGTCGCTCATGACAAGATTCTTTCCGTCATATGCCAATCCCCACCCTTCGCCAGAATAACGGAACTCGTCAATTTGCTCAAAAGATTCTTTGTCATATACAAAGCATGTTCGTTCTCGCCATGTCAAAAGATAAAGTCTGTCGGCAACAGACGCCAAACCTTCTGCGAAATACTGTCTAGGAATCTTAATTTGTTTTATAACTTTTCCGGTTTCCGCGTCCGTTTTACGAAGCAAAGAAGCTCCGTATTTACCCCCGCTCTCGTAAAGAACCCCCTTGTTTAACTTTTGGTCAAATTCAAATAAAAGACCTTGCGTATACGAGTCGGTTTTACGAGCGTACTTTGAAATAAGGGTTAATCGAAAACTGTCTGGAAAAGTCTGGGAGGTTTCGACAGTTTTTGCTTCTTTGTCATTCTCGTCGACAAAAGAACATGCCAAGAGTTCGTTCGGACTAAACGAACAACCGAATGGAATAACGGCGGTTCCTAACGCAATATTTTTTAAAAAACGACGTCGTTGAAACGAAAACACCTGAGATCCTCGCATATAATTCAATATAAGAGTCCCAATAAGAGGAACTTCTAACGTTCCAACGCTTCTCGAAGATATCGAGCAGTATCGTTGTTTTCTAATCGAGCCACGTCCTCGGGAGCGCCGGTTGCAAGTACTTCGCCGCCGCCAACGCCGCCATCCGGCCCCAGATCAATAATCCAATCGGCAACCTTCATGACGTCGACGGAATGCTCGATAGCAACAACCGTGTTTCCCTGGTCTACTAAACGATTTAAAACGTCAAGCAACTTAACGACGTCTTGCGGATGAAGTCCAACCGTCGGTTCGTCAAGAATAAACATTGTGTTTCCGGTTTCCACGCTCGCAAGTTCCGTCGCTAATTTGACTCGTTGCGCTTCGCCGCCAGAAAGCGACGTAGCAGATTGTCCAAGGGAAAGATAGCCCAAACCGACTTGTTGAAAACTATCGAAATATCGCTGCAGAGTCGGCTGATTGGTAAAAAATTCTTTCGCTTCGTCAAACGACATATCTAACACGTCAGAAATCGTTTTTCCGCAGTATGTTATTTCAAGAGTCGCTTCGTTAAAACGTCGACCTTCGCAATCTTGGCACGGAACGTAAACGTCGGGTAAAACAGAAGATTCAATTCGTCGAACGCCAAGCCCCTGACATTGCTCGCAACGACCGCCGGAAATGTTAAAACTAAAACGTCCAGCTTTATAACCGCGACGCCTGGATTCAAGCGTACTCGCACAAAGCTTTCTGATTTCGTCAAATATTCCCGAGTAAGTTGAAGGATTGCTTCGTGGAGAACGACCAAGAGGAGATTGATCCACTACAACGATTTTGTCTATCCGACTTGCGCCCCTAATACTTTTATACTTTCTTACTCTGTCAGACGCGCTTCCCGGAGTCGAATTCCTCAATCGTTTCTGCAACGCGGGAGCTAACGTTTCATTAACAAGAGAAGTCTTTCCCGAACCGCTTACGCCCGTAACGCATATGAAAAGTCCAAGAGGAAAAGAAACAGTAACGTTTTTTAAATTATTTGTTTCAACCCCTTCGAGAACGATAGAGCGCGTCTTCGACGCTTTTCGTCGATTCTTTGGAACGTTAATGCTCTTTTTGCCGCTAAGAAAAAGACCCGTTGGAGAATCGCCAGTTTTTTCTATTTGTTCAGGAGAACCAATTGCTAAGATTTCTCCACCCTGTATGCCCGCGCCTGGCCCAACGTCGATCATCCAGTCTGCGTTTCTAACAACTCTCTCGTTATGTTCAACTAAGATAATAGTATTTCCCTTTTTTCGTAGGGACTCAACAACCTCCTGCAAGCGACGAACGTCGCGCGGATGAAGGCCGGCGGTAGGTTCGTCTAGGATATAACAAACGCCGGAAAGAGAATTCCCCAAAGCGGTTGTCAGACTCACGCGCTGAAGCTCCCCGCCGCTAAGAGATTCAGTAGAACGATCAAGCGTTAAATAGTCGAGCCGCAAAAGTTTCAGCGTTTCTAAACGTCTAACAATTGGATCAATAAGGCTTTTAGCGACTTCTTGTTTTAACTCGTCGAATTCCAGAAGTTGAAACCATTCGATAGCCTCAGCGACGGTCATATGCATTGTTTCCGACAAAGTTTTACCGCCGACGGTTACTGAACGAGCTTCTCTTCTAATTCTATCGCCCTTGCAATCGTAACAAACAATCTGGCCTCTAAAGTTATTCAAGTATTCAAGTTTCTTCTCGCTTTTAGTTTCAGCATAAACGCGCGTCAGCAGTTCAATAAGACCTATAAAAGCGTTTTTATCATCTTGGGCGACATTCCTGGAATCAGACTCGGTTTTACCCTCGTCGTCAGTCAGAAAGGCGTCGGATTCGTCGATATTTGACGAATCAATATCTTCCGATTTCAAGTTCTCGACACGCTCGTTGGTCGTTTCTTTCGCATCGTTTGAATATGATTCTTCGTCGACAGACGTTAATTTCGTTGTTTTATCTCGTTCTTCGTCGCCTTGAAAAGAATAACTCAGATTATCTTCTTCATCAGGTCGCGTCGTTTTTCCGAAGAAAAACAAATTTTTCGTCTCGTCATCCCATGCCGAAAGGGGTTGAGAATACGATTCTGGGGCAAGTCTTTGAAAATGTTCCAGAAATGAAGTTAATTTACGCTGAGCGGACGCGGCCAACCCCTTTGTAAAGGAAAGCGCGCCATTTTCAAGAGTTAAAGAGGGATCCGTAACAAGAAGACAAGGATCAAACGCGTCAATTCTTCCTATCCCCTGACAAGTCGGACAATACCCGTAAGGGCTATTAAAACTAAAAGAACGTGGCTCTAACTCGGCGTAGCTGACTCCGCATTTTGGACAGGAATATTTGGAGCTAAAGAGAACGTCTCGCCATACGCTACGGGTAGCGCCCTGTTCTGTTTTCTGACGTTCTTTTTCATAAACGCAACAGACCAAGCCGTCGCTTTGCTGAATCGTCAATTTTATGGACTTTGTCAGTCGGTCTTCAATGCCGGGCCGTTGAATCAAACGATCGACGACAACCTCTATTGTGTGCTTATTCTGAGGATTCAATTCAAGATACGGATCAAGTTCCACGAGCGTTCCATCGACTCGGACGCGCGTAAAACCCGATTTCATCAGGCGTTTGAAAACGTCCTGATGAGAACCTCGTTCGTCGATAACGATCGGAGCCAACAACATAAAACGAGAGCCTTCGGGAAAACTTCGAATCTGTTGAAGGATCTGTTCTATGGATTGACGATGTATTGGACGACCGCATTTATAACAATGAGCGACGCCAACGCGAGAATACAGAATACGAAGAAAATCAAAAATCTCCGTTATCGTCGCAACAGAGCTTCTTGGATTAGGTTCGCCTGTTCGTTGATCGAGCGCGATCGTAGGCTGAAGTCCGGAAACATGATCGACTGTCGGTCTGGTCAATCGACGGAGAAACTGTCGAGAATACGCAGACAAACTCTCCATATACTGACGTTGTCCTTCGACAAATATCGTATCAAAGGCGAGCGAACTCTTCCCGCTACCGCTAGGTCCGGTAATAACGGTAGTTTTATTCCAGGGTATTTCAACGTCTACGTTTTTTAGATTATGAGTTCGCGCGCCAAACACTCTCAAAGGTTCATGTCCGTCCGAAACCATATTTTTATCCATAATCCACCCTATCTACAACACTCGTAAATTGTATGACGTTGGAATCGACTCAAGATAAGACGAAAATTCGGCGTTATCTGTCGAATACTCTCGCATGTATTCTTTTTGATTATACAATCCTCAAATTATTTTCGACATGGCAAAACGCGTCGAAAACACACGCTTATTTCGTTGAATTAAACAGGGACAAAGCGTCGCGGTACACTTGTTCAAACGTTACGTCGTTTGCCAACGATAAAGAAGCGACGTCGTCAAACTCCGGAGAGACGCTCAGGATTTCGCCCGTTCTTGTCGTTCCAATCTTAACACGAACAACGCCCCAGCGGGTTGTTACTTCCTCCCAATATCGAGAAAGAAAATACCGTCGTTTTGAAACTTCCCGAACTCCTAAAACTCCAGAATGCCTAAAAATAGCGTCGACAGCCGACGCGCGATTCTCTTCTTTTACAAGAGCGCAAAGGCGATAAGCCGGTCTTCCCTTTTTCATCTGGATCGACTCAAACCATACGTCTAACGCGCCAATTCTAAAAAGACAAGCGGCGACGGTGGCCAAGCGTTCGCCGGTGGCGTCGTCAATATTCGTTTCAAGTTCGTAGACGGTCTCGACGTCGTATAAATCATCGACGACAGCGGGCTTTTTTTCAACGTCAAATTCATATATAGTCGCGCGCAAAAGATTAGGACGCGTCTTCATCTCGCGAGTTCCAAACGAATTAACAGCAGCGACAGCTCTTGCGCCGGCTGGAATATCCATTTTATTCCAAACGGCAAAAAGCGAAGTAGCTGTCGGCGTAAGCATTTCACATTGCTCGACGTCGTACGAAACAGGCAATTTATAGTCGCGAAGTAAAATGGCCGTAGCCGGAGCGGGAAGCGGATAAACGCCGTGAGCGCAGGTAAACGTGCCTTCGCCAACAGGAAGAGGCGATAACGAGACGCCGTCCACGTTCAAAAGGCTCAGACCTAGCGCGCATCCGACGGCGTCTATTATTGAATCAACCGCCCCTACTTCATGGAAATGAACGTCGTCTATCGCCGTTTGGTGCGCTTCCGCTTCCGCAGTCGCTAACGCTTTAAACGCCGCAAGAGCGTCTCGCTTTGCAATAGGATTTAAGGAACTCGCTTCGAGCAAAGAACGTATGGAAGCGTACGTACGACCGTGAACATGTCCCAAACGCTTGTCCTCACCCTCACGCTCTTTGCTATGAGTGTGTTTTCCAACATGATCATGACGATCATGAGTATGAGCATGCCTGTGATCATGCGAATGAACGTCCTGACGAGCATGTTCGTGATCTTGATCGTCTTCGTCATGGACATGGTCATGATCATGTCCATGACGATCATGCTCGTGAATATCAACCGTCAAATAAACTCCGGACGCGCCAAACGAGGTTTTCTCTCCAACGCGCAAATGGAAGTGTTCTGGAATAAGCTTTCCAATCTCCCGTTCCAAAAGCTTGGGATCGACGCCTAATCCAACCAACGCCCCCAAAATCATATCGCCCGAAGCGCCGCCTACACTATCAAATCGTAGAACTCTCATTCCTTGCAAAACTCGCGAAGTAAGCTAATTAAAAGTCTCAATTATTCTCTTTTGATTTCTTTGCGGCAGCGTCGACGCAAGAGCGAAAAACTCTCTCCGCTTCGCCTTGCTTTGGAAGCCCACCCACGGCGACCATATAAACGGCGACTACAGAGCCGTCGCGATATGCAACCCCTTGAGTTCCATACGCTCCGCCATGTCCAAACCAGGAGTCGTTTACGACAAGACCAAAACCGTATAGAGTTTCCACGGAATCGCCAGTCTGTTTTGTCGACATCGTCTCAACCGACTTCTCGGACAAAATGCGTTTTCCATTTGCGCCGACTCCCTTCCCTCCCAGCATTTGGTAAAACTTAATATAATCCCTTGCAGAAGAGAATAAACCGCCTCCTCCTTCGGCAAAGCGAGGAGAGCCGTCGTCCATCGAGGGCATTTGTTGAAAACGCATCGCTTTCAAAAGCTGGGAATCGCCGTCCCAACAATATGGAGTGGCCATTCTGTCAAGTTGTTCCTTATTTGGATAAAAGGTCGTGTCTTCCATTTCAAGAGGGTCGAAAACGCGCTTTTGAAGAAATTCTTCAAAGGTCATGCCAGACACGGCTTCTACAGCAGCCTGGCCAACGTCTATTCCAAGATTAGAATAAGAATACCTCGCGCCAGGATCGTCAATCAGCGGAGTCATGCCGACTACTGTCATTAATCGCTGAACAGGAAGCGCGTCAATTCCATATCGTTCTTGAAAACGTGTTAAAAAGCGAAAACCGGCGGTGTGACTTAGAGCCTGACGTAACGTAACTTTCGATTTTTCAGGAAACAAAACAATCGTTCCGTCTTCTTGTTTTCGTTCAACGGTCAAATTTTTAAGTTCGGGAAGATAATTCTCAACAGGCTCGTCGAGATCAAGCAATCCCTCTTCAACGCAAATCATTACGGCGACAGCAACTACGGCCTTTGTATTAGACGCTATCCAAAACATCGAATCGTCTTTCATCGGAGTTTTCGATTCGACGTCCGCCCAACCAACGCATTCTGTTGAAACGATCTCTTTAGGCGTCGCGACAATCAGGACGGCGCCCGGCATAGATCCGTCTTCAACAAATTGGGTCCAGGATTCCGTAAAATTTGTTTCGCCCGCTTTTAGTTCAAAGGTTGAAGCTGAATCAAAGACGACAATAAAAGCCGCGAATAAACTGCATAATAGTCTTAAAACTTGAAAAGAGCGTCGCGCCATATTTACATCCCCTAAAAAGCCGACAAAAGAGTTTCCTAAAACGTCGCCTCAAATCCGGACATAATCGTCACAAACACCAAGCGACAGAATAATAAAAAAACGCCCCCACGCGCCATCTCTGACGTCGCGTTGGGAGCGTCAATATCTCGTTTACCTCTTAATAAGGCTTTACACAACGTCAGTCGATTATCTTAGCTATCTGGAATTCGATAATGCCAACTGCTCCTTCTTTTTTCAACTGAGGAACAAGGCGTCGAACAAGCGTTTCGTCAACTACCGTCGTAACGTCGACCCAACCGGCGTCAGAAAGGGGAGACACAGTAGGTTTTTGCATCGCCGGCAACACTTTCAACACCGCGTCAAGTTTTTCCTTCGGAACGTTCATCATCAAGGAGACCTTGCCTTCGGCCGCCAACGTCGCTTTGAGCAACATCACAATGTTGTCAATTTTGTCCTTCTTCCAAGGATCGGCATACGCGTTTTTATTGACGATAAAACGCGTCGTACTCTGCAAAATCTCGTCGACAATACGAAGGTTATTGGCGCGCAAAGAACTGCCCGTTTCAGTCACTTCAACAATCGCGTCAGCCAATTTAGGAGGTTTGACTTCCGTAGCGCCCCAACTAAATTCGACGTTTGCGGAAACGCCATGTTTAGCCAGATACGATTTCGTTAATCCAACAGCTTCGGTCGCAATCGTTTTTCCTTCAAGGTCTTTAACTTCTTGAACCGGAGAATTTTCAGGAACGCAAAGCACCCATCTGACAGGACGACGACTTACCTTAGAAAAGGTAAGTTCGGCGATCTCTTCAACGTCGGCGCCAGTTTCAACAATCCAGTCGTGTCCCGTCAGTCCGGCGTCCAATACGCCGTTCGCAACATAACGAGCCATTTCCTGCGCGCGAATCAACATACATTCAATTTGTTCGTCGTCAATCGCAGGAAAATAGCTACGTTTTTCAACGGTAATGTTATAGCCGCTCTTACGAAAAAGATCGACTGTAGCCTCTTGAAGGCTTCCAGCGGGAATTCCTAATTTTAAAATTTGATCAGCCATTATAGTGTGAAACGTTAATCGTTAAAAACTTAAAATCTAATTCTGTTTATTATGGGGACTTACTTCTTATAGACCTTACTAGGATCAAAAACACGTTCGCCAACGACCACGTAGTCGTCGCCCTCGAGTTTGCGGAAGAAGCAACTTGGATAGCCCTCATGACATGCAGAACCGCCTACTTGATCAACCTTTAGCAAGAGAGTGTCGCAGTCGCAATCAATGTAGATCTCATGGACTTTTTGGACGTTTCCGCTCTCCTCGCCCTTACGCCACAGCTTTTGACGGCTCCGACTATAGTACACGGCGTACCCTAATTTTAAAGTTTCCTCATAACTTTCCTCGTTCATATACGCCATCATCAAGACTTGACCGGTTTTATAGTCTTGGGCGATGGCGGGAACAAGTCCGTCCCCTTTGGAAAAATTCGGTCGAGTTTTACCGTTACAGCAATTGCAGGATTCGCTCATTTTTCTATCAATCTTTTCGTAATACCTCAAAACACTCGACGTCAAATGAATGACGACGTTAAATCTCAAGTAAAAAGTATCGTTTTATTTCTTGGCGTTTGCGACTGTTTGCAATCGTTCCAACATTCGCAAGTTAGAATCGCGTTGCGTCCGCAAATCCTCCAACGAAGCGCGCTCTTTCTCAACAACCTGGGCGGGAGCCTTTTCGACAAAGCTTCCAGAAAGTTTCGCTTCCTTCGACTTAATGAAACCGTTGAGTTTCTCGATTTCTTTTTCCTTCTTCTGAATCTCAGCGGGAACGTCAATTAAGTCGGCGACGTCGACGTAGATTTCCATCGCAGAGGTTGTTGCGTTCGAAGAAAGAGCGGGAGGAACTACGTTCGGTCCGAATTCGGTAGCGATTGAACAAGCCATCGACTTGAAATACTCGCTCATAGGACGCAACAACTCGGCAATCTCCGCGGAACATTTAATCGCAAAATTAACGTCTGTACGAGGCGGCACGTTTTGTCTGGCGCGAGCGTCGCGAACACAGCGAAGCGCTTCCTGGAATTGAGCAAATTGCGCCTCGATATTCGGATCAATCCAAGTTTCCTCAACGGTCGGCCAGGGAGCGACGGCAATACTCTCTGTTGCGGCGCATAATTCCTTCATTCCACGTACTGGAGCGAAGTCGGCTAACCGTCTCCAAACCTCTTCCGTTACAAAAGGAGTAATCGGGTGCAAGAGACGAAGCAAAGCGTCCAGAACGTTTATCAACACGTTTTGAACCAACCCGCGACGTTCCGGGTCAAATAGCCTCGCCTTGGAAATCTCAACGTAGAAACTGCAAAATTCGTCCCAGGCAAAATCGTACAAAGCGCGAGCCGCATCCGAAAACTTGTACTGTTCCAACGACTCAGTAACGCGCTTCGACACGCTTGTCAATCTACTAAGAATCCAACGGTCTTCGACATACAATTCATTGACGTCGATTGGACGCGGTTGAAAACCTTCCAGATTGATCATTACAAAACGCGAAGCGTTCCACAGTTTATTGCAGAAATTACGCGCGACCTCAAATCGCTCGCCAACGACAGGCCCCAAAGGCAAAGCCTTCTCTTCCGGCGTGTCCGCCCATTGAGTCGAAAAACTCTTTTTGCATTTTTGGCACTCGACAACGTGCTGAGTACGATTCTTCTTCGTTTGCTCTATAACCGCTCCACAGTAGGGACATTCAAAATCTAACGAAAGACGAACGTCTTGACTGTCAGTAGTCAAATACACGAGAGCAAAGCGAAGCGCGTCCGCGCCGAACTTTTCCATAACGGCAACAGGATCGACGCCGTTGCCCTTTGACTTTGACATTCCTTCTCCGTATTTATCCAAAATCTTGGGATGGATAAACACCTGTTGAAAAGGTTTCCTTCCGGTGTTGTAGTAACCGGCAAGAACCATACGCGCAACCCAGAGACTGATAATGTCGCGGCTCGTAATAAGCGCGCTTGTAGGATAGTAGTAGTCAAGCTCAGGGGTTTTGTCCGGCCAGCCGAGTGTGGAATGAGGCCAAAGCGCAGAACTAAACCACGTGTCTAAAACGTCCTCTTCACGTTTAATAACACAACCGGGAACAACGTCTTCCTTCAAATTTTCCGACTGTGAACACAACAGCCACCCGTCGTTTGCTTCGT
The DNA here is from genome assembly GCA_017550965.1 of Thermoguttaceae bacterium. GTDB lineage: Bacteria > Planctomycetota > Planctomycetia > Pirellulales > Thermoguttaceae > RUG369. The sequence continues at coordinate 10,932 of JAFZNK010000208.1, forward strand.
TACGTCGCCAGACGACGTCTTCACGCCCCGCAAAAACAGTTTTCAAAACGCCTTCGTCAACGTCCGGACAATACCAAATCGGAATTTGATGTCCCCACCACAGCTGTCGTCCGATAGGCCAATCGCGTTTCTCGGAAAGCCAATCCAAATAACCTTTAGCGTAACGAGCCGGTTTGATCTCGACTTCGCCGCTCGTAACGGCGTCCATCGCCGTCTGAGCAAGTCTATCCATTTTAACGAACCACTGATCGTTTAAATAGGGTTCGATTGGAGTTTTTGAGCGATCGGACGTCGCAATTTCAATAGTTCTATCTTCAACCTTAACCAACACGCCAAGCGACTCAAGATCGGCAAGAATCTCCGTCCGAACTTTCTTAATCGGCAAACCGTTGTACTTACCGGCGTTCTCATTATAGGTGCCGTCTCGATTGAGAAGATTAACCATCGGCAAACCTTGGCGCAAACCAACCTCGTAGTCGTTTGGATCATGCGCCGGAGTAATTTTAACGCAACCGGTTCCCTTGTCAGGTTTAGCCCAAACATCGGCGACGAGAGGAATCTCGCGATTTTGAATAGGAAGAACGACCTTTCGTCCGGCTTTAGCCATTGAAGCGAGCTTCGCAAGGAGAGGCAACGTCTCCGTTCGACGCGCGCTCAACATTTCCAGCTCCGCAGCAGCCTCTTCACGATCACGTTCAGATCCCGAAGCTACTTTCTCTTTCAGTTCGCTTTCGATACGCGCAAATTCCGCCTCTGGATCAGGGTGAACAGCAACGGCCACGTCGCCGAGCATTGTCTCGGGGCGAGTTGTCGCTATCGTAACATACTCGGGCTCGCCGGGCTGCGGATTAACGACGGGATAATTCAAGTACCAGAAATGTCCGGCCGTTGTCTCATGGAAGACCTCGTCGTCGCTAACCGCTGTTTGCAGTTTAACGTCCCAGTTCACAAGACGCTTGCCGCGGTAAATCAATCCGTCGGAGAAAAGCTTGAAAAAGAACGCCCGAACAGCCTTCGCGCAAACGTCGTCCAAGGTAAAACGCAAACGACGCCAATCGCAACTACATCCCATCGCTTTGAGTTGACTCAAAATTCGAGCTTGATACTGATCCTTCCAGTCCCAAATTCGCTGAACCAACGCCTCGCGACCAAGATCCCAACGAGTCTTTCCCTCTTGTTCCAACAATCTTTTTTCAACTACCGCTTGAGTGGCGATACCGGCATGGTCTACGCCGGGAACCCAAAGCGTTTCGAACCCCTGCATACGTTTCATTCTGACAAGCACGTCTTGCAACGAGTCGTTTAACGCGTGCCCCATGTGCAGCATGCCCGTTACATTGGGCGGCGGAATAACGACGGCATAGGGACGTTTGTCGGGATTAACGTCGCTGTGAAAAACTCCTTTTTCTTCCCAAAACTTCGTTTGTCGCTCCTGTGCCGCAATGTGATCGTACTGCTTGGGAAGATCGTTGATCAACTGTTCTTGATTTGACATAACTGGAAATGAAAACTCCAAAGTCCGCCGTCTAGTTTCTACAATAGCTGGCGGAAAAACGTTCTAAACGAGCTCTCTCGCTCAAAAGTCGCTAGATCTTTCGCACTCGATGACGCGAAAGCGGTTGCGCTCTCCGTTGTAAACCGCGTGTCAAACGCAAAGTAAACTTGGAGCCATTTTACAAAAAAACGGTAAAAGGCCAACCCCCCGAGAACTCCGTTGACGGCAATTATACGCGAATAGCAACGTGAAAACGTCAGAAAAAGTAACGCCAATATATGAGACGTTGTCAATTAGTCATGCCAATACAGTCAACATTTCGAACGATCAGTTCTCTACCACTACTGGCGCCAGTACCAATTCGTCGTCTTTAGCCCCTGACCACCGCGGCGTCGAACATTTTTGGGCAACCCACCCGGAATGAACCACGAGACCAGAAACGGTCGAGTCCTCTTTTATCCCACCGGTAAACTGAAAACGAGTTCTATTACACGCTTCTTCAATAGACAACGTCAGCGAATCGCCTTCTTGGACGTTCGCAAGACTTCTGATTTCAAAACAACGTTCCAACACGCTCGAACATCGATCGTGGACGGATCTAGCGGCGGCGCCGACGTCCGCGTCGCTTATATTGTCAAGGGATTCCTTAATAAAATCTATAAAACGTGCCTCTCTCTGCAATGTTGCCAAAAGTTCCAACGCCTCGGAACGCCCTGCGTCAACTTTTGGAGTGACAGTATCGGAATCGGGATTCTCCGCGCTTTTGTCTCCTTCCCGTGAAACGCCTGCGAGAGCGTCCTCTATACGCGCACTCGTCTCCCTACTTGCCAGAGCTCCGCAAAAAGCCTTAATCGCGACAATTATGCCCATAAATCTTCCCTACTTAATCAATTCAGAAGGATCAACGAACAATTCGTCCTCCTCCAAGCAGCCGAACTAGCCAATTACGTGCCAAAGATTGACTTGGGCTACTCCGTATCAAGGAGCGTCCCTGGCAATTCGGCAGGTAGCGAAACACGATTCGTTACGATGACGAACCTTATCGGAAATCCTGTTCAATCGACATGTCAAATTGAATCAATCGCCCTGATTCTGTCGACGTCCAACTCTTCATACGGTCCTAAAACAACACTATGCAATTCTATGATTCTTTGCACAAAAAAACGTTCGCCAAACCGCGTTCTCAGGCATTTGCGCTGCCCCACCGTATGCTTCTCGTAATCGGAATATCTGCCAATCGCCTTTCCGTCGAGAGAAACAAACGGCCCCAACGTTCGGAATCGGAATCCCAAAGATCGCGAATGAATTGCGAATGTCTTCTGTCTAAAACAAAACACACTTCCTGACTGTCTTTGCGAGCGGCTACAGGCAACGGACAATCCCTTTTCGATCACAATTCTTCGAACTTCTTTTTTCAAGCCCGCCTATTGGAAATTCAATAAAACCAAAACGCTTGGATCTACGCCACAGAGGAAGCGCTATTTGCCTTTTACTAGCAAAGATCAAGCCCCAAAAATTGAACAGCCGCCCTTGGTCAGCCATTTGAGCGTCGGACCGTAATCGGACGCCGAATGAATGAAAAAGGCGTCTGCGCTTCTATTCTCAGAGGAAGTTTGATCAAGCCAGTCGGAAGAACGAACTATTCTCACATAACGACCAATTGGCGTCGCCTCGGCGCAAAGTGGTTTCTCCACGTTCAGCGGAATTCCAAATTTAATTTTTTGATTGTGTAAAACGCAGGGATTTGGAAGGCGTGCGGCGTAATACTCGTCGACGTAATTGTCAACGATCGATTCAAATTGACGATCAATGTCAAGCAGTACCAAATCGACGTTCCCAAAACCGGCAAGATCAATAGCGGAAGCGCCGTCGACAGGCAACAGGTACGGATAATAATCCGGAGCATATTCGATCCGATTTAAAACTACGACAGACCTCAGGCAAAAAACGCTCAAATACGTTATTTTCACCGATAAAACGTTTCGCGTTTCCTCTTCGTTTGGCGTCGCTTAACGCCGAGACGCATAAATATCCAGAAAACGTCATACCCACGCTTTAACAGGAGAGCGGCCGACGTCCCGCTGTTCGACTCCTCCGGAAAGAGATCCTGCAATTTTTGACATTTAACGCTGTTTATGACAAAGGGGCTAGCCTTCTATAATCTACGCATATCACATTTAGGGCAACTTAATAGCGGGAGCGTTTTTGAACCATGTTTCGTCAATATAACGTCCTAAAAGATAAAACTTTTGGTCGGGGTACCATAAAACGCACTTGTCTTCAACAATGGTAGAACTCGTGTAGAATGAATTTCCACTAGCTCTATCGACAAATAATTGCGGTTTGCCAAACCAAACGGGTTGTTTTGCGCCCGCCTGATAAGTACCGGCGATCAAGAAAAGAGGACCTCGATTTTGCCATGGATTGCTATTCGCAAAGTCGAACTTGTTATGAACGAAGGCAAAGTAATATCCGCTTGCAGCCTCAGCCCCTTTCCAATCGTAGATAGGACAAGGAGAAACCGGGTGCAAAAAAGGGGCGCCGCCGTCTTTATCAAGTAGGATTTCAGGTTGAGACCATGTTTCTCCACCGTCAGAACTAACCGTCCAACAGGGATAACCTATACCCGTCCTAAGAAGAGCAAATAGTCTACCGTCCGGTAATTTAACGATTCCCGGTTCTTCACAGTGAACGCCCTTTTGTAAAACTTTGTCGTCAGTCATAAACCAACGAGCGACCAAATCCTTAGGTTCTGGATCGTCGTCGATATTTTCAAAACGAATAAACTCGGTTACCGTTCGATACTTGGAATGGAACTGAGGAGCGACGTAACGAGTCACGCCGACAAGATATTTGTCGTTTTCGCCCAACCGCAACGGCTTTTGCCAGACTACCCACTCTGGAGGAATCGTTTCGTCCGGGGAATCGTTAGAAGTTCGAGGTTGAGCGATTAATTGCGGTTCCGACCATGTTTCACCTAAGTCGTCGCTATAGATTCCAGTCATCAACCCCGTATGTTGACGATTTGTAGACACTTTTCCCGGTTGATACTGGTTGTATATCACGTAAATACGTCCTGACTTGGAAACCATCGCAAACCCCCAACTAGCGATTGGAACGTCGGACTCCATTGTTCTGGGTCCCGCCAATACTATTGGTTCGCTCCAGGTTTTTCCCTGATCCGTACTCTTGAATAAAGTAACGTGTTGGTCTAACGCCCCTTCACAAGTGGCCTGGCAAGTCGTGGCAAATAAAAGGCCGTTTGGTCCGTCGAAAACCTGAAAATGATCGTTGTAGCAGTCTCCCAATGTCTCTGGCTCGACTTTAGGAACGTAAACGACGAAATCGGGAGACGTCGTTTGCACGTCTTCTTTGAAATTAGGTCTCTGGGCTCGACGAGCGTCAAGCGTAGCCTCTATTCTTTTTGCGAATTCCTGTTTCCAGTCGTTAACGTCGGCGCTTTGTTGCGCAAAACACGAAAAAGTCGCTACACTTAACAAAAACGCGTTCCAGAAGAAAACCTGAACGTACTGATTCATGGGAAGACGCCCTCCTCATCAGGCGGAAAAAATGCTTTTGCGAATATTGCAAATATTAGGGCCAAAAAACGTAACAAAAGCGGACCGAACGCGCGGCAATAACAGCCAGGCAAACCTGTAAACGCTTCTGATCAACTCCTATAAAAACCGGAAGATTTAATTTGAAGTCGTTAATAACGCAGCCTTAACTGTCTCTAAACTACTAGTCCCTTCATCAATACCAATGGAACGTTTCGGTCTGGCATAATAAAGGCATGAAAAGTTCGGACCGGGTAAAACGCTGGATTCGTTTTCGTACGAATCGCCCGATCGCGCCCAGCTCTCCGCTTCGTCTGTCAGGTGGTTTAAAAGGCGTTCAATCTTTTTACGAAAGTAATCGATCCCCTGCTTGTCTAAATCAGGCGGAACGTGAATATCGCCGCTGGGAATACAACGCGCTCGTGAAAAAGGTCTTGGCAATGCAAATCGATCCCAACTATTGAATCGGAAAGGTCGATCGTATCCTACTCCCATGGCGACAATAGGAATTTGTAATTTTGACGCAAGATACACGCATCCGGGAGCAAGTTCTCGACGAGGTCCACGCGGACCGTCGGGAGTAATCGTGAGGTCATAATTTTCGTTTTGTTCTTTATGCATCATCTCTCGAAGAGCCTGAACTCCCCCGCGATTCGTCGAACCTCGGACTCCTCCAAAACCGAGTAAGCGAGCCAATTCTTCAAGCACGTCGGCGTCGGCATGTTTACTCAACAGCATTGCCAAATGACAATGCTTTCGAAGATAAACAAAAAACTGAATGTACTCATGCCAAAAAATATAGATTCGTCGTTTTCCGTCGTTGGCATAGGCCGGATCAATGACGGGATCATAATAAGCGACTCGATAATCGAGAGTAGAATCCACAAGGTGAACGCCAAAAGAAACGACAGAACCGGCGGCGCGTACCAAGCCCTTATTCATGATCTTCATCTAAACATCCATGAAAGCTCATGCGAGCAAATGAACCGCCGTAAAAACGTCCATGCTCTAAATTAGAATCAATAAATTCCGTATGGAACAATCACAACGACGAGGCGTTCGGAGCCGCCCTCCCAAAACACAACCGACCACCCGCAAAAAACCGTCGAAGAATCCAAACGTCTACAAAAAAACTCCGACTTTGTAAAACGCTTGACTGCGCAACTACGAGGTTGCGTTTGCTCCAACAACAAAATCCTCAACAACTTCGTCTACCGCCGAGCTTAAACTGCCGAGTCCTTTTGGAGCGTAGTCAAAATTTTGCTCCGTCAAATCGGCGCCCTGCGCAAGTCTTACCCCAGACGCTTCAAAGCTCTCGTTTCCAACAAGTCCGCTACGATCCTTCCTGAGATTCTCATAGTACAGAGAATCCGGATCAAAAGTCGGGTCGACAAACGACGGTTCGCGCGGATCCGTCATCTCTGGAGCGCGGGCCAATACCGCGTCGAAATCAGCGGAAACAGCGCTAGGAGAACATAATTTCGCGTTTTGTACCAAATCTTCTTTGAGTTGGTTCTTATAAAGAAAATCATAATATAGAAAAATACCAAGTCCGGCGATAGCGATCGAAAGAGCAAAAAAGAGAACAGAGTCGCCCTTTTTCTTTACAGGTTCCTTAATGGCAGGAAGCTGCGCATACGGAGTCGTTTCTACGCTCGCGTCTATCGGCCGAAACGGCGTAGTATGCTTTTCCGGCTTTGAACTTGCGTTCGAGGATTCGCGAGCTGAAACGTCAACGTCTGAGGTCGGAGACGAAAGGGTCAAAAATCCCGTCGGATACCACAAATCTTCATGGGTTTTGGCCGGTTGCGGCGGGCGGCTGCGACGCGCTGCGTCAACGGCGGAAAACGGAGTCGACGAGTTCGCGTCTACCGAAGAAACGAACATTGGACTTTTGTCCGCAGACGCTTCTTGTTGCGCCAGACAATCGACTGCGCCCAGCAATAATACAATTATAAAAAAAATAGCGCTTGTAACGACTTTCATCGTCTTTTTCATCCTACGCTCAATTATGTCAACGCTCTTGGAACACAACCAACGCTCTGGCTCGCAATCCACCTTGTTTGATCGAAGCGTTCCCAGTAACCGCGACGACGTTTCGAACAAGCTCGTTCTGATCGATCGTCGAACGCTCTTGGTCGTTACACGATTCACTCTTCGAGACACGACGGATCAGGCACGTCTAACGCCAAGTTGACGCTGTTCACACACAAACCCACCCACTAATTATAAGTAGGACGCGGTGTTCTTTCAATGAATAAAACCGAAGAAAACAGGAAAAACTGCCGTTATCTCCCAACCAGGTAAAGCGTTGAGACGTTTTATTCTGAATCTAAGGAAAAATCGCTACAAAACGGCGCACGTCTCTTACAAACTATGAAGAAGAAAAGAAGGCGACGTCAAATAATCAGATCTGATTTCGAGAAGTATAGAAAAAAGCGAGCGTTGAAATATAAGCCGGATTATGTGCTCTAAAGAGCAACGGTCATTTATCTTGACAACTAGTCGCCTAGTTGTTCTTCGCGGTTCACCTGCGTCTTTGAAGCGGATCGCCCCCTGTTTGAAAACAAACACGACGCCTTTTAACCTTGCTCCCAACGGGGCTTGCCATGCGGCTTTAGTCGCCTAAAACCCGGTGAGCTCTTACCTCGCCGTTTCACCCTTACTTCCGCGTGCGGAAGCGGTTTACTTTCTGTTGCGCTTTCCCTGGTCTTGCGACCGGCGGGCGTTACCCGCCGTTGTATCCTGCGGAGTCCGGACTTTCCTCGAAAACGCTACGCGTTTCCGCGACCGTTCATCCAACGCTCGCCAGTCATTGTACTCAGAAATATTAATCCTTCAACATGTAAAATGAAAAACGAACGCGCCGTTTCCAACGCGTTCGTTAAATCACAAGCGAATCAGTTAAATCTCAGAGAATACGTCCTCTATAAACCGTCAAGTTTAAACTCTGTTCAAACTATCTCACGGAGACCGATTCAACAAACAGACCAAGGCTTTTCACAAAGCGCCGATCGGTCTGATTCGCGCTGCTTTTTCTCACTCATTTGCAAGACGGAGCCGCAGGTCCGCAAGCGGGGATAGCCGGGGCGGCGCAACCGCAAGGAGCGGGAGCGCTTTCGATCGGACCGCAAACCGCGCACGAACCGCAAGGAACGTCGAAATAAGCGGGTTTGAAAAATCCGCAGTCGTCGACCGGAGCGGTGGCGCAAGCAAGGGCGCTAAAAGCGCCATGGACGATCTTGCAAACGCCGTTAATCGGGCGATGAATGGCGTTGTAGAGGCAAGGCTTCAAATAGGGGAACATCGGACCGCAGCAAGTCGGAGCGGCAATCGCGCCGCAGGGGCAACCGGGGTCGCAGGAAGCGCAAGCCGAATCAAGAGCGCAGTGAGGCAAATTCGACGCGACGATCGGACCGCAGGAAGCAACCTTAACCTTGCAGGGAGCGGGCGCCGAGCAAACTGGCGCGCACGTGCAGCAAGGCGTGCAGGAAGGCGTGATCGTAACGCAACTAACGCAAGGGCGACAGGCCAGCAAAGAACGAAGTCCGCCAAACAGCTCGCACGAAGCGCCAGTACAGGAGGCGCAAGGCGCGCAGGAAGGGCAAGACGCGTCAGCGGCCGCAGCGCAAGGCGCGCAATCCTGAGCAAAAGAGCTGGCGGCAGCAAAAGTTGCAGCCAACGCAACACATAATGCAGTCAAACGAATTTTCATTAGGTAAACTCCTTTTAACCTGATATGTCAAACAATCCATTGGAGAAATGGAAATCCTCTGACGAAAAACAAACGTGTCTTTCACGGTGGATCGCCGACAAATTTCAGACGTCGGCAAGCAATCACTCATTAACTCGCGAACGTCCAATTACTGTTTCAATTACGTCTCAAACCAGAAAACGCTTCCTGATTCAAGCGTCGCCATGTATCCGGATCGTTCAAGAAAAGTCTCCAACCAGGAGTCGCGTTCGCCCATATAAACGCAACTATTAAAAGACGCACTCAAACGGCCCGATTTCTGGGGCTGAGTTATTATCGGTTTTCCACAAAGAACAACTTCATTACTTTTTGAGAAAAAGCGATCGTCTCTCGTTGGCAAAACCGGGGGAAATACGAGAAAACACGTCTTCTTTCCACATTTGTTCACTACGAATAGAAAGAACTAAATCTCAAAAGTGAGAGTCATAATTCGCCACAACCGTTACAACCGTTATTCTTAAACAAATCCTACTATTTATATCGCTTGGTAAAATTATTTCCTCCTTTCTTTTCTGTTAATTTATAAATTGTGTTTTTCTTCCTATCATCAATCCTAAAAACAAAACCGGTTCGACAAATGGATTGTTTTCAAAAAGAAGAGTCTAATTCGTGCAGAAGAACGCTTTCGTTCAACGATTCCTAAAAGGCGAAAATCTGCGGCAACGTCTGTTTGCCGTTGTTTTTTGCAAATGTAATACGACTCGCGCGTATTACGGAGTTACAGGAGGCGTCGTAAGAAGTCGTTTTTAAGACGCCATAAAAACACTCCAACCAACAGCTTCGCTAGGAGGGCGACTGAAAGGGAGTTCAAATTCGATCTTTTGAGAATGTGTGGAATCGCATTTAAGCAGGAGGCTTGCCAAAAGATCGACACAACCGGCGACTAGTAAAGTCGTTTGGGAATGATGTCAAACAACCTCCAAATCTCAGTCGGTTTTTTCGGCGCGTTGCTAGTTTGTAGCCTGTCGTTAGGAGGAGAACCCAATAGTCGTAGTCATTTTTGGGTTCCCACTTCAACGGCGACGACAACGACGACGTCGGACGATTCGACTTTATCCTCTCTGCGCGCGCTCAATTCTTCTCAAACGCGTAACGTCGTTGTCGAACGCGTAACGCCGTTGAAAAGTTCAAGAGACGCGAGGAGTAACTATGCAATCCAGCCTTACGTCCAGGAAGGCGACCGATTGCTTTCAGAAAGACGATGGCTTGACGCCAAAAAAAGCTTTGAAAAAGCGTTGCGTCAATCCCCGGACAATCCAGTCTTGCGGTCGAGATTCGCAGAAGCAAGGAGACGGTATGAAATAGAAACAAGATACCAGGACGGCGTTTTTTCCTCTTTAACTCGAAAATCGTCGCTTGAAGATCAACTTGCCGTCTTTGACGAAGTTTTTCTCGACATAGACATATATCACGTCGATCGTCCGCCCTACTCCGAACTCTTTGAATTTGGGGTCGAGGGAATAGCGGAAGCGCTCGACGAAGACTTGTTCTATCGTCGCAACGGCGTGTCGATAGAGGTAAAAGAACAAGCGCAGGAGCTTTTTGATTCTTTGAGAGAAACTTCTGAAAGCTGGACCCTAGAAACGGAAGACGACGTTCGACGCTCTGTCTTGTGGATGGCCAAACAATTGCGCAGACGTATAGGAATCACGGAATCCGCAATCATCTCCGAGTTCCTCTGCTCGGCAATCTGTTCTCTGGACGCCTATTCTGGCTCATTAACGCCAGTTCAGGTGGAAGACGTGTTTTCGCTTATCGACGGTCGCTTTGTCGGCTTGGGCGTCGAGTTGAAGACGGATCAACCAACCAAAATCGTACGCGTCATTCCACAGAGTCCGGCGCAAGAATGCGGAATTACCGTCGGGGACGAACTCGTTCAAATCGACGGACGCTCGACTGAAAAACTGACAGGAACAGAAATTGGCGAGTTATTACAGGGGCTCGAAGGAGAAAAGGTCTCTCTGGTCCTGCGTTCTCCCAATGGCCGCACGCGTAAAGTTGTCGCAACGAGACGTCCGATTGAAGCGCCAAGCGTCGAGGACGTTCATATTCTCGACGTTCCCGGCAATATTGGTTATATTAAAATATCCTGTTTTCAAAAGACGACGTCCGAAGAACTCCGCGCGGCTTTAGTGGCTCTCGCCGATGAAAACGCTCAAAGCGTCGTTATCGATCTACGACAAAATCCAGGCGGACTCCTTCAGGAGGCGATCAACGTGTCCGATATTTTTCTGGACTCGGGATTGATCGTTCAAACTCGCGGTCGAAACGGATCGCACTTGTTTGTCGCTCATAAAACGAAGTTATGCGAGTTGCCGGTAACGCTAATCGTCGATTCAGGAAGCGCGAGCGCCGCAGAAATTTTCGCCGGAGCCATTCAGGAAAACGGTCGCGGAGTCGTTGTCGGCGTTCCCAGCTATGGCAAGGGAACGGTTCAGGCGATCGTCCAGCTTACTGGCGAAACTCAAAGCGCTAAGCCTATAGCAGGTCTGCGTCTGACGACGGAAAAATTCTTCTCGCCGAAGGGTCGAGCTTACGGTGGAGTCGGCGTGCTGCCAGACGTCGAAGTTTCAGCGACTCATGACGCAGGTTCCAACCTCCTACGAGCGGAATCTCGCCAGGCGTACGCGGATCAGTCGACAGGTAAAACAATTAATTCGACAAACGAAGACGTTTCAACGACAAAGCGCTATAGAGTCGCCAGACCGATTAACGAAGTCGAAGAGGACGCTTTTCTTCTTCTGGCCGTACAAGAAGCCAATAAGCAACTTGCGCAGGAAAAAGGACGACGTTAGAGTTTTGCTCAGAAAGTAGCAATTCGTTTA
>JAFZNK010000209.1 GCA_017550965.1 Thermoguttaceae bacterium
ACAAAAATATCAAAAAAAACGAGGTTGACGGGAATCGAACCCGCAACCACCGGATCGACAGTCCGGGACTCTAACCAATTGAGCTACAACCCCACTGCTAAACAACGCGAAAACTCGCGCCGCTCAACAAAATATCTAAACCAAGCGAGGTTGACGGGAATCGAACCCGCAACCACCGGATCGACAGTCCGGGACTCTAACCAATTGAGCTACAACCCCGAGGTTTCCTGCGGTCGACAGGCTCTCGCCCACGACGACACGCCCGCTATTTTAAGACCTACTTTGATTATTTCAAGGGGGCGTTTTCTTTTTTTTTCTATTTTTCAGAACTTCCCCAATTCAAAATCTCCGGAAGAATTCTTTTTGTAAATCTGTATAACGATTTATATTCAACCGTGGGTTGCCTCGTGAGAATACCCCCCGTCCTTTCCCCGTTTGTTTTACCTGCTTTGATCCAAAGAACAACTCGCCCTGCTCCGTACTCTCGCCTCCGCCAGTCGGCAACTCAGTCGACGCCAAACGAACGCGACCGCTTTGTCTGACGAATCTTCTGTTGATCGCTCGCCCGCCATATTTTGAGTTTGAAAAATCTTCTTACGACGAAAACTATTTGAGCAACCTTACTTGGAATGAATTTCAGACCGCGTATCGGCAAATCTTTAAAGACGCGGTTCGAATGTTAAACAACGATTCTTTCGCGGCGGTAGTTATTGGCGAAGTGCGCAATAAGAAAGACAGAAACGGTCAGTATCTCAACCTTGTCGGCGAGACGATAACCGCTTTAACAGAAGCAGGAACAGAATACTATAACGAAATGATTCTAGTAACTTCTTTCGCGTCTGCGGCATTACGAGCCAGAAGACGCCTTGTCCCGTCGAGAAAAGTAGTCAAAGTTCATCAAAACGTTTTAGTTTTTGTTAAAGGCGACGCAAAGAAAGCCGCCGCTAAAATGAGCAACGACGTCGATTGGTTCAAAGACGTAGAAGAGGACGAGGATAACTCTTGAACTGTTAGATTGTTCGAGAATAAAAGAGGGAGCGCAAGCTCCCTTGTTTTATTTGAGAAGATTTCTAACCTTTTCTGGAATGCCGATCAATTCGTCTGGCGGGTTCGGCATCCAGTCGGAATCAGGGTCTTCACAAAGCAGGTTATTTTTTCTCAGGAAATCTTTTGATTCTTCGGCTGATAACATCGGCAACGTAATATCTTTAATTTTCTTTCCGTTCTTAAAAACTTTATGGCGTAACATATTCATAAAAATAACGGAAGCCACAACGCGAGGATCAGAACATGTTATCGCCTTTGTTTCTAACACGCTCTCCGCCTTCATTTTAGCAGGAAAATCAAAAGATTCTCGGTTGAGTATATCTCCAATAACAAACCCAAACGCAAAGACATAAGCAGAATTCATTGTCATCCTAAACAAAGGCAAGCCATTCTTTTTGACTATTATCTCGTACCATTCGGCAATTGGTTCGATTGTTATGTCGCCAGCGTCTAAGAAGTAACAACAATCGCTACCTTTAAAATTTCGCAACTTAATTGTGTCCATTCGGGTTTTCCCAGTTCTTCAAAGTAGTTTCAGCCTCTTCTCGGCTGTTTGTTATTTTTGAAATATCGCCGACATTTATAATCGGTAGTTCTTGTGTGCAAGCGTCTATTTCGTTTTGATGGTATGCCCAAAATTGGAAGTCTCCGTCATCGTTTTGCCCGAAAAGTCTGAACGGCATTTTAGAATAAGCCCCAGACGAGTCTATTTCCCCACGTTCCATAAACCAAAGAGAATGTACTCTACTGAACGGAACACGAACTACCGTTAATGTTTTAGGCTCAGGGAAAAGCACAGGATTAATATTGCTTGCAACAATATGGCCGTAAGATTCACAAACTCCCGGCAAATATGTCTTGTTTCTTGCTGTCTTCTCTCCGTTTATGTTCTCGCCTTTGAGATCAGGTACAACAGCGGAATCTTCTGTTCTTAACAGTATCATCGAACGACTTTCGCTGTCAATCCTAGAGCCTTTTATATTTTCAAGAACGACCTGAATAGCGGCGTCAAGCGTTGCCTGCCCTTCTGCGTATTTATTAAGGTCGTCCGGTCTATTTTTTAGAAAGTTTTTTCTAAACTCAGAAAAGAGAAAGAATTTAAAAAAAGGAGTCGCCAGGACTCCTCTTTATTGATCGTACTAAGACTCAAGATTTCTTCGATTGGCGGAGAATATTATCTCCCACGCCTAGATTTTGAAATTGTTTCTCCCTCCTTGTAAATCATTTCCATAATTGCGCCGATGTTGCTAGTTAATTGATTAAGACAATTATTCGGGTCTCGATTGATCTGCTTTTCCTGTTCAATGGCTGTCCAAACATCCCTTGGCAATTCTTCTACGCGCTTACTACTCTTTGAATCATAACGAAAGACTTTTGAAAAAAGGACGGAGGAATACGCGCGTTTCTCTGTCTTCTTATATGCCAACAGGTCTTTTGTATGCGGCTTGATAAAATCTTCAAACGCGTTTTTGACATGGAGTAACAAAAAGAGTTCAAAACTTGGATTCGTTACGCCAACTTCAAAACCACGTCCCTCAGCTTTTTCCAATATATTTTTAAATTCTCTTGGTTTCCTAACAAATCGATCGGCGTCGAATACAATGATAACGCGGTCCCTTTTGCGTATGAATCGATTTGTTTTGTTACTTGCGTAACTCTCCGCATATTCAATGAGTCTTATCGGGGCAGAAACATTCAAGTCTTCGCCGGTCTTATCTAAGAAAGAGACTTCAATAATATCCGCAAAACCGAGTTCGTTTCGAATTCTAATAAACTCCTTAAAATACCGTGATTCGGTATTCGCTCCCTCTGCGATGAATACGAATTTTTTCAGCGGACGAATTCGCTTTCGCGAATCGAAAGGTTGTTCGGTCCACTTATTATATTCTTCAATTGGAGCCATCTTCTTCCCTCGATTTAAAACTGTATTTCTTCAAAACAGGAACCGCTCCAAATCGACCGTCAAGATAATCGGCAACGACGTTTTCCGAACTCAAATTTTTAAAAAGACTTAACGGATATACGAAACTGCCGTTATCCGCCCCTCTTTCCACAAACCATATTTCGTCGCGACGAAACAGGTCGTAGGTCATTAGTTCCGCTTCGTGAGTCGTGAACAAAAGTTGAACGTTCTTGTCGCGATATCTTTCATTGAACAGTTCTAGGAAACGACGCGTAATCATCGGGTGTAGACTGCGATCAAGTTCGTCGAAAATAAAAACGGCGTCGCCGGAGCCGGAAAAGAGAACGCCAAACAAGTCAAACAGCCGTTTCGTACCGTCCGACTCGTCTTTGAACGGCAATTCAAAAAAAGACTTCCCGTGTTTAAAAACGAGCGTCGTCAGGTCTTGCGGCTCCGAGTTGGAATTGTTCACTTTGAAATTAAAGAGGTTGTTCCCAGATCGAACAGAACAATTGACTGCCGACGCCTTCAGTAGTTTCATTTCCTTACGAGCTTTTTCAAGGAAATCGTTTAGTATTTCTTCTGGAACAGCTCTCTTGAATTCGGCTAAACTGACGTCTTTAACAAGTATCTCTGTCGCTCCTGCGTCGAACGTTGGTAGAATCTCGTTTATAATCGACTTTGCACTTTCATCGTAATATACGCGCAAATCAACTACCGACTCGTTTGGAGAGAAAACGACAATGTTCTTTAACAACCATTGAAACGTTTCGTTAAAGACTTTGAAAGACGAAGTTCCTCCAAATATCTTGTTGTGATTCATCTCCGCTAAAAATAAAGAGTCAAACGTTTCTGCAAAGTCGTTTGAATAAGTTTTGAAGCGAACGTCTTCATCAGGCGGTAGAGATAACGACGTTTCAACAACGTTACGAAGATTGTCAATTTTGCGCTCGAAAACAATTAACGGTTCCTTATCAACAAAGAGTTCATACAGCCATTCGTGCAAAATTTTTCGTTCAGCAAGAATTACCTCAAAACCGTAAGCGTAGAATTTCCCCTTAACCTCGAATTGTATTTCAAACAGACTACCTCTTTTTTCATTTTCTCTTCTGTTTTTACAAAAAAAACGTTCTGCGTCGGCTGGCAACCCATTAATTAGCGTCGTTTTAAAAAAACGGAAGAAATCGACGAAATTAGTCTTCCCAGACGCGTTAGCGCCGTACATCGCAATAAACTTTAAAGCTCGCAGACCTCCGACCTCAATAATGTGATCAAGGTGGAGATGCTTACGAGGCCGTTTAGAGGGTATCGTCGCAAGTTCAACGCGTTCGTCGAACGATTTAAAATTTTCAACTTCTATTCTTATCAGCATCGGCGTTACTCCTCACACAAGGAATCCTTTCCTAATGCGACACACAAGCTAGATCTTACAACGCTCGTTTCGTCGAAGTAGCGTTTTCATTTTTACCTGCAAAAATACTGCGTCAAGTGTTTTCTTTTACCGATATTATAAGGCTTTTTTTCATAATTATCAAGAATTTCTCGAACAAATTTAAATCTTTGAATCGCCGGCAACGACCGTCTACGAACTTGTCGAGAAATTGCGCGGTCGATGATTTCATAACAAAAAGCCCTTCCGAACTACGTTATTGTTCAGAAGGGCTGGACGTTAAAACTTTGAAAGAGGGAGCGCAAGCTCCCTTGTTTTATTTGAGAAGATTTCTAACCTTTTCAGAGATATAGACTAACTCTGTTAGTGAACAACGGTAGGGTCCCACTTTTTCACTTTTGCGCCGCTCGACCTGAATATTTGGCACCCGTCGTGATTGAGGAGAAACTGTTCAAAAGCTTCGCCATACGACGCCCCCCAAATTGGTTCCGTTTCGTCTTCTGGAAGCTGATCAAGCTTAGAATTTGTATAAACTTCTTTTAAATATGTCGGGGTCCAATCGGCTATTTCGTTCGTTCCTTCTTTGAAAATGTAAAAATTAATTTTCGCATTTTTTACGCCAAATAGAGAACCATCCTTATCGACAAAAGGTCTGTCGTAGAGCCCCTTCGCAGTTCTTAGCTCGTACCACTGATCGTTTCTTTTAATCCGACTCCATACAACTGATAGCGAGCCTAAAAACTCTTCGATTGTTAGTTTTCTTTCTTCCATAATTGAATCATACCTGAGAAATAAGTCTCATATCTCGAATCAAAAAACAATTCAGGTTGCTCGATTATATACTGAAAAAACATCGAAGTCAATTCTGTGTCTGTTAGTTCCCCAGTTTCAAGATTAATATATTCTTTTCGATCATAGATGTTTGGAGTTTCAAAATCGAGTTCTCGTGCTATTTCGTTTGACCCTTCATATATTTCGTGTTTTAAATGGTTACCTTCGTCATCTTTTCTGGAGTGTTTTTCGTAAAAATCGTTCACTTTTTGTTTGATGTCAGCCAAACAGTTTTCGGTGCTATGACCGAGTTCATGAACGCAGTCGCAAGAAATATATTGCTCAATATCCCCTCCTATTCTGTATCCCAAGTATATTGATTTGTCGTAACATTCTGGTCTGTCCAAAACTTCCGGTTTAATCTTCGTGTTTTGAATTTCATTGTGATCTATTCCCAAATTTGCCAAGATTCTCGCTGTGAAACGAAGCCCGTTTTCAGCCTCTTTGTTAAAAGTTTTTTTGTTTCTTTCAAATTCGTCCCTATCGAATGTTGATTCTTTGGCTGGCTTAAAATCTTCGTTCGGCATTTTCCCCATCAAGGCTTTTATCGCGCTGTTGGACGGTGAAGTTGGCAATATTAGATTGTGTAAGGCATCGCGTTTTCTTTGCCAAGCTTCTTCTATTCCACGTCTCTTTTGATCACGTTTAAATTGTTCCTCGATTCTCTCCAATTCCTTTTTAGTTTTAGGATTGTCCTGATAATCTTTCGGTTCCATTATGGAATCGAAAGGATTTTTGAAACTGTGAATAAGTTTAACTTCCGATTCTGCATCTTTAAATGCTTTGTCAATTTCTTCCCAAAAAACAAACCCGTATTCTCGGTCATAGTTCCATTTAGTATATGCTAATCTATAAAGGGTATCCGAATCATAGTTCTCTCGTTTTGGCTCAGCTGAATTTATGAGCGAAGACCATTTAGAACGGCTCCTAATAATCCTTTTTTTGATGTCAGATAATTTGCTCAATGGGAGCGAAGACCAATCGTGGAATAATTTATCAGGATTGGTGTTGCCCTCAAATTCTGCTTCAATCGGTTCATATGGTCTATTAAGTCCTTGCGCTGGAGCAACTTGGGTGTTATCTTTCTTTTCAGTATCAATAACGGTCTTGATTTTCTCGCCGCCCTCTTTCGCAAGAGCTTCAAGTTCCTCAGCCGTCTGTTGAGTCTCTTTTGAGATATGGAACAGTTCTTTCGCGGTCGCCATATAGTCGAGATTAGGCGCAAAAATTTGATCTTCTTTGAGTTTGCCGTCTTTGTAGAGTTGAAAACGTTTCGCGCCGAGCCAAGAGCGCTTGAATTGATCGTCTTGTTTTTTGAAGTAGTCCGCGAAAGTGAGCGACGCCGGAACTTGCTCGTAGGCTTTTTGCCCTGTTTGCGCTTCAAAGTCCTTTTGCGCCTGATAGTAATACTTCAAGCGAGTTGACGGCGAGAGATCGTCCCAGCGGCGATTCCAACCGTTTTGTTTTGCGTTGTCGTTATAGGCTTCTTTTGCGAGCTGATCGAAGTCGGCGTTTGCGGCAGGTCGTTCAGAATCGACTTCTACGACGTTCCCTTCTTCGTCTTTCAATTCAACGTAGGGAACGAGCGTACAGCGACAGTTAGGGTGAATCGGCGGTCGTCTCGCTTGCCCCATTTCTTCGCCGCGCCAGATGTAGCCGTCGAGAGACGCGCAATAGGGGCAAGTCTTTCCGTCGAGCGTCCCGACAAATTTTACGCCGTCAATCACGTCAGCGTTCTCTTTGATCGTTTCGACGCGGGCGTTATTAGAGACTCCATTGATGATCGTCCGAGCTAACGTAACAGCTCCCGCCTGAGTCGTTGCGAGTACGCCGTCGGAATAGTTGGTTCTCTTTTGCCCCACGAATCAATTGGAAATGTCGCGGTCGGTTAGTTCTTCAACGCTGTTCCGAAAGAGTCGATTGACCGGAAAGAAAAAAAAAGATATGATCAGGTTGCGTCAGGTTGACATTTACACATGGATTAGGCAATGGCAGAAACGGATCAAGAAAGAACGGAACAGGCGACGCCAAAGAAGCGCCAAGACGCTAGAAGGAAGGGTAACGTCGCCAAAAGTCAGGACGTCGTCGCCGCCGCGTCTCTTTTAGGGGCGGTCATATTGCTGACGTTCGCCGCTAAAAGCGCCGGCGTCGGCGCCGTCGACTTTATGCGTTCGTCGTTCGCTCAAAATTTCGTTCTTCAAACGGACGCGGCCGCTTTCGCGTCGACGCTTTCTAATCTGATCCTGCGCGTCTTTTCCAAACTTATCCTATTCTTCCTCGTCGTCGTCGCGACGTCGGTTGCCGCCAACCTGCTCCAAACGGGAATCCTGATCCTGCCTGATAAGATCGCGCCGAAACTATCGAGAATCAACCCGTTCAAAAACTTCGCGAAATTGTTCTCTTTCGCGACGTTAGGGCAACTATTCTTCGCGTGTTTTAAAATCTTCGTTTTGGCGCTGGCCTTAGTTCTTTCGATGCGACGCGACTTTGAAACGATCGTCAGCTTGCCAAACGGAGATATCGTCCCGATCCTCTTGTTTACCGGTTCGTTTCTTAAGCGTTTGGCGTTTCTCCTGTGCGGAACGTTGTTGGCGCTCGCCGCGTTAGATTACGTCGTTAAAAGAATCGCCTGGGAACGCAGTCTAAAGATGACGCCGCAGGAACTGAAGGAAGAGATCAAAGAGGAATCGGGCAATCCGCAAGCAAAGGGCAAACGCGCCGCGATGCGTCGTTCCGCGCTGGATTCGATCTCTGCGGTAGCTCCGCCGAGACCGACGACGCCGACTTCGCGCTATCAGGAAAGAAAACAACAAGACAAATCGGCCAAATCCCGTTAATGTCGCCGCAACGTCGACTCGTTCAGCACGGTCGGAACCTCGCGCGTCATTCGACGACGACGCTTCTTATTTTTCCCTGAGCAAGCGTCGTTTCTATCACCTGTCCGACGACGACGTCTTCCGGCGAGCGTAGAATCTTCATATCGTCGACGCGTCGAGTAAACGAATACCCTCGTGAAAGGATCGCTTTGGGGTCGCGTCCAACAAGGCGTTCTTTAAGAACGTCGCATATCTTTTCAACGCTTACGATCTTTTGTTCAACACGCCGAACTAAACGAGCTTCAAGCTCGTCCAACATACCGACTCTCTTCTCGTAAAGAACCTCATACGGCTTGTTAAAGACGCGACTTTGTTCGTAAAAACGAAGCCGTTCATACGACGATTGAAGTCGTTGTTCTATTCGATCCCGCATACGAGCGCTCAAGACGTCAAGTTGTTTTGAGAGCGCCGCGTCGTCTTCTCGCGTAATTTGGACGGCCGCGTCGCTTGGCGTCAACGCATGAAGATCGGCGGCAAGATCGCAAATCGACGTGTCGATCTCGTGTCCGATTCCGGTAACGACGGGAAGACGAGAGTTCGCGACCGCTCGCGCGACGCCTTCTTCGTTAAACGTCCACAAATCTTCGACGCTTCCTCCTCCCCGGATCAAAACGATAAGATCAAGGCCGAGTTCGTCTTTATTCTCGTTAAGCGTTTGCAACGCGTCGACCACTTCTCGCGCGGCCCCTTCCCCTTGAACGCGCGCGTGAGCGACGACCACGTCGATTCGTTTGCTGCGTCGACCGAGAATATTGAGAAAGTCTCTGAGCGCGGCTCCGGTCTGACTGGTAACCACGCCGACTCGCGCGACCATTTTGGGGATCGGTCTTTTACGCTCGGGTCTGAACAATCCTTCCGCGCGTAATTTCATCTCGATTTGTTTTTTCGCCAGTTCGTAAGAGCCGACTCCAACGGGCTCTATCGACTTAACGACCAACTGACATTTCCCTTGCGGAGAATAGACGTCCAAATCTCCGCAGCAAATAACCTGCATGCCGTTTTTAAGTTCGAAGGGCGCGTCTTTAAGAACGCTTGCGCGCGCCATGGCGGAGAGTTGAGCTTCCTTTTTGGTCGTCTCGTTTTTTTCTTTGAGAGTGAAGTAACAAAAACCGGAGACAGTCGCGCTTAAACTGGATATTTCGCCGATTACGTTAAGCGAAGTAGGAAAGCTGTTTTTAACTACAGATTTCAGACAGTCCACCAATACCGTAATTGGCACGGGATTAGGAAGAACTCGACTCTGCGCGGAAGAGAAAGACAAGTTATGCTCCTGGCGGTAAAAAAATTAGACGCCGAAGTCTATCGGCGTCCAAATAAAACTTGCGCGTTCAAGAGAAAAGGCATCATCCTTCGGTAACGCCGACGACGGTCAAATTCAAACGTTTAATGGAAGTTTTGGGCTCTTTCGCGTTCAAGTCGACAACTTCCAATTCAAGCGCGTATTCGCCGGGATTCATTTGTTTCGGAAGAGGCACGGAGACGTTCAGGACGACGTCGCGCAACTTTGTTTCCGAAACGTTTGAACAACGTTGAGATTCAAAGGGAAGAAGCACGTTGCCGTAGGAGTCGACGAGACGCCAGCGGCATTCGACGTCGATGCTGTACCCTTTAACCGATTCGCGACTCGAAACGTAATCAAGTTCCATGTAGGCGTATACGGTCTCGCCTTGCGTATAGGAACTCTGCCGCTCCTCGTATAATCCGTAACAGGCGGGCGCGTTTACCAACAACGATTTGCGTATTTTGACGTCGCAGAAACTCGACAGCGACTCGAGGCCGGAACTCAAGCGTTCCGCGACAAAACTCGGATCGATCTCTTCGAGTCGGTTTTGCAATAAGGTCTCCAATCCGCGGCATTCTTTTTCCCAAAACGCTTTTAAAGGATCGGAATCGTCTTGAATGCTCTGGATCGAACGATCGTACTCGCCAATCGTCAAATACAAGAGTCGGAGTCTGGCGTCGCAAGAGCGCGTGTCGGCTCCACGATTCGCCAACGATTCGCGTTCGACCAACAATCCCTGGATCGCCCTTTTAATTTGACTTACCCAGGCGATTTCTTCATTGGTCAAAGGAGAGTCAAGTCTGTCGCCGCTTCGTTCGACCACCGTCTCTGGAATCGCCGAAGACACGACTCTTTGCGCCGCGGGATCAGGTTCTCTTTCCTGTCGCATGGGAACGGCGTTTGCGGAAACCGCCTGTTCCAACGGCGCGGCCTGTTGAATAGAGGAATCGTCGGCGTCCTCGTCTGCAAACGACTCGTCGCTTGCGTCGTCGTCGGGATAAGAATACCCCTCGAAGTCTTCAGGCAAATCGTCGGACGCGAAGTCGGCCGCGTCGTCGAACGACTCGTTGATTTGCGAAGGTTCCGCGTTCTTCCCTTTTGCCAAAACCGCCGAATCAAAGATGTCGTCAAGAGAAGCGCCGGTATCGGCGATCATCACCGATTCGCTGTCGACAGCCCCGGAAGCGTCGGGCTGTCCGTCGACTTCGGGGAAAGAACTCAATTTACCGCGAACGCGCTCGTCGTACTCGCTTTGAGCGTCGTCCGTCGGTTCGGTTAATTGGGAAACCTCTTTTTTCGCCGCGCGAGCTCTCGACGAAGATTCCAGCCACGAGTAGTCCTGGCGGCCCAGTGCGTCGACAATATTCGCGTCGACGGAATTGGACCGTCCAATAGTTCCTCTGTCGGACACGTTCGCTTTGTTGAAAGCCAGGCCGGACAAGACGGCGTTTGTTTCGGAACTCCAGCCAAACAACGAGTCGGGGCTCGTGCGAAGCCCGGCGACGCTCGGACGACGCTCTGCGTAAGAAACCTGAGACACTTCGTTGGAACGCGCGATCGGCCGAGTTACGCCAAAGGATCTGGAATCGGAATCGCCATAGCGTTTGGTCGGAAGAGCGGCGTCCGCGTGAACGATCGGCGAAAGATAAGCCGAGCCGCCGACTTCGGACTTTTCCGAATCCGCGTACGACGAGAAACCGGGTCGATTCCCGCGATCGCGCGTACTCTGGATAGCGGAGTCCGCTCGTTCGCTCAATCCTCCGGCGCTTTCAGCGGGAGATCGGGTAACCGGCGTAAACGAAAGACCTTGCGACGCGTTCTGCTGAGAGAGGAAAACGCCGCTGGGATAATAATACTTTTCGATCTCCTGAGAAGAAGGAATGAACCGCGACTGATCGTAACGTTCTATCTCCGGGTTTGTCTCTTTCGAATTGGATTGCGGTTCGACGCGGCTAAACAAACGACTCGTCGGAAGTTTCAATCCGCCCAATTGCCACGAGGAAGTTTGTTCGTTCGAACGACCCGATCGACGAACAGGCGCGACGACGGCTTTCTGTTCCGCTATCTCCTGGCGCGCGGGCTGTTTGGGAGGGAATAATTTAGACCAAAAAGGCGGTTCAGGGCTTTGCGACCGATCAGAATCCGACGCGGCTGACGTCGAAGGTTGAGTTTGATTCGCGCCGCGATTCGTTCGATTCTTGTTTGACGAAACAGAACCGGATCGTTCGGCGACTTGCGATCGTTCAAAAGACTCGTCGGCTTTTGCGGCGGGCGTTTTTGGGGCGTGAAAAACGTTCGCCAATTTTTCGGTAAACGACTCGTCAGTTTCCTTGCTTTCCCCCGTCGTAGGAGACTCGTCAAGCGGCCTCAACGCGGAAACGCGCGTCTCGTCCTCTTGAAGAGATTCGCTCGCCGCCTGCGACCAGGTCGACTTCGCCGAATCGTCGTCGAGCACGTATTCCCCTCGCGTCCGCCCCAAACGATCGACGTCTGGACGTTCAAAAGCGTGGCAACCAACCGTTCCCAGAAGACATGCGGCAAGTAACGCGGTCGCTAGTTTCTTTTCCATAGGGATAATCCTTGTTAGGGGAAACGCCCCGGCCGAACGTTGAAACAACTTCGGCGATTTCAGGTGAGGGGTTAATTAAATGTCAGGTTCAAAACAAAAATAAAAGTCGGCTCGGTCGTCGAACGCAATCACGTCCGTTTCTTCGCGGCGACCCGATCGAGCCACTCGCACGTGCGTTTGAGACCTTCTTCGAGGGAAATGGGATCGTACCCAAGTTCTTTTTTGGCCTTGTCGCAAGAGTACTTCCAGTCGACCAAAAAGGTGCGAACCCAACCGGGCGTAATTCGAGGATAAACTCCGGTGAGCCGGGCCCAAAGTTTCAGCGAATGAGCGACTAAAAGCGGGATAAATTTGTACATTGGAAGTTTCCAATGCGTTTTACCGTCGACTTTGTCGATCAACTTGTACAATTCAAGAAGCGACGCGTTGTCGCCGCCAAGAATGTAGCGTTCGCCGAATTTCCCTTGTTCCAAAGCCAGGTAGACGCCGCGCGCGACGTCGTCGACATAACCGTAGTTGCCCACGTTGACGCCGTAATTCAGCAAAAAAGGACCTGTTCCGCGCCGATAATCGCGAATCAGCGCCGCCATCGCGTTGCCCTCGGACAATTGGCCGGGACCGTAGACGCGCGTCGGATTCACAATTACGAGAGGAAGCCCTCTTTTCACGTACTGAAGAGCCTCTTTTTCGGCGATTGATTTTGACTCTTCATATTCGGTGTAATACTTGTCGGTTATCCGATCCAGCGTTTCGTCGCACGTCTGACCTTTGGGAGTCGGACCAAAAGAAACGATTGTCGAAACCCAGACGATTTTTTTGACGTTTAATTTCTCCGCCGCGTTGAACACGTTGCGCATGCCGTCGACGTTCACGCGGAAGAAAACCTGGGGATCTCGCGCGTAATTACGAGCGTACCCGGCCAGCGACAAGACGTAGTCGCAACCGTTCATACCTCGCGCGAGGGAATCGTAGTCGTTCACGTCGCCAAAGACGTGCTCGAAATTGGGATGCTCCCATAGCTCTTTGACGTCGCCTTCGTACCCCGGCGGAAGTTGCGGCTTCGATCGGCTCATGCCGCGAACGCGCCAACCGTCCGCCAACAACTGACGCGTCAGACTCGTGCCGATAAAACCGGTCGCTCCGGTAATAAAAATCGTCGCTTCTTTGTTTAATTCAGCCATACTATTCTTCTTGTTGCGCCGACGGTTGAGCGAGACTGTCCCGATTGAGCTTTTCGACGACGCGACAGTTGTAATCGAGAAAGCTCGAAAATCCAAAAGCGCCGGTAACCTTCTTATCGAAAGTCATTTCCGTATGAGTCGTTAAACCAAGTTTACGATCAAACAACGCGCGCCCGGTAAAAAGACGCTCCGCCAATTCGCCTTCCACGACGGGATCGTCAACGATCGAAACAAGCGTCGTTTTGAAACTGATCGTCGCGTACTGTTCGTTAATGTCTTCCAGTCGAAAACGTTCGACGACCTGGTAGGGCCGAGTAACTTTATCCGCCCCTTTGATATGGAGCGCATAAGGGATCGTCCACACGTCTCCGACGCCGACCTCTTCGGCGGGAAACGGAACGACGACGTTGGAATCGCCTTCCCGACCCTGATACTCGGCGACAAGTTTCGTCTTGTCGGACATGACGCCGATTGCGTTGACGTCGAAAGTTTCCAGCGCCACGCCGACCGCTTTTTCGGTGCCAAAAGCGGAAATCTCCTTTGGAACGACGACGTCGCGTTCGCTGTCGTACGTAATCGGATCTTTTTCATCCTCGCGCTGTTCCAAAATCATACGGTCGATCCAGTGCCGTGCCGAAACTTTTCCCTCGCCCGACTCGTTCAATATTTCCCAGCGTCGATACGTCGTGGACGAAGTCTTGATCAGGCTTTCTTTCCCGCCGTAGGATATCCGCTTGTTGACGGTGTGAACGACGGTCCACGAAAGGTTCGTATTCGGTTCAAAACGGTATTCCAGCCTATATTTCTCGACGTCGGCTCGATCTTCGCGAGAATCGAGCGTCGGAGTGATAAGCGTGCGATCTTCCGTATACTTTCGGCGCGTTTCTTCGTCGACGAGAGACACGTCGATCGAGTCTGTTTTTTCCTCCCCGTCCTCTTCGTCGCCGTCGGAAAAGACCTTGGAGAAATTGCTCGTGGCCTCGCTTAAAACGCGCGCGGCGTCTACTCCGCGTCCAACCTCTTCGGCGGAGTTTTGTCGCGATTTGTCGTCCGACGAATCGGATTGTTCTGGGGACGCGGCGCTCTCGACGGGCTCCGTCGAAATCGAATCGACTTTCGGAACGTCCGTGTCGGATCGCTCGCAGCCCGACGTCGCAAGGACGCAAACTACGGTAAAAACAAGGGCAAAAACGACTCGTTGATCGGATTGGAGCGTCATCTTCATTCTCAAAACGCCAGGGAAATACCGGCGGACGCGCCGCGCGCCGCCAATGCGTCGACAACTCTACGCATAAGGTCAGGATAGTCATTTACGACAAACGCGTCTATATCAATATTTTTTTGTTTTCTCTTGAAGAAAAATCGACTTTTCCTGATTATTCTTATTGAGAACGTCTCATGTGGCGCCAACGTTGCTTAACATAGGACGGGTCGATGGGGAGACGTTGGGAATCCTTTTCCTGTCCTAGACAAAATCGAGTTTCCTCTTATAATTGGACAATCCTATTTTTGCGATCATTTTTACGGAGTCCCTGGACGGCTAATCCAACCTGCAAACGCGGTTTTCCGCCCTGATTAAGGTCGAGTTTAGCAAGACGGCAATTAAAACAGAAACGTCGACGACGCCCGTTTGGAACTCCCAAAAAGACATAGAGACACAAGCGAGAAAAGCAAATGGCATACGAGCGCTTTACAGATCGTGCGCGTAAGGTGATGCAGTACGCGCACCAGGAAGCTTTGCGTTTCAATCACGAATATATCGGAACAGAGCACATTTTGCTCGGCCTCACCAAGGAAGGAAGCGGGGTCGCCGCGAACGTCCTGGATAAGATGGGCGTCAATATGAACAGAATTCGCACGGCGGTCGAGGAACTCGTCAGAAGCGGTCCCGACACAGTGACGATGGGGCGTCTTCCGCAAACTCCGCGCGCGAAAAAGGCGATCGAATACGCGATGGAAGAGGCGAAAGAACTCAACCATACCTACGTGGGCACGGAACACCTGCTTCTTGGCTTGCTGAGGCAGCACGACGGAGTCGCAGCCCAGGTGCTCATGAACTTAGGGCTCAGGCTGGAAGAAGTTCGCGCGGAAGTCCTCTCTTTACTCGAAGACAGAACTGATTCTCCAACCGAAAACGTCTTCGGCGGTTCAACGTCCGACGACGGCGATTCGCGCAACGAAGAAGGCCGTCCCTCCTCGCCAAGAATAGGCAAAAGCGGAAAATCGAAAACGCCGGCTATCGACAGTTTTGGACGAGATCTCACCGAGCTGGCGCGTCAAAAGAAATTGGATCCCGTCATCGGACGAGAAAACGAAATCGAACGAATGATGGAGATTTTGTGCCGTCGCACGAAGAACAACCCCGCTCTGCTCGGCGAAGCGGGCGTCGGCAAGACGGCGATCGTCGAAGGTTTCGCCCAGAGAATCGTCGACGGCAAAGCGCCCGAATTCCTGCTCGACAGACGCGTCGTCGCTCTCGACCTGGCGATGATGGTCGCGGGCACGAAATACCGAGGACAATTTGAAGAGCGTATTAAGGCGTTGATGAACGAAGTCAAACGTTCCGGAAACATCATTCTCTTCATCGACGAAATGCACACGATCGTCGGAGCGGGCGGAGCCGAGGGCGCCATGGACGCGGCCAACGTCCTTAAACCCGCTCTCGCGCGCGGCGAAATGCAATGCATTGGCGCGACGACCTTCGACGAATATCGTAAATACGTCGAGAAAGACAACGCGTTGGAGCGTCGTTTTCAGATTGTCTCCGTCAATCCGACGACTCCGCAGGAAACGATCAAGATTCTTAAAGGACTCCGGGACCGTTATGAAAAACACCACCGCGTCGTGATCACCGACGCCGCGATCGAATTGGCGGTCGAACTTTCCGACCGTTACGTGTCGGGGCGCTGTCTGCCAGACAAAGCGATCGACGTTATCGACGAATCCGGATCTCGCGTTCGCATCAAGACCATGACCTTCCCGCCCGACTTGAAAGAGTTGACGCGCAAAGAAGAAGAGCTCCAAAATCGAAAAGAAATGGCGGTCGCGCGTCAGGATTTTGAATTAGCGGGGCAGATTCGAGACGAACTCACGAAAATCGGCGAAAAGAAGAAGGAACTCAACGACAGCTGGCGCGAGAAGCAAAGTCAGCCAAGCGGAAAAGTCGACGAAGCGGTCGTTCGCGAAGTCGTTTCCAAGATCACGGGCGTGCCGCTTACGCGTATTTCCACGGAAGAATCCAAGCGTCTGCTTCAAATGGAAGACGAACTTCACAAGCGCGTCATCAGCCAACATGAAGCGATTCAGGCAATCTCGCGCGCAATTCGTCGAAGCAGAAGCGGCGTTCAGGATCCCAAGCGCCCTATCGGTTCGTTTATCTTCGCCGGTCCGACGGGCGTCGGTAAGACGTTGCTTGCGAAAGCGCTTGCCGAATTCATGTTTGGCGACGAAAACGCGCTCGTTCAAATCGACATGAGCGAGTACATGGAGAAACACAGCGTGTCGCGTTTAATCGGCGCTCCTCCGGGATACGTCGGTTACGAGGCCGGCGGCCAGTTGACGGAGAAAATCCGTCGACGTCCCTACTCTGTCGTTTTGCTCGACGAAATTGAAAAAGCGCACCCGGACGTTTTCAACGTCCTGTTGCAAGTGTTGGAAGAAGGCCGTTTGACCGACAGCTTCGGGCGTATCGTCGATTTCCGCAACACGATCGTCATCATGACGACCAACGCCGGCGCGTCCGCCATTAAAAACGAAACGGCGTTTGGGTTCCAAAGTCCCGACGGCGATTCGACGTATAACGACATGAAGCAACGCGTCAAGGAAGAAATCGAGCGTTGTTTCCGACCGGAGTTCATCAACCGGTTCAACGACGTTATCGTCTTCCGTTATTTGGACGAGAAGGATCTTGTCGAAGTCGTCGACCTCGAGCTCAAAAAGCTTCGTCAGCGTCTTCTTGAAAAACCCTTGTGTCTCCTTCTTTCCGAAGACGCCAAAAAGTACCTCATCAAGAGGGGAAGCAATATGGATTACGGCGCGCGACCTCTTCGCAGAGCGATCGAAGCGTACTTGGAAGACCCGTTGTCGGAAAACATTCTCAACGACATGTTTATCGACTGCGACGTCGTCGACGTTCAAATGGAAACGATTGAAACAAGCGACGTCGAAGCGTCGGGCCCCCTCGACGAACAGAGCGAACTTGATTCTCAACGCGTCAAATTCATTGGTCGCAAACTTGCCGACATGACGCCGGAAGAGCTTCAGAATCCTCAAATTGTCGATTTCCAAAAGAAATTGGCGGAAAAGAACGCCAAGAAGGAAGAGGAAGAACGAGACGAATCAAACGAGTCCAAACCCGAAGAGAAGGATCGCAAGCCCGAACCGTCGGTCGCCTGACTTAGTCCGAAAGCCAAATAACAAAGATCGTCCTTTGGCTAAACAAAACAGCCGCTCTGCAACGCGTTTCAGAGCGGCTGTTTTTATATTGAACATGGCTCAATGAAAAGACTAACGAACGTCGATTTCGACTGAAGTCTCTTCCAGACCGTCCGCCGTCGCGATTAATTTCATCTTGCCGGAAACGCCGCGTTCCGATCGCAAGATAACGGAAATCAAGCCCGCGAACGAACGTCGGTTGGGCGAACGGTACGACGTCAAATCGGTCGCGTCGCCGGAATCGGAGGCTACGATCGCCCCGACGCCTTCTATTTTAAACGAAACGTCCACGTAAGCGTCGGGCACGACGCGACCTTCCGAGTCGACGACTTCAAGCGTCGCAAACGCAAGATCGCGACCGTCCGACGCGAGTTCCGTCTTGTCGACGCTCAGACGCAACGCTGCGGGCGCGCCCGTCGTTTCTACGGTCGCCTCGTCCCAAACTTCTCCGTTTTTGTAAGAAACGGCGCGAAGCGTTCCCGGCTCGTAACGAACGTCGTCCCAAATGAGACGGTATTGATACTCTTCTTTCGACTTGCGTCCAAGCGATTTGCCGTTCAGGAACAATTCGGCGGAATCTCCGGACGTAAAAACGTAAACGGGCGTGACTTCTCCAATTCGATTGGGGAAATTCCAATGCGGGAGAATATGCGTCGTTTTCTCGTCGGGAAGCCATCGCGATTTATACAGATACGCCATGTCTTTTGGGAAGAGCGCAAGATCGAACGGACCGCATTCGCAAATGCGCAACGGGCACAAATACGCGCCGTATTTCTCTTTCTCCTCCTTGGCGCGCGCTTCAATTTCCGGAACGGTAAAAATCTGATTGCGCGAAAGCTCGTCGACGGTAAACGGAGCGCCAAGATAGTCGATTCCCGTCCAGGCAAAACCTCCGCAAACAAAAGGATTGCGATCCTGCGCTTCGAACTCGTAGTCGGGGGGACACGCCCAACCGGAAAGAGGTTTGTCGGGATTAAATCCAAACGCAAACCAGGCGTACGACGTCTGATGAAAATCGGTTATGCAGTCGCTCAATTTCACGGAACTCGTCTTCACGGGAAAAACGTACCAGGAACGCGACGTGCCAGTGCAGACAACCTCGCTTCCGTAGACGGGAACGTCGGGATTTTGTTTGTGGAATTCTGCGTAATTGGCGCGTCCGTAGTAGTTGTAACCAAAGATATCCAACACTTTCGGAATTTCCCCAAATCCGGCTTTCCCCTGATTGCACGCCGAGGTGGCGGGACGCGTCGGATCTTCTTCGTGAACAAATCCGACGAGACGTTTCGCCTGACGAACAAATTCCGGTTCGTCGCCCAACTCGGGGATCTCGTTGCCGATACTCCACATAACGATCGCAGGGCAGTTTCGATCGCGCCGAATCAGAGAACGAATGTCGGCTTCGCTCCAATTGTCGAAAAGATCGACATATCCGGCGGCGCGCCAACTTCCGTTTTGAGGTCGCTTCCATTGGTCAAACGCTTCCGCCTGAACAAGAAACCCCAAACGCGCCAATTGATCGACCGTCTCGGGAGCAGACGGATTGTGAGATAGACGGATCGCGTTGCAACCGATCGATTTGAGCGCGAGAAGTCGGCGTTTTTCAGCCTGTTCGTTATACGCCGCGCCTAACGCGCCAAGGTCGTGATGAATGCAGAAACCTCGCAGTTCGTAGAGTTTTCCGTTGACCAGCAATCCCTGATCGGGCTCGTATTTGATCGTTCGAATTCCAAAAGGCGTCTCGTCGACGTCGACAACCTGACCGTTTACGGAAACCGTCGTAACCGCCATACAAGTGTTCGGAGCGTCGGGCGACCATATGGGAGCGTTGCCAATAGTGAAGTCGTCAAACGTTGCCGTCGTTCCCTCTCCGGGCTTAATAGCGACCGTTTTGCCGGGAATCTCCGCAAAAGCGTCCCCGACGCGGGCGCCGTCGGCGTCGCGACGATAAAACTTTACGGAGACGACCGCTTCGATCGACTCGTCTTTTTTCGCTTCGTCGACAGCGCGTTCCAAGTCGACGGAAACGCCAAGTTTCGCGGTCTCGCCGCTGACGTCGAGAGTCTTCACAAAAACGCCCCAACGCGCGACGCGCGTCTCGTTCGTCTTGACCAGCCAGACGTTGCGATAGATTCCGTTGCCGGTGTACCAACGCGACGATTGAGGAGGATTGCCGCAACGAACGGCGATTGTGTTCGTCGCGCCGTATTTGACAAAAGGCGTCGCGTCGACTCGGAAAGACGTGTAACCGTATCCCCAACCGCCGACAAAGTTCCCGTTGATCCAGACGCCGCAACGCGACATCACGCCGTCAAAATCGAGAAAGATCGACTTGCCCTTGTCGGCGTCCGAAAGTTCAAACGTCTTGCGATACCAAAGGGGTTCCGAAGTCGGAAGCAACGATTGGGTCGGTTGGTTTGCGTAGGAAAAATCCTCGTAAATAGCCGCGTCGTGCGGCAGATCGACCGTCTCCCAGTCTGAATCGTCAAAACTCTCGCGGATAAACGTCGAAGTAAACCCCGGTCCGCCTCCGGAACGCTTGGCGCGTTTGCCTGGAACAAGAAGCTGATCGCGGGTAGCGAGCGCGTAGGGCTCAAGATTTCGCCAGGTAAAACGCCAGGCGGGCTCGTCCCCGTCTCCGCGTCTGAACTTCCACTCGTCGATTAATTTTGTTCGTTCGGAAGAGTACGCGTTTGACAAGACTCCCAACAAAGAAGTCAGAACAAACGCAACAACGGCGAAACGCCGTAACGTGAATAAAGAGCGAAACATCGTATGTCCTTATGCTAAAGTTGAACGGGTCAAAACCAGGCGTCTCCTATTTTAAACCGCTAAAACGCCGGTTTCAAGCGACAGAGGCGAAAACGAGTTCAAATAAAAGTTGCGTCTCAGAAAAATCGACTTATAATAAAGGGTATGCGCGAAGGGGACGTCGACGTGACGACGAACCGTTCGCAACGGAGACAGAAGCGAAACGTTTTTAGACGGCGGCGCGCTGTTCCGTCTGTTCAAACGTTCCTGACGTCGAGGTTTTTTATGCCCCTTGAATCGTTGTTGACCCCAATAACGCTGTCGGTAGGTTTCCTGGCGGCAATATTGATCGGGGTGTCAAAAACCGGCGTTCCCGGAGTCGGGTTGTTCAGCTGTCTTCTCATGATTTCGGCGTTTCGCGGTCATGAAATGTTCGCGTCGGGAGCGGTCGTGCCCCTTTTGATCCTTGGCGACCTCGCCGCCGTTAAGTTTTACAGAAAAGACTGCGATCCCGTATTGCTCAAAAGGCTTTGTCCCCCCGTCGCTACGGGACTGATCCTCGGAGGCGTCGTTCTTTGCTTCATGAGGAACGGACAATTCAAATTGACGGTCGGGATTCTCGCAACCTCTATTCTGGCGTTTGAGTTTGTGCGTAAACAACTCGGTTGGACGAAGGTTTCGACAAGCGCTCCGTTTAGAATCGGATGCGGAATGCTCGCGGGGTTGACCACTGTTCTCGGAAACGCGGCAGGGGCCGTGTCCGCCGCCTACTTTTCAAGTCAGAACCTCGACAAGAAGAGCTTTATGGGGACGAACGCCGTGTTCTTCTTCCTGGTCAACGTCTCCAAAATTCCGCTCATGTTTGCCGTAACGCAAATCAAAACGCTATTGGGTTACGAAGCGGACGACGCGCAGATCATGAACGCGACGACGTTCATGTTGACGTTGATTTTCGCGCCCGGTATCGTCCTGGGCGGCTATCTGGGTCGTAAGTTTTACCGAATGATCCCGGAAAAAGTTTTTGTTCCCTTTATTTTAGTAATCAATTTTATCACGGCGATTTACATCGTCGTTTCATCCGTTGTTTGAAGGTAATTCCAGAAAGACGTCGTTATGTTAAAAGCCATCGTATTCGATTTTGACGGCACGATCGCCAACACGTTGCCAATTTGCTTTTACGCGTTTCGTCAGGCTGTCGGTCCGGAAATTTGCGACTCCATGACCGACGAAGACATTCGCGCCAAATATTTTGGGCCGACGGAAGAGGGCGTCTTTCAAAAGCATTTTCCCGACAAAGTGGAAGAGCTTTGCCAAAAATATTATCGCGCCTACGAAGAAATGCAGAAAGAAACTTTTGGCATGCCGAAAGGGCTTATGGAATTGATCCACGCTCTTTCGAGAAAAGGCGTTCACGTCGCGCTCGTTACGGCGAAAGGCCCGGTCTCCTGCAAGATTTCGCTCGATCACTACGGGATTGCCGACGCGTTTGAAACGATCGAAGTCGGCTCGCCTCAGGGACGCGCCAAAGATCAGGGAATCCTTAAAGCGCTCGAAACGATGGGCGTCTCCCCGGAAGAAACGGCGTATGTGGGCGACTCGTACAAAGACGTGATCTCCTCGCGTAAAGCAAAAGTCGCTTCCTGGGGAGCCGCATGGATGGAAACGGCGAGTCCCGAGAAAATACTAGCGGAAAAACCGGACGAAATTTTTTACACCGTTGAAGAATTTAAAGCGCGTTTAGAAAAGGAGTTCGGTCCCCTGGACTGAACTCGCAACGGCGGCGACAGACGTAAACTTAGCGACAGCGTCGTCGTTCGACGTCAAGGAGTTTAAGGCATGAAACGAAGAGACTTTCTTAAAACGGCGGCCGGCGGCGTATTGGCCGCCGGTCTGGGAGTTCCGCGCGTCAATTTGATCGCCGACGAAGCCCCTCAGGCGGCGCCCGCTTTGCGTTGGTACAAAGGTAATTTTCACTGTCATTCCCAGTGGAGCGACGGACACGATCTTCCCGAGGTCGTCGTTTCTGAATACAAAAAACACGGTTACGACTTCTTCTCCATGACCGATCACAACATTCTTCACAACGACGATCTTCGGTTCACGGGTTTCTACATGAATTACACTCCGAAGGACATGAAGCCGTTCGAAGGAGAAACGTCGTTCTGGAAACGTTTAAATTCCGAGCCGCGCGGAGCCCTTCTGCTTCAGGAACAAGTCGACAGAGCGAAGGAAATGTTCGGCGAAGATTCCGTGCGAATTAAGGAGACGGACGAAGGGACGTACGTTCGCATGAAGCCCGAAAGCGAATTGCGAAAACAATTTGCCGAACCGGGCAAATTCCTGATGATTCCCGGCTTTGAAATGACGGCGCAATGGATGCACGTCAACTTAATCAACGTCGACCAGGATTTCTTCCTGGAAGATCCCAATATTGAAAACCTCCTCCACGCCTCGTTCGACAAAGCCCAGGAACTGTACGCCGATAAAGAAGAACCTTATCTCTTCACCGTAAATCACCCGTTGTGGCAGTATTACAACATTCAACCGAGCTTTCTTTTCGAGCGTCCCGGAATTCGCTTTATCGAATTGACCAACAACGACACGGAATGGGAGTATTTTCCAGAAGCGTGGGATCCGGAACAAATCTGGGATATCGTAAACGCGTACCGCGCTAAAAATGGCCAGCCTGCTCTGTTGGCGACAGGCACCGACGACAGCCACGGCGTCTTCCGAAAAGACTATCTCGCTTACCACGGCTGGACAAGAGTTCGAGCGGCCTCTCTGGACGTCAATTCGATAC
The DNA here is from genome assembly GCA_017550965.1 of Thermoguttaceae bacterium. Lineage (GTDB taxonomy): Bacteria > Planctomycetota > Planctomycetia > Pirellulales > Thermoguttaceae > RUG369. Next base: position 23,065 of record JAFZNK010000209.1, read on the forward strand.
TGACGGCGTTGCAACAGGGACAATCGTACGTCTCTACGGGTTGCGAATTTGCAGACGTCTCCTTCGACGGCAAAACGCTCGCCGTTAAACTCGATCCGCAGATTGAGGGCGATTACCGAATCGAATTTATCGGCGCCAAAAAAGATTATGACGAAACGGTCAAATACGTCGACGTTCCCGGCGAAGGGTGGAGTCGTCCGGCAAATAAAATTGAATGCTGGTCAAAGGAAATCGGAAAAGTTCTCGAATCGGTCGACGGACTTGAAGCCGATTACACGCTCAAGCCGGACGATTTGTTCGTTCGCGCCAAGGCTTACCGCATTGGCGCAGGTTACTCCAATCACGGCGAGGCGGCCAAACAACATACGCTTGTCGCCGCCGACTGCGCCTGGACGCAGCCTTATCGAGAAGGCGAAAAACTTTAATTTGGCTTTTTATCCCCCGTACGTTTCGTTCGCGTCTAAGGAGCGACGATCAGAAAAATCGCGATCTGCTTGCGAGCGAACGTAGTTTTGATACGGCAGAGAAGTTTATAGCGCGTCTGAAACGAGATCGTTCCTTTAAGCGAAACGACGCGACGACGTCGCGACGTCTTTTTCAGACGCACGCTTAATGGTCATATGTTATTCGGCAACAAGGAGTATTTCCAACATGAAACGAAGAGACTTCCTTAAAACGACGGCCGGCGGCGTTTTGGCGGCCGGTCTTGGCTTCCCACGCGTCAACCTTCTCGCCGACGAAGCGCCGCAGGCGGCGCCAGCGTTGCGTTGGTATAAAGGTAATTTTCACTGCCATTCCCAATGGAGCGACGGACACGATCTTCCTGAAGTCGTCGTCTCCGAATACAAAAAGCACGGCTACGATTTCTTCTCGTTGACCGACCACAACATTCTTCACAACGACGATCTTCGTTTCACCGGCTTCGCGATGAATTTTACCCCCAAGGATATGAAGCCGTTCGAAGGAGAAACGTCGTTCTGGAAACGCATGGCGGCGGGCCCCGGTTGGCCTAATCTCATTCAGGAGAACGTCGACAAAGCGAAAGAAATGTTCGGCGAAGATTCCGTGCGAATTAAAGAAACGGACGAAGGAACTTACGTTCGTATGAAGACGGAAAAGGAACTTCGGGAACAATTCGCCGAACCCGGTAAATTCCTGCTGATTCCCGGTTTTGAAATGACGGCGCAATGGGTGCACGTCAATTTGATCAACGTTAATAAAGATTTCTTCCTCGAAGATCCCAGCATTGAAAACCTTGTGTCCGCGTCGTTCGACAAAGCGCTGGAATTCTACGCCGACAACAAAGAACCGTACCTCTTCACGCTGAACCATCCGCTGTGGCAATACTACAACATCCAGCCGAGCTATATGTTCGCGCGACCGGGTATTCGATTCCTTGAACTCACCAACAACGACACCCAATGGCAGTACTATCCGGAAGCGTGGGATCCGGAACAACTTTGGGATATCGTCAACGCGCATCGCGCCAAGAACGGACAGCCCGCGTTGTTGGCGACAGGCACCGACGACAGCCACGGCGTCTTCCGAAAAGACTATCTCGCCTACCACGGCTGGACGAAAGTGCGCGCCGCTTCGCTGGACGTCAATTCCATTTTAGGGGCGTTGCAGCAGGGACAATCGTACGTCTCCACTGGTTGCGATTTCGCCGACATTTCTTTCGACGGCAAAACGCTTGCCGTCAAACTGGATCCGCAAACGGAAGGCGATTACAGAATCGAATTTATCGGCGCCAAAAAAGACTACGACGAAACGGTCAAGTACATCGACGTTCCCGGCGAGGGCGGTCGTCCGGCGCGCAAACTCGAATGCTGGTCGAAAGAAATCGGAAAAGTTCTCGAATCGGTCGACGGACTTGAAGCCAGCTACACGCTCAAGCCGGACGATTTGTTCGTTCGCGCCAAGGCGTATCGTATCGGCGCGGGTTACGCCTATCATGGCGAAGCGGCCAAACAACACACGCTTGTTACCGCCGACTGCGCATGGTCGCAGCCCTATCGCGACGGCGACAAGTTCTGATTCGGCTTGCCGATTAAATCTGTTTAAAGGCAGTTTGCTTGCGGTTCTCCGAAATCAGCGAGCGGACTGTCTTTGATTTGACGACGACGGCATTCTTGGTTTTTTTCGCTTGGAAAAGAAGGTTTTCAAATGACAACGCGCAGAACGACGCGCAAAATTAAAGTTGGAAACGCGTTTATCGGCGGCGACGCGCCGGTTCTTATTCAGACGATGGCGGCGACAAAGACGTTCGACGTCGACGCGACCGTCGCTACGGTCGACTACCTCGCTCAAAGCGGCGCGGGGCTCGTCCGAATCGCCGTCGACTCAATCAACGACGCCAAAGCGCTTGCCGAAATTCGAAAACAAACGACGGCAAACCTTTCCGTCGACCTTCAGGAAAACTTTCGCCTCGCGGAACTTGTCGCGCCAAACGTCGACAAAATCAGGTATAACCCCGGTCATCTCCATCATTTGGAGCCGAATTTAGCGTGGGAAAAGAAAGTCGAGTACCTTGTCGACGTCGCCAAAGAATTTGACGTCGCGTTGCGCGTCGGGGTCAACTGCGGAAGTCTCGACCCGACAAAACTAGCAAAATATCGCGATCAACTTGCGAACGGCGACGCCGGCGCTCAGGAAAATGACGAAGCGGCGGCGGTTTTTGATCCGTTGCTCGAAAGCGCGTTGGAACACGTCGACTTTCTTGACTCCGTTGGATTTACGCGCTATTGCGTCTCCATTAAAGATTCCGATCCTGAAACGGTCGTTCTCGTCAACAGGCGATTCGCCGCGTTGCGTCCGCAAATCCCTTTGCATCTCGGCGTTACGGAAGCGGGCGCGCCCCCGCGCGGCGTTTTAAAGTCGCGACTCGCGCTTGAAACGCTGCTCGCCGAAGGAATTGGCGAAACGTTGCGCGTCTCGCTGACGGTTGAAGCGAACCAAAAAGCGAAAGAAGTCGAGGCGGGACGCTTGATTCTGGAAAACGTCGCCTCGGGAAACGTTATCGATCCCTCGACGCGACTTCCCAACCTTAATATCGTTAGTTGTCCCAGTTGTTCGCGCGTGCAAAACGGTCGATTTGTCGAACTTGCGCGAACGTTGGAGAAAGCGACGGAATTTGCCAAAGATTACCCGTTTAAAATCGCGACGATGGGATGTCGCGTCAACGGCCCCGGCGAAACGGACGACGCCGACGTCGGACTCTGGTGCGGCGCCGACAAAGTCAACCTCAAGAGCGGATCCACGACGATTGGATCCTTCGGATACGACGAAATTATAGAAAAAGCGGTTGAATTGCTTCAGGAAAAAATTCGGTTGTACGATCAACAGGCGAAATAAAACTTCTATTCAACGCATACGCCAACGGGGCGCCTTCCGCAAGCTTTCGCGAAAGGCGCCCCGTGTGTTTGCGTCGACAAACCAGGAAAGTTTCTATTCCGCCCACAAACGAACAAGTTCGACAAGCGTTTGCGTCGCCTGTTCATGTTCTTCAACGACAAGATATTCCATCGTCGAATGGAAATTACGTCCTCCGGTAAACATATTCGGAGTCGGCAACCCCATTTCGGTCAATCGGGAACCGTCGGTGCCGCCGCGAATGGGAATCCAACGCGGTTCGAGTCCGACGTTGCGCGTCGCCTGTTCAAGCTTATTCAAGACCTCGGGACAATCTTTCAAAAAGTATCCCATATTGAGGTATTGTTCGTCAAAATCGACGTCGCACTCTCCCGATTTAGCGACGGTCGCTTTCGTCTTTTCAATCGCTTCGCGCAGAACGCGTTTATTTTCCTCGCGAGCCTCTTCGTCGAACGCGCGAAGGAGAAACTCGGCGCGCGCGCTCGAAACGCCCCCCTCTAATTTGTATAAATGAACAAACGGTTCGCGACCTTCAGTTCGCTCGGGGGTTCGTTCGAGCGGAAGATTCGCAACGACAAGACTTAGTATTCTCGCCGCATTAATCATGACGTCTTTCGCTTCGCCGGGGTGAACTTCGACGCCCTTGACCTCGACGATCGCTTTGTCGGCGGTGAACGTCTCGCAGTTAATCTCGCCTGCCGGACCGCCGTCGACGGTGTACGCGTAGTCGGCGCCAAATTTGGAAAGATTAAAGAGGACTGTTCCGTTTCCAATTTCTTCGTCGGGCGTGAAACAGACTCGAACGTTAGCGCGAGGCGCTTCGGAATTCGACAAACGTTCGACCGCCGCCATAATCGCGGCGATTCCCGCTTTATCGTCCGCGCCGAGCAACGTCGTTCCGTCAGTGACGACAAGACGTTTGCCGACAAGCGCTTTCATTTCGTTCGTCTCGGGAACGACCGTTCCGTTTTCAAGAACGAGCTTGCCTCCCTGGTACTCGACTACTTTCGCCCGCACGTTGGCGCCCGACGCGGCGCACGAGGTGTCCAGGTGTGCGATCAGTCCGATCGTCGGAACGTTTCGATCCTTCACGTTGGTCGGAAGCGTCGCCGTAACGTAGCAATGTTCGTCGACTTGCGCGTCCGCCAGTCCCAATTCGTTAAGTTCGTCGACCAGGACGCGCGCCAGATCGAACTGAGTCGGAGCGCTTGGAATCGTCGCCGTTTCCTCGCTCGACGTCGTCTCGATCGTAATATATTTCAAAAATCGCTCTAAAGGCGTTTTCATATCAGTCCCCTGCTCTCCTGTTTCAAACGAGTTTCATTCCTTCCTGATCGTAAACGATCATCGCGGAATCGAGCCCTTTCAACGTCGTCGAGAACGTTTTGTCGCCCAGGCGAACAGTAACTGTTTTCTTCTCGTTCTCGACGTTCCAGAGGTATACGGTTTTCGCTTCCGGATACCACGAAAGCGTAACGGGCGTTTCCTCTTCAACGTAGGGAACGCCTTGCTTTTGGAAGTCCGAAATGAGCGTTTTGCGGAACTTGAAGAGTTCTTCAAACGTCTCGGGGACCTGAACAAACCGTCCGGAATCCGAATTGATTCGCGCGACGCATTTGGAACCTTTCGTCGCAAGTTCGCCGCGTTCCATTTCCTGCGCGCTGTAATCGCCCAGGAACGTCCAGCCGTCCTCGGGAATCTCGTCGCAGACTTCAAACGGGACGCCCAGCGCCAGGAAGAGAGAATACGCGTTGTAACCGTAGGAATAACGGTCGGCAAGTCCCCAGAAATGCTTGAACGGTCCCTGCGCTTTAATTCCAACGATCCGATTATGATAATCGCGTTCGCGCTTCATTCTCGGCGCGATCAGCCCCCAATAACTCGCGGGGATCGGGCACATGAACATCGTGTTGCGAACGTCGCTGAGCGTCGAAACCGACAATTTGGACGTATAGTTCTCCGCCGAAAGGTCCTGAATAATCGTCGTTTCGCTGAACGCGCGTCCGGCGGGAACAAAACGACGGTGAAGCAAAGAGCTAAACAGTTCGATTGTTTTGTTCTTTGTCAGATTGTACGTCGCGTCGTTAAACATCCACTCGCCGACGCGAACAAGAGCGTCTTTGTAATCGTCGAGACGAATTCCCGCCTTTTCCGACCCCATCCCCATAATCATGATTCCAAGATCAACTTCAGGAGACAAAGCCTGCGTGTCTCTAAACGTTTTCGTCATACGATCGCAGAAATAATCGAGCCACAAGCGAATATCCTTCGTGTCGCGAGCGGCTTTAAGGTCGGCGATCAACGCGTCCCAACGCGAATCGGAGAACCCCGCTTTCTTCATGAAATCGGCGCGGCATTCGGCGCAAACGCAACCGCCGACGTTTTGCGGCTGAACGGCAAATCGGAAATCGTCGTCTAAAAAAACGTCGCATGGGCCGTATGTGTCGGCGATTTTGCGAACCGATTTAACGCAGTCCTCCGCGCATCCTTCATGGACGGAAACGCCCCAGCCGGAAGATCCGTCGAAATGTTCGTAGGGCTTCCAGCGCGCTTCAATATCGGGCATGCCCGTAGGATAGGAATTGGGATGGCCGACCGGCACCGTGATGAAGTGAACGTTGTATCCGAAATCCATCGCGCGACGGACGGCGTCGTCAAAAATATCGACGTCGATAAAACGGCCGAAATGATAGGGACAAAGCCATATGTCGGTAACGCCCGCTTCCTTCCACAAAGCCGCCATCGATTCGGCGTTCATTTTAATCGCGTCGGGGTTCGCGGGCATGGGTTTGTCGTTTTCCTGCAGTCCCTCGTTTAACAACTCGCGAACCGTTACCGACAAGTGAAATTGGCGCGTTTTGCTATCGATCTTCTTATACTCTCCCGGTTTAACGACGGGGAGCGGAACTTCTTTGGCGTTCAACGCTCGAAAACCCGGAGCCAAAGCGACGGCTCCAAGACCGGTTCCCAAATGCGATAAAAAACTTCGTCGTGTCGTTTTCATGAGACGTTACTCCTATTGTTCCGTTGTTGATTGTTCCGTGTTGGAACTGTCTTCTGACAAAACCGAAGGCTTCCAGTCTTTAGGAATATACCCCAAAAACTTGCCCGCCCATATGGCGTCGGGGGTTAGTTTTCGTTGCCACGCTTTAATACCAGGAGCCCAGCGAAAACCTCGTCCTTTGAGTTTCTGTCGCGTGGCGGCGTCGGGAACAGAGTCGAAGAAAAGCTGGAGACGATTCTCTTCCTTATTTACCTTCGCCATGCCTCCCTCAAATTTCCAGCCGTCTCCGTAATCGGTCGCCGCCTGACGTTTGAGAAGAGCGATTCGTCCTTCGATTCGACGTATCTCCTGAGCGCCGCTCGACAAATAAAAATAACTCGGCGCGCCGCTGGAATCAACCGCGTCTTTGACAAAATCCGGACGGTCGTAGCCGTCCCAGGATCCGTTGCGTCGCAGATACGCGTTCGCGCGCTTCATCTCTTCATGCGCTTCTTGCAGGCGAACAAGCTTTTCCTCTAATTTTTCCAGCGCGTCGGCGTCGTCGGAACTGATTCCGCCGGTTCCAGTCCCTTCGAGTTTGTTAAGGATTTCGAAAATCTTATCGCGCTCTTTATACAAAGCGCTTAAACGTTCCATTTTTTTCGCATGCTTAGCGGTGGGAAAATTGCCGGCGCCAACAATTAAAATCGACGGACAAGACGCTTCTGCGGCGTTGCGACGGTCGTACCAACTGGCCAGACGTCGTTCGAAACGATCCAAAAGCCGATCGATACGTTCGCAATATCGCGCGTCGACTCGCTTCTTTTGCCTCTCGGCGATTTCCCGAGCATGATTGACTTCGTTGCGATAGACGGCCGTTTCGCTGTTCGGAACGTACTCGTCGAAAGAAATCGCCCGCTTCGCGTTAGCGGCCTCGCGTTCGTCGACGGGATAATAGCCGTCGGGCTTCTTCTGAACGATATCGTCGATCGTGTCCGTATCTTCGTCCGCCTCGTCGGAAGGCTCTTCGTCCGAATGTCCGGCGTCGTCTGAATCTGACGACGTTTCTTCTTTCGCGGGAACTTCCGCGGCTTTCTTTGGCTCCGTCGACGCGTTGGACGGATAGACGGCTTCGCGAATCGCGTCCGTCAACTCGGCGAGAAGTCGTTCCACTTCGGGAGTTGAATACGAGCCCTCGTAATCGTCAATCGCGTATACGTATTCGCACATTGCGAAGGCGACGTCGGGATTGTCGACCATTCTCGTATACAGTCGCTCTTTTTCCGTAGAGGAAAAGTTCCCGAAAAGACGTTCCACGCGCTGTTTCGTCTGAATCCAGGCGATTCGGCGAGATTCGAGAAAATTCGGACGACGAATGTTTTCATCCCCGAAACGCTCGAATTTATAGTCGCCGATCACCGCGCTTCGTTCGTTAAAACTCAGCGAACGCCACACCTCGTCAAAACGCTTGCGCGCGTATCGGCGAAACGTCTCGCTGAACTCGCCGCACTCGGACAAAACGCCTTCTAAACCGCGAATCGCATGACGAATTTCCTCCCAAAAACGTTCGCGCCCCTCCGGAGACGTCTCTTGTTCGTACCGCTCTCCCAAATTCTCGACGTTTTCGCGAAGAACGCCGATTAAATCGTCTCTAACCACTTCAAGATACGAAGCCGCGACGTCTAACGGGCAAATTCCCCTCTCGTCCGCTCTTATCGAAGACATTGTGACACAGTACTCCGCCATATGAGGAAAAAACAAAACGCGCTCGAAGCGCGACGCAAAAATTGTCGCACAATCAAGCGCGTTTTTCAACCCCCAAAAAGAAAAAGAACCGACCGCGTCCCCAACAAACGCGATCGGTTCCCAAGACGCTTGAAAAGGCGTCAATTCATATCGGCAAGCGTTCCAAAGGAATATGCCTCGTCAATAAGATCATTGAACTTTGCAAATGAAACGAACGACGCCAAACTCTTTCGGTTGAAGCGGTTCGGTAATTTCCCATCGGAGGATCAACGATCCGCTCTCGCTCAGGTCCGCGAGGAATTCTGCGGGAACGGAAGATTTCGCCGTGCCGTCGACGTAACGCAGACGCGTGGAAAGATTATCGAGGATCGTAACGTTTCCAATCGGTTCGTCGCCAATATTTTCAAAACGCAGCGTAAATTCGACGAATTCGCCGGGACGCGCAGCGTCTTTATTGGCGATTTTGACGACGCGAAGTTTCGACGTCACGGTGCCGTCTTTAATGGCGTAGACAGTCGCGGGACCGTCCACGTAAACGTTCGAAAACACGTTCGTTTGATCGGTGGCTACGGCTAACCCCTGTCTGCCGCTCCAGCCTTGCGCGGCGATCGCGCCGTCCATAATCAACGCGGAATCTTCGGCTCCAAGGCTGTCGATCGAATCCGACGTCAGCATTTGGTGCATGCGAAGCAGACCGTCGGCTTCAATGACGCCGATTCTTCCAATAGCGGTCGTGGGAGCGAGCGCAGACTCGGCTCCGGCGACTTCTTGCGAACCGGACGCGGAAAGGAGTTTTTCCTCTTGCGAACGAACGTCGATTTTAACGGAATCGGTCTGCTCGACGACGCCCTCGACGTTGATCGCCGTATTGACGCTCTCGCGATGATCTCCTTCAATCGGCGTGACAATCTGGCGCACGGCCCCAAAACGAGGGCTGTATAAGAAAACGCGATTCGAGGGTTCGGTTAAAACGCGCCCGTCGACCGTGTCAAAGTGAGCGGCGGCGTCTTCCGGATCGAGATTCTCAATAAGCCAGTCGTCGTGAGCGACGACTTTTCCTTTGGAATCCCCGCCGTCGACGACGTATTCGTCGTAAGATTCGCGAGGCGCGTTCGTGTTCGCGGGAGCGGACGGATTAGGCGTGGCGCGACGAACGTCGGCGTAAGGCGCGGCGATCGAAGGATCGACGACGTTAGGTTTTACGGAGACTCCGCCGGGACGAGACTCGTCGAGCGTTACGGAAGCGCGCGCGGCGACTCTGGATTTAACGTTTTCTTTCTTTATCTCGACGCCGCTTTTTTCAGCAACGGGCTCTTGACCGCGAACGATCCAAACTTTCTCTCCTAACGAGTCCAGAGAATCGCGTTCAACCGAAGCGCCCTGATAGTTCGAAGGCGTGTACGCCGGCGTAGTTTGCGCGGGAACTTGTTGAACCGGAACCTGCTGAACGGGAGCTTGCTGCGCGGAATACGCCGGCAGAGCCGCCTGCTGCGGCGCCGCGTAAGTCTGAGCGACTTGTTGTTGAGCCGCGTAGGACGGAACGGCTTGTTGCGGAACGGCGTAAGACTGAACGGCCTGTTGCGCGACGTACTGCTGCTGTTGCGCCGCGTAGGGTTGAGCGGCGTACGCGGGCTGTTGAGGACCGTAAACGGGTTGCTGTTCAACGACGACTTGAGGCGTTTCTGGTGCTTGCGGCGCGGAATACGCAACCTGAGACGAGTACGTCTCTTGCGTAGGAGCGGACGTATAACTCGGCGCCTGAGGGGGCAACGGATAAGGATTTACGGAATTCAAAGCCATGTTTGTGCGTTGACGGCTCGATTCGGCGCGAATTTCTTCCAATGATTTCGCCCCGTGAGGGACGGTCGCCCAATGAGGGGGCATCGTCGTCGAACCGGAATGCTTGGCAATTGATTTACCCATCCCCGAGGGATCGTTTTGCTCGCGCCAATCGCCGGAATAAACGTCGCGATAATACGCTTCTTCTTCGGGCGTGTTCGGGTCAAATTGGGAATAGGGGTTGCTATTCGACGCGGATCTGGAAAAACCCGACTTCGAAGACTGGCAGGAACAAAATACAATCGGACAAACGGCGAGCAAGAGAACGGTCGTTTTCAATAAGCGATTCGATCGTCCGTCATTTTGCGGCGCGCGTTCGAAGGAAGTCGTATAAGCGTTGGGAGACTTCATCTCGTGGCGTCCTTTCAAAACGACGCAATTGCGTCTGATGAACATTATTGATTCTACGACTCTACGCGAGCCAAGAACGAATACACATACGTACGCTCTACGCATACTATCGTCGTTATCGGACAAAGCGGCCCAAGACTTTCGTTATATTTATAAAATTCACGAAATTCCATATATTCAATATTATCGTTAAAAATTATCTAAATTAGCATTTCAAAAGAACTCGTCAGAAACGAGATTGTCGCGTACGACGCCTCTTTGAGGACGTCAAGTTTGACCAACCCCAGATAGACAAAACGTAGCGCGAGGCAAAATAGCGCGCAACCAAGAATTCTGTTAATGACGACAAGAGCCTTGGGGTTAAAGACCTGTTTTAAAGCGCCGACCGCCAAAACCGTTGCAAGATTGCAACTCACTATTGTGACAAAAAAGACCAGCAGATAGAAACCGGCAAGCGCCGCCCCGCCTTTCTCCCAAAAGTTTCGGATTATTAAACTGTTGACCGTAAAGGAATAGATCCAAAGATTAGGATTCGTGATATTGACGCACCAAATTTGAAATAAAGAACGGCGAGGCTTCCTATGCAGTTCAAAATCTTCAGCCGTGGCTTTCAACTCGCCCCACGCTAGCCAACTCAACATCGCCGCGCCCCCAAAAGCGATCAACGCGATCGCCCAGTCGGGAGCGATCATGACGAGGGACAAAGCGAGCGTCAGCGCGATTGGATCGGACATGACGGGCGCGAAAGCCGCGCGCCAACTCGAACGAACTCCGTTAGACAACGTTTCCGATATCAGAAGCGTCTGCAAGGGACCGGGTGAAACCGATCCCTGAAACCCGATTCCGGAACCGAGAGCCGCCGCCGCTAAAAACAATCCTGTCGTTTCAGTCATTTTAAGAAACCTTTAAGAAAAACGTTGTTGATGACGTCGGTTGACGACGTCGCAAGATTATAGCGCCGGAAACGCAAAAAATAAGGGGGAAAAGAACGTCAAAATTTTTGCAATTTGAGATTGTCTGCGATATACTCGTCCGTAAATACGTAACGACGAATGTCGCAGGAGAATAATCATGAGAAATTTTTTCAAAATAACGACCGCGTTGACGGTCGCCGTATCGACGTTTTTCGCCGTCTCGTCCGCCTATTGCGCCGACGACGCGTGGACTCTTCCTGAAAATCCGCCCTCCTGGGCGCGCAACGACCAGGGCTTCGCCGTCTCCGAGGAAACAATCGACGGAAAAACGGCGACGCGCGTCGTTCATAAAACCCCGACCGACTGGGCGGTTCGAATCCCTGGAATCATTCAGGTCAAACCGGGCGACTTGTTCGAATTGACGTGTCAAATTAAAAACGTCGGATCTTCCTCATGCCAGACGGGCGTTATTCTTTACGACGAACGCGGCGACTCGCTCGATTGGTCTTACGGAGGTTCCGAAATTCATGTCGGAAGCGACTGGCAAACGGTTTCGTCCAAATTTATCGTTCCCAACGGAGTCGTCAAAATTGAAGCGAGAATTATTGGGCAAGGCGAAACGGACGTTTACGTCGATTCTTATGAAATCAAAAAGGCGGGCAAACTCGAACTTAGCTCGATCAAAGGAACCCGCAACGTTAAAAACGAATACTTAAGCGTAGATTTTCACCTGGAAGACGCGTCTTTTTCAATACGCGATCTTCGTACCGGTCGAGTTTGGAATCAATACGTCGCGAAAAAATTACAGTTTGTGAGAAACGCCGAACCGATCGAACGCGGCGTAAAATTCAATCTTCTCGACGCGCAAACTCTGGTCGAATACGAAGCGGCGATCCGCCTTGAATCCGACGCGCCGGAGCTTGTCGCAACATTAAGCGCGGCGCCGGAAACGCCTCATCTGTCGGCGTTCGATTATCCCTACCCGTTTCAATCCAAATCGACCGACCGCGTTATTTTACCCCTTAACGAAGGAATCTCCTTCCCCGCGACGGAAGACGCAAACCACGCGAGCGCGTTGTATACGTTCGGCGGACACGGACTGTGCATGGCGTTTTGGGCGATCGTCGACGACGTCCTTGACGCTTCTCAAAGTTCGGGGCTAATGGGAATTATAGAAACTCCGGACGACGCCGTCGTTCTCACCATGCTTAAAGACGTCGACCCGTCGGATAAAGAAGCGGCTGTGAAAGACGTAAAAACCTTGTCGATCGGCAGTCGTTGGCACGGTTCGATGAAAAAATTCGGATACGACCGAGTCTTGCGTATCGTCGCGATCGACCGGGGCGGATACGTGGCCGCGTGCAAACGCTATCGAGAGTACGCGAAAAAAATCGGACTCTACGTTACGTTTGACGAAAAAGTTAAACGTAACCCGAATTTGGCGCAGGGAATCGACCTCCTCGTCGGCGCGGCCAATATCTGGTGTTGGAACGGAAGAGGCCCGGATATCGTTCCTAAACTTCAGGAAGCGGGGTTCGATCATATTTTGTGGAGCGGCGGAGGCAGTCCGGAAGATTTAGAGAAACTTAATAGTCAAAAGGGCGTGTTGACAAGCAGATACGATATCTATCAGGATATCATGGATCCCGCCAGGTACGACGAACTTCCCGGAGTTCATTCCGACTGGATTCCGGAAGCGTGGCCGCAAGATCTCGCCTGGGACTCTCCGGACGGACACTGGACGAGAGGTTGGGAAGTCGACGCCAAGGATCCGTCCAAGCCGCGAATTCCCTGCGGCGTGCTTTGCGATTCCAAAGCGGTTCAATACGCCGAAGCTCGTATTGGAGAAGAACTTAAAAAATCCAAATATCGTGCGAGATTCCTCGACACGACCGTCGCGTCGCCGTGGCGCGAGTGCTGGAACCCCGACCATCCTATGACGCGAACAGAGGACAAAATTGCCAGAATGGAGCTTCTGGGACTTATGGGAAAACGTTTTAATCTCGTTTGCGGAAGCGAAACGGGCATTGACGCGTCGGTCCCCTACTGCGATTTCTACGAAGGCATGACCAGTTTAGGCCCGTATCGGTGTCCGGAATCGGGTCGCTATCTGACCAAAATTTGGGACGAAGTTCCGGAAAACGTTGAAAAATACCAATTTGGAGAAAGCTACCGTTTACCGCTCTTCGAGTTGGTCTATCACGGTTGCGTCGTTTCCTACTGGTATTGGGGCGATCACAACAACAAGTTTCCTAAGCTATGGCATAAAAGAGACTTATTCAACGCTCTTTACGGAACGCCTCCGATGTACGGCTTCTTAAAAGATTTCTTTGACGAGAATCGCGAACGGTTTGTGGAGAGTTATAAAATCGCCGAACCGGTTTCCCGGCTAACGGGCCGAGTCGCCATGGAGGATCATCAGATTCTCACGGAAGATCGAACCGTACAAAAAACCGTCTTCGCCAACGGAGTCGAGGTGATCGTCAACTTCGGGAAAAAAGAGTTCCGAGGCGACGACGGAACGGTCGTCGCGCCGGAATCGTCGTTGATCATTCAGAAGTGACGAGCTATTTTTTGTGCCAGACGAATCGATCGACGTAATCGACGTAACTCACGACGATCTGCGCGACTTTTTGCGAAACGTGGTCGTCTTCCCACGGCCGGCCCAGGCGCGGAAACTGTCCGTTTTCGCGCTTGTGTTTTATAATTTTCAACGCGTCGGACGCCCGCTCCCATTCGACTCCTGTCATAATCGCGCCTGGAGAGTCGTCAATTTCGTAACGCTCGCGCGTATGCCGAAGATTGAGCGCGTAAAAGTTTAAAAGCGTCGATTCTTCGTCGATCGCGCCGCTGTCGGAAAGAACGGCGTACGACGATCTTTGCAACGCGTTGTAGTCGAAAAAACCGAGCGGTTTCAACGCCTGAATGGAAGGATCCAACGTCAGACTGCACGCTTCCAAACGTTTGCGCGTTCGAGGATGAACGGAAAACACGACGCGTTTATTCTCGTATTTCGCCAGATTATTGAGCGTTGTCACCAACTGCTGAAGTTGTTCGGGGTCGTCGACGTTCTCCTCGCGATGCGCGCTGACGACAAAGTATTCGCCGGCGCGCAACCCCAGTCTTTTCAACACGTCGGACGATTCGATCTTGTCTCGATAATAAGAAAAGACCTCTTTCATCGGGCTGTCTATCTGGAAAATGCGGTCGATAGGAAACCCTTCGTGCAAAAGGTTGTCGCGCGCTATGGAATTACAGGGCAAATTAACGTCGGCGATAGCGTCGATAAGACGACGGTTGATTTCCTCGGGAACACGCTGATCGTACGAGCGTTTCCCCGCGTCGACGTGAAAAATCGGAATCTTGCGCCGCTTGGCGGAATAGGCGCCGAGACAACTGTTCGACTCGCCTAAAACGACGACGGCGTCAGGCTTTTCCGCGGCGAAGACTTCGTCCATTTTCGAGATAATCGATCCGACGGTCGAAGCCGTCGACGCGCCCGCCGCGTTAAGAAAATAATCAGGTTTGCGCAGAGCCAGATCGTCGAAAAAAATCTGACTCAATTCGTAGTCGTAATTCTGACCAGTGTGAACGACGACATGTTGCGAATACTCGTCCAAAGCCGCCATGATTCGCGAAAGACGAATAATCTCGGGTCGCGTTCCAAGAACTGTCATTATCTTCATTTCGATCTTCTCCGTTTGGCGGACAATCTCCCTAAACCGCCAGTTCAATATACAAAGTCGTTTGAGTAAGTCAACGTTTGTCTGGCCAAAAATAACGAGCGTTGTATAATGTCGACGTCAAACGACGGAAAAGAACTCATTGGAACGCCAGAATGCTGAACGAGAATTTAACCGTAACAGAAATCTCCGAATGGTTGCAGGAAACAGACCGGGAAAAACTGTCGGAACTCTACGACGTCGCCGATCGCACGCGTCGGGAACGCGTCGGCGACGAGGTATGGCTTCGAGGGTTACTCGAGCTTTCCAGTTACTGTCGGCGCAACTGTCTCTATTGCGGAGTGCGCGCGTCAAGACGCATTGAACGATATCGAATGACGCGCGAGGAAATCCTTGAACGCGCAAAACTTGCTTACGAGTATCAATTCGGAACGGTCGTCATGCAGGCCGGGGAGGATTTGGCGCTCGACGAAGCGTATATCGCCGACTTAGTTCAGGAAATACGCGAAAGGTATCGGTTGGCGATCACGCTGAGTTTGGGAGAACGAAAAGACTCGGAGTTCGTTCGCTGGAAAGAAGCGGGCGCCAACCGTTATCTGCTCCGATTTGAAACGTCGAATCGAGAATTGTATCAAGCGATTCACCCCAATGCGGAAGGTTCTGTTTTTCAGGATAGAATCAAACTGTTGCGACGCTTGCGCGAAATAGGTTACGAAATCGGCAGCGGCGTCATGATCGGAATCCCCGGTCAAACGTACGACGATTTAGCGAACGATTTGACGCTTTTCCGAGAACTTGATCTCGACATGATCGGTTGCGGCCCCTTCCTCCCGCACGCCGAAACGCCGCTCGGCAGACTTGAAACGAAAAACGGCAGATGGCGAACCGTTCCGATCCACGAAACCGCTTCGGAAAGCTTTCAGGAAATTCCCCTTTCGATTGACAAGCCGTTCGACTATCCGACGTCCGACAGACAGGTCCCCAATAGTAACGAACTTGCGTTTAAAGTCGTCGCTTTGGCAAGAATTTTGTGTCCCGACGCTAACATTCCAAGCACGACCGCCGTCGCAACCGTCGACGAAATAGGGGGGAGAAAAGGCGCGTTAGAACGAGGCGCCAACGTTGTTATGCCCAACTTGACGCCGGAAAAATACCGCAAACTTTACGAAATCTACCCAAACAAAGCCGCGTCACGAGAAGAGGCTGATAAAACGCGCCAAACCGCGCTAAGGCAAATTCGGGAAATCGGGCGCGTTCCGGGAATCGGTCCGGGCACGTCTCCAAAATACCTGAAACGACGTTCCTAACGCCCTACGTTTAGCTCCAGCTGGACGCGAGAGCCTTCAATGCGTTCGGTCTTCCACAAAAAACGATTGCGCGAAAGCATTTCTTCCGGCTGAAACAAGTAGGCGCCGATCTCGCGCAACGTCTTCTCGTCGGCGCGCGAAACGTCGTCTCCAACGTTAAAAGACACGACCAACACTTTGTAGACGCCCGGCGTTTTAACTTCGACGTCGAAGAACCCTTCAAAACCGGCGCGTTCGAAATAGCCGCCGTTCGCTTCAAGTTCCGTCAAAAAGTCCTTGAATTGCAGAGGAGTCTTCTCGTTAGGAGAGGCTCCGTAGGTAATTAAAGGCTTTTTAAACGCGCGTTCCGTCGGAAAGAGAAAGACGAAAGCGCCTTCGTCTCCTTCAAGCTTTCCGCCCGAGGTTCTGTAAACGACAAGTCCCTCGACGGGAACAGGATCCGGATCCTGAAGCGACGCCTGTAAAAAGCGCGGATTAGTCAAGCGAAGAATCCCAAAAGAAGCCAACGTCGCAAGCCCGATCAGGACGACGGTAATTCCCGTCCAAATCCCGAGTTTTGTCAAATCGACGCGCTCCCGCCAAGGCGTTTTTTCCTCGCCGGGAACGTAAACCGGAGGACTTACGTAAGCGCCCGCGCTGGGATAAGAAGGAGATTCGGCGCGAAGACGTTCAAAAAACTCGTCGTCCGACAAGTCGGGCGTTTGAACGAAAACAGATTCGTCGACTCCTTCGTTTTCCTCCGAACCTCGTCGAAACCAATTGATTTTTAACGTCCGACCGACGTCCAGGCGACGAGAACGATCGGGAAAAAGAAAAGACCGAATCAAAACGACGCTACTGCCGGACGAGCCGTTCTCGCCCGAAAGATCGGGGCGCAACCCCAGAGAATCGCGCTTCTCTTTCCGAGGCGTTTCGTCGTTGGAAACGACCTCGGAATCGGCGGGAGGGGGCGGAGGAACCGTCGGATCGTATTTGGGAACGACCATTCCATGACGACAGTACGGGCAAAACGCCGTCGCTCCCGCAAGTTTCGAGGGAAACGTAATCAATTTGCCGCAATGCATGCAGTAGAAGGAGATCGTTGAACCCAATTTCTTGATTCCGACGTCAATATGAATAAAATAAGTAAGGGGATAGTCCCTGTTCGCTTTTATTGACGAAATAGTAAAAAAAAGCCGTTTTAACGACACGGCGGGAACCCGCCTGACGCGGTTGTTAAGCCGCGCAAACGAACGCCCTGTGAAAAACACCGTCGTCGTGGTCGCGTTCGCCCGACGAGACGCCGCAATTTTAACGGAAACGACATGTCGCGTCAAGATTTTAAAACGCTCGCTTATACCTTGGCTTTCGCGACGCTGGCGACGTTGACGATTCTTTGTTCGCCAAGCGTGGAAGCGGCGCAAACTCGCGTCGTTATGAAAGACGGTCGATTGTACGTCGGAGAAATTTTTCCGACGCGAAGCGTCGTCGAATCGACAGAATCAAAAAAAGAACGAGACTCCGCTCCGGTCCAGTCGGAAAAGATCATTGTCGTCGACGATCAGCTCCGTCGAATCTACATTCCTAAAAACAGCGCCGCCGACCTCGTCCTTGACGATTCCGCCAACGCTTTGGAAGTCTTTAAAATTCGACAGCGCGTCGACGAAAACCCTAACACGCGCATCGCGACGCTCGGTTCTTATCGCGCCGTTACCGATTTTGACGAATTCGGACGCCGAACGATCCTCGCGTCAGGAATCCCCATTGTTCAGGGGATTACCGAAATCGCGCCGACCTACGTGCGCGTTCAGGGACTGACGCATAATATCGACATGCGCCTTTCTCCCCACTCGCTGCCACGTACGACCATTACCGCGCTCATTAAAAAACAAATCGATCCTAATTCGTTGGACGACCGTTTGCGAATCTATCAGTTCTACGTTCAAGCGTCTCTATATGAACAGGCGGCGGAGGAGTTGCAGGAAATCGTCGACGATTTTCAGGAGGAAGAAGACGTCGCCAAATTGGAAGTCGCCCTTCGACTAATCAAACAGTTGGCGGCGGAAAGACTTCTGGACGAACTTGAACTTCGTCGCGCCTCGGGTCAGCATAAAAAAGTCAGGGAACTGCTCGCGTCGTTTGAAGCCGATCGCGTTTCCCCCGAAAAAATCCAGGCGATTCGTCGGATGAGGCGCGAATACGAAGAAGAAGACAAAAAACGCGCTCTAATCCTCGAACGACTCGGTCAGCTACTTGAATCGGTCGAGGATCCGGAATTAAAAAAAGGCGCCAACTCGATTGTCGTCGAAATTAATAAAGAACTCAACAACAACACGTTAAGTAGATTTGCGGCCTTTGAACAGGAGGAACTTGACGGCTCGACTCCCGACTCGCAAAAACTTGCGATTGCGCTAAGCGGTTGGCTGGTTGGCAACGCCAATACCGACAGACGTTTAGAATTCGCCGTCTCCCTTTATCGGACGCGTCAACTCGTGCGTCGCTATTTGCTCGAAGATCGACCCGAACAGAGAAAAGCGCTTTGGGATGAAATACGCGCGGAAGAAGCGTCGAGCCCGGAAAATATCGCGACGATTCTCGCGACGATGAAGCCGCCGAAGAGCCCCCCGCGTTCGACAAGAGACAAACCTTATCAATATTCGCTGTCCGTTCCGTCGTTTCAAAGCGGAAAAACGTTTGCCTACGACGTCCAGCTCCCGCCCGAATACGATCCTAATCGTAAATACCCGACGATCGTCTCGTTACGAGGCGAACGTTCCACAACGTTGCAGCAGCTCAATTGGTGGTGCGGACCATGGGTTGAAAAGACAAACGCGCAAGGTAAAAAAGTTTACGAAAGATACGGACAGGCGACTCGTTTCGGATATATCGTCGTCGCCCCGCAATGGTCGGAAACAAACTCCGGCTACGACCACTCCGCGTCCGGTTGCGCCGCCGTCTTATATTGCCTGCGCGACGCGTGTCGAACATTCTCGATCGACACGGACCGCGTCTTTATTTCCGGTTTCCAGTCGGGAGGCGATCTGGCGTGGGACGTGGCGCTGGCTCATCCTGATCTCTGGGCTGGTTGCGTGCCCATCTGCGGCGCCGCCAACTACATCACCCCTTTGCTCAAACGCAACGGAGAATTTATGCCCTTGTACGCCGTCGGCGGAGAACTTGACGGCGGCAAACTCGCGGCAAGTAGGGAAACGCTCGATTGGGGCATGGATCTTTCCAAACCGTTCGACATGACGTACGTCCAATTCAAAGGGCGAGGCGCGGAACCGTTCTCCGAAGAAACGACGCGGGTTTTTGAATGGGCGGCGATGAAGACAAGGCGCTTCTTTTCTCAGGAAGAACGCGTCGTCTATTCGATTAGGCCGTGGGACAACTTCTTCTGGTCGGCGGAACTGTTTGACTTCCCGGAAAAAAATATGATCGATCCTCTTTTCGCCAATCTCCAGGGGCACGGATATCACGCGGCAAAAACCGAGTTTTTCAGAATTGTCGACAACAGCCTGCGCGTCAGATCGACGGCGGAAAGAGGCGTGATCTTTCTTTCTCCGGAGCAAATCAACTTCGATCAGAAAATGGAAGTCGTCTTCAACGGAAAGAAGTTGACTCCCCAAAACGGAAGAGTCCCCGCCAGTTCAAAGGTCATGTTGGAAGACGCCAGAACGCGCGCCGACCGACAACATCCGTTTTGGGCGTCAGTCAATTCGAGACTCCCCGGTCAATTTAACGAATGGGACGACCAATAAAAACTTGAAAAAACACGTCAACCATTGACAAGACCGATTCAAACGACACAGGAGAATATGACAATGTCGACGTCGATCGATCGCCGTTCTTTTCTAAGCGCGTCGTTGCTCGCGCTCTGCATCCCTTCCAAACTCTTCGCCGCCGACGATTCCAAAGAGATCGTTATGAGATTTGCCGCTCTAAGCGACGTCCATTACGATAAATCGCACGACGATCAAGCGGCAGAACACGTTCGGTTTGGGAAGGCGCTACGGTTTATGAACGAATTTTGCGCCGCTCAACCTTACGACAAATTCGACGCGCTGGTCGTCGCGGGCGATTTCTCGAATCACGGTCTTATTGAAGAAATCGGCGCGTTTAAAAAGACGATGGACGACAATCTCAAACCGTCGACGCGTCGAATTCTGGCCATGGGCAATCACGAGTATTACGGCGGAAATCGCGAACTCTGGGAAAAAACGTTTGAAACCAAGGCGAATCGTCGACAAGAACTCAACGGCTATCAGTTTATTACCGTTTCCCCCGAAAAGGGAACGTGCAACGAAAACGACTACGTCTATTTAAGAGAATGGCTTGAAGAAAAGATCCAAGAGGCGATCGCCGTCGACCCGACCAAACCGGTCTTTGTAATTCAGCATTATCACGTCTTTGAAACGGTCTACGGAAGCGCGAGCAAGCCGGGCGACTTCCACGCCGGCGTCAAAGATTTCGTCGACATTCTCGAGCGTTATCCGCAAGTGATTCATATTTCAGGACATTCGCACATACCGTCTTATGATCCTCGCGCAATCTGGCAGGGCAAATTCACCGCAATTGGCACGGGTTCGATGAGTTATTTCGCGTTGTCCCTCTACGAGCACGGCGACAATTTTCAATTGGGAAACAACGTCGCTTTCCAGAAGGCGGGAACGTTCCTTATCTTCGACGTCTATAAAGACAATACGATTCGCATACGCCTGTACGACGTTATTTCCGACTCGTTCCTCGACCGCGAATATCTGCTCGTCGATCCGACGAACGTCGATAAGTACGTCTATACCGACAAACGATTTGACGCGGCGAAACGTCCCGTCTGGAAAGAGAACGCGTCTGCGGAAGTCGTCGAGCTCGCGCCGTCGGGCGCGGTCGTCCGCTTCTCGCAGGCGATCGACGATTTCTGTGTCGTGTCGTATCGAATAGTCGCGGAAAAAGAAAACGACGGCAATTGGACTCCTTATCGCACGTACAACGTGTGGTCCGACTATTTCATGAAAAATCCGGTTGAAAAGATAGAATACGACGTTTTGAATCTCGAACCCGGCGCCAAATATCGCTTTAACATTTACGGCGTCGGCGCCTTCCAAAAAGAAACAGAAGAACCGCTGACAATCGATCTGGAAACGCCGACGACGATCGGAGACGCCGATCGATCAAATCCTAATCCGCGCGGCAACTTCCTCGACGTCGAATTCGATCCGGAAAAAGGCGCCGTCAATATCGCCGACGGCGTTAACGCGCCTCTTGAAATTAAAAAATTCGGAACCCCCGACGTCGTCGCCGACGCGTCGTTAGGGGCCGCGCTCGCGCTCAACGGCGCCGATCAGTGTTGCTTTGCGCCCTTCTCCGGAATCCGCGCGGGGATGTTCGGCAATGAAATAACAACGCTCGTCAAATTCAGACTCGACCTTTCAAAAAAGACAAATAACGATCCGATTAGCATTTTCGGATCGACCGAAAGCGGCGGGCTGGGGTTCGAGTATTACGCCGAGCAGAAAAAACTCCTGGCGCGTTGTTGGATCGACGACAAATATCAAGATATTGCCGCGCCTTTTGACGGAATCGAAGACGCCGTCGCCGCGTTCGTTTACGACGGCAAAGAAACGCGGCTCTACCTGAACGGCAAACTTGTCGCAAACGCCGAAGTTTCAGGGGCGTTCCGATTTACCAACAACGCTTCGGCGCGCGCGTTCTGCATTGGCGCGGACGTGTGCCCCGGCATGGGCGCAAGATGGTTCTTCCCCGGCGTAATCGCCAACGCAAGAGTTTATACCTACGCGTTGACGCCCGAACAAATTGAAAACGTTTCCAAATAACGGAGAATCTCATGACCGACGCGCGTGAAAAACTGTTCGCTTTAACGGGCGGGTGGCAGACGGCTTGCGCTGTTCTTGCGGCAAGCGAACTCGACCTCTTTACGGAGATTGTCAAAAGAGGAAGCGCTACGGCGGACGAACTTGCGCGGGAATTAGAACTGGATCTACAAGGGACGACCTATTTGCTTGCCGCGCTATCCTCGTTGAATCTAATAGAAAAGACGGGCGGCGCGTTTCGCGTCGTCGACGAATACGTCCCGTATCTGGATTCGCGCTCCCCGGAAACAATAACGCCAATGCTCCGTCATCAGGCGAATTGTCTCCGAAATTGGGCGCAACTCGCCTGGACGGTAAAGTCGGGCGTTCCAATCCCGTCAACCTGCGGCGTCAACGACGCGTTTGTCGAATTCCAGGACTTCATCCTGGCAATGGACGTTATCGCAAAACAAATCGCGCCCGTAATGGCGCAAAAACTCCAGGACGCCGGTCTGCTCAATTTCAAGCGCATGCTCGACTTAGGAGGCGCTTCCGGAACCTATTCTTTTGCGTTTCTGGAAAAGAATCCGAATCCCGACGCCAAATCGGTTTTGTTCGATCGTCCCGCCGCGCTTGAAGAAGCGAAAATCAAAGCGGCAAATTCTCCTTTTGGCGATCGACTCGAGTACTGTCCGGGCGATTTTTACGTCGATCCCTACCCGACCGACGTCGATTTTGTCTGGATCAGCGCAATTATTCATCAACAAGGCGACGACGAGACGGAAAAGATGTTTCGCCGCTCGTTTGAAGCGCTTCGACCAGGCGGCCGCGTCGGCGTTCGCGACGTCTATATCAACGACAATTTCACGGGTCCCAAACCGGCGGCGTTCTTTGGGTTAAATATGCTCGTTCGCAGAAAAGACGGCAAAGTCTACAACGCTAAAGAGACGATCGCGCTTCTGACGAAAGTCGGATTCCAAAACGCGCGTCTCGCCCTCCCCGCCGACGACATGTCCGCAGTAATCGTCGCTGAAAAACCGTAATTGCAACCCCTTTCAACAAAGTTCCTCGTCATGACTTCGACTAAAATCTTTTCCTTCGGTTTATTGCTCGCGCTAATAACGGCGTCCTTGTCCGCCCCGACTTTCGCCAAAGACGAAAAAGAACAACTCCACGGCGTTTGGGTCTCGAGCGTCTCCAATATCGACTTCCCGTCAAAGCCGGGTCTGAGCGCCAATCAAATGCGAAAAGAAGCCGACGCGTTCCTCGATCGCGCCGCCGACCTTCGTCTTAACGCGATTTTCCTGCAAGTACGCCCAATGGGAGACGCGTACTATCCGTCGAAAATTTATCCGTGGTCGGGCTTCCTTTCGGGCGAACAAGGCAAAGCGCCCGACGAAAATTTCGACGCGCTCGCATATTGGATCGAGGGCGCGCACAAACGCGGGTTGCAACTCCACGCCTGGATCAATCCGTACCGAGTTACCGTCGGAAGAAAAGCGCTTGAAGACCTTGCGGAAAACAATCCCGCGCGTCTTCATCCCGAATGGACGTTCCAGCACGGCGATCGCGTCTATCTCGATCCCGGTATCCCGGAAGTTCGTCAACTGGTCGTCGACGGCATGGTCGAGATCGTTGAAAACTACGACGTCGACGGAATTCACATCGACGACTATTTCTATCCGGAACGCAAAATCACCGAAGACGAAAAGACGTTCGAAGAATACGGCGAAGGTTTTGACGATATAGAAGACTGGCGTCGCCATAACGTCGATCTGCTCATTGAAGCGGCCGGGAAAGCGATCCACAAGGCTAAATCGAACGTCGTGTGGGGAGTAAGCCCTGCGGGCATATGGGCGAACAAATCAAGCAATCCGCTCGGAAGCGAGACGCGCGGGAATCAGTGCTATTACAACCTTTACGCCGACGTTCGAGGCTGGATCAAAAAAGAATGGATCGACTACGTCGTCCCGCAAATCTACTGGCACATCGGCTTTGAAATCGCCGATTTCCAAATCCTGACCGACTGGTGGTCCGACGTCGTCAAAGACACAAACGTCAAGCTCTACGTCGGAACCGCCGCCTATCGCGTCGACCCTAACTCGAAAACTGAAGCCTGGCGCGATCCCGCGCAACTCACAAAACAGCTCGAATACATGGCGCAATCCCCCGAAGTCGACGGCCAAGTCTTCTTCACCGCCCATAGCCTGAAAGAAGGAGCCCCCGCAAGCGCTCCGATTGAAGAATATGGGCATGAACACTGGAAAGAGCCGTCTCGATAACAGAGCCGCAAAGCGTCAACGCTCTGCGCCGACGTTGATGAACGGATCGATCCTCACGTTTTTCACGTTTTCTTCGCCCGATTCGAAACCGACGCCCGTTACGTCCGGATGATAATTAACCACGTTGGTTATGCTCGAATCAACGAGCGATCCGGCGATGAGAACGGCTTGGCGCGACTGAGATTGGACGTTCGTTACGATAATCCCGTACGTGTCCCCCAGCGGCGTAACCCCGCCCCATGCGGGGTTGGCGTCGCCAATACGAATCGTCGCGCGGTCGACGACTCCTTCCGGAGACGTGTCGATAACGCCGTCGATGATAACGCGATAAATCTTTATTCCCGAAGCATTAAGCAAGCGGACGATCTGATGTCCTCCGGCGGCGTATCCAATGACGTTGTGAATCGAAACGTCGTGGATATCCAATTCATCCTCGGGCGAGAAATCGCTGACTTCCGTCGACTCTAAAACGCCCCCGATCTTTCCGCCCGCCCCAATCGCGGTGCACGCGACAAGGTCGTCGCCAGTCGTCCCGGTTATACCGTCTATCGTTATGTTATGACACCCTTTGCGCAAATCCAAACCGTCGACGTTTAGCGTTTTCACAGACTCGCCGTCGATCGTTCTCTGCTCGATTGATTCGAACCGAATATTGCGAACGGCGCCAAACGAGCATTTTTCGAGAGACATACTCCACGCGTGCGCGTTAATAATCGAAATGTTCTCAACTGAGAAATTGCTAACGTTGGCGAGCAAAACGCCAATATTGCGCCAGTCCCCCTTTTGAGACTCTCCTTCTTTACCTGCGTCTGTTCCGTAAGTGCGTTCGCCAAGAGTTTTGCCGCTGTCCCCCGTCGCGCGCGGACGATCGGCTCCTTCAAGTCTGACGGAACCGATTCCAACAATATGAACGTTCTCAATCGGTTCGACTTTCTCGATTCCAATTCCGCAGTTCGCGCTTCGAATGAAATTGTCGCGGCACGCGTCCGACAGTTTCAACGTGCAGTTCTCCAAAATTAGCGTCGTGTTCGCGCGTAAAAGAATTGCGGAATCAAGAAGCCAATATGTGCGGTCGGCAAGCTCGTCCGGTTTTCGCGGCGGTATTCGAACGAGTCCTCCGCTCTTCGACGCGGAGTCCAACGCCTGAGCGATTCGTTCGGAATCTGTCCCCATATAAGAATTTGGATCGCAGGGATCGTTCCCGGCAAAAACGTAAGACGTAAAGAATAACGTCGCAAGTAACAAGAAGAGCCTTTTCACTTTTTCTCAACCTTTCTGACGACGACCGACATTTCTCCAAACTCTCGAAAACGCTGCTCAAACAAATCGCGATCATAAGCGATAAGTCCGTGATTTTCATACGGATCGTTGAAAAAATATCGTTCGGAGTCGTATCCGATCAACACCAGACAATGCTCGTTCCCAAGCCAGGTAAACGAATCGCCAAGTCGGTACGGCGAATTCTCGTCGACGTAATCGATCGTCCACGTCCGCGTCAACCTGGAAGGCGCCATATTCATGGTCGCCCAGACGAGAACGGGATCTCCCTTGTCTATGTAGTTCGCCAAAAGATCGCAGAGCTTAAGCCCGGTCGTCACGAAAGCGCGTTTATCGCCGGGCAAAACCATATTCATCGACTTCGCCAAACAAGGAGCGTAACAGCCGTACCCGCAATTCGGTCCGTCGTCTTTGTACGGATCGCCAGGATACGCCGCAAACGGATCAGGGCCGAATCGACGGCCGTTCTCGTCTTCACGCCACGGCTTTTTAATGAGATAACCGTCCGTAAACTCTTTCCAAGTGATATCGACCCCGTAGTACTGAAGAACCATCGTCGCGCTGACCGCCTCGCATCCATACACGACGTCCAGTTGATTCAAATACGGAACGTCGATCAATTTTGCGTTAGGATCGGCGTCGACGGCGGTTCGATCGACCTTTGATCCTTCGACGCCAAGGACGATGTTCGCGCCGAGCAAAACCGCAAAAAATACGCCTAATATTGAAGTCGACAAAAGCGTTAAACGCGCGTAATCAGCAAACATATGCCGTCTCCCAATAGTTCCTTATAATCGTGTTCAGCAACGGGACAAACGTCCCGTCGCCCCGAATTATATACGCCGAAAAATAGCGCGTCAAGAAAAATCGTTCTTGACGAAAAAAGGCAAATTCATTAACCTTTTTCGAGTCAAAAAGCGAGGTCGACTCGCCAAAAAAATCGAGTTTTCAGAAAGGACAAACTTATGTCGACGGAACGGATTGAAGCGGTTCCCATGTTAGATTTGAAACGCCAATTCAGCGTTATTGGCGCGCGAATGAACGAATCATTGCTACGCGTCAACGAAAGCGGACAATTCATCCTCGGACCCGAAGTCAAAAAACTCGAAGAAAACGTCGCAAAATACTCTCGAACCAACTTCGCGGTCGGATGCGCTTCTGGAAGCGACGCGCTCCTCCTCTCCCTCATGGCGCTCAACGTCGGCAAAGGAGACGAAGTAATCGTTCCGTCCTTCACGTTCTTCGCAACCGCCAGTTGCGTGCCGCGCGTAGGAGCCACGCCGATTTTTGCCGATATCGACCCCGTCTCTTTCAATTTAGATCCTCAAAAAGTCGCTGAAAAAATTACGGAGAAAACTAAAGCGATTATCGTCGTGCATCTCTTCGGGCAGGCTGCGGACATGACTGAGTTTCAAGCGCTTGTCAACGACGTCGAAGCGAAAACCGGACGCAAGATCTACGTCATTGAAGACTCCTGCCAAGCGATCGGCGCGGAACTCGACGGAGTTTCCGTAGGAAACTGGGGCGACGCGTCGTGCTTGAGTTTCTACCCGACAAAAAATCTCGGGGGCGCGGGAGACGGCGGCATGGTCGTCTGCAACGATCAAACGGTAGCCGATCGCGTCAGGCTCCTTCGCGGCCACGGCATGGCGCCGCGATACTACCACAAAGAGATCGGAATCAACAGCCGTCTCGATTCGTATCAGGCGGCGATCCTGAACGTCAAGTTGCCTTACCTCGATCAATGGACGGAAATGCGCGGACAAAACGCAGCGCGCTATGAAAAACTCTTTGCGGAAGCGGGGTTGTCCGACGTCGTCGTTACGCCCAAAACGACGGAGAATCGACGACACGTCTGGAACCAGTACGTTATTCGCGTTCTCGGAGGCAAACGAGACGAACTTCGCGCCTACCTTGCCGAATTTAAAATCGGAACCGATATTTACTATCCGCTCGGACTACATCAACAAGAATGTTTCGCGTATCTCGGCTACAAGCCGGAAGATTTGCCCGAAACGCTCAAAGCCGCTAACGAAGTCCTCGCGTTGCCGATCTATCCCGAATTGACTGCCGAAGAACAAATTTTCCTCGTCGAAAAAGTCAAAACGTTCTTCGAACAATAATTTGTCGCGATCCATATCTTTCAACGCGGCGCGGAAACTCGTGAAGGGTCCGCGCCGCGTTTTGACGTCTGGGCCCGATTCCAACGTAAAGGACGCTAGTTCGCAAACCAAACTCGACGTCAACCTCCAAAAGTCGTTAACAGCCCTATTTTTAATTTAATCGTTAAAATCGATTAAAGTTCTCTTTCTTACGGCCGAAAATAAGAATAGGACTGCGTACGCATTCGTTTTGGAGAACGAATCGCAGTTCCCTCAAAAAACGGCTAAACGAAGGACGGAGTCATGGCTTTCCAAGGCGGGAAAGAAGAAGCTTCCAGTGATTTCAACGCGTTGAACGACTTTGTCGCTCCCGTTGAAGTAATGGATTCTCAGGACTGGATAGACTCTAGCGACCAGGAAAACGCTCGGGACGCCCTGCCTCGGATCGTTGGAAAGATTCCAAACGTCTTCTTGGAAGAGCCTTCTTGCCAGTCGTCGGCTCTGAAAAACGCGTTCCAAAGAATCTTCATCCTTGCCGCCGTTTTTGGACTGGGCTTTCTCGCGTCGACGTCGTTACACGGTCTGACGGCCAATCAACGGGAATCTTCGAACAAACTCGACGTCGCGCAAAACGAACCTGTCGACGTCAAAATCTCCGCCCCCGAGTCTTCAGGCGAAGACGTATTGGGCGCGTCGCTAAAATTCGACGCGTTCGCTTCTGAAAACGCCGTTCCGTTTGACGATCTCTACGGAACCGGATTCGTTGCCGAACCTGAATCTACTTCCCTTGCCAATTCCATCGATCCTTCGTTCCATTCGGATCAAACAGATCTGGATTACGACGACGCTCTTCCCACGTGGGCCGATTTGGCGCCGCGCGATCAAAACTCGGAATCGGGGGAACGCCCCGCAAGCGCTCGCGCGGGGGCTTTTGTCACCGAAGAAGCGTCTGAGCGACCTTTCGACAAACAGTCGGCAAACGCAATTCCCAACGGGGGCATAACCGACGCGAGACCGGTCGCCGAACCGATCGACAATCCGTCCGCGTACGACTACGCGAGCGTCGACAACGCATTTTTAGCGCAAACTCCGTCAAACGCGCCCGGCTTCGCGCAGCAAAGTAGTCAAAATTTCCAACCGTTCAGCGCCGGTTCAGACAATAATAACGTTTACGTCGATAACAACAATTATCATAATGACTCTGTTCTAAATTCCAGCGCAAACAGCGCAAGATACGTTGACGATTCAAGAAACGCCGATTACAATAGTCGTAAGAGAGACAACGGGTATTCCGCGAGCGCCGTTAATCAGAACGCGTACGCTCAAATTGCGCCTTCGTCTGCGCCGACCGACGTCGAACTCGCAGGGGAACAAGAGACGCCCGCTTATGTAAGTTCGATCCCGACGTTTAACAATCCGCGCCCCGGCGAAAACGCCAATTCGGCGACGCGACCTGAATACGTCGCCCAAACTTACGATGAATCGTCGCGCCAAAAGCCGACGTCCAAGCCGACTCGCGCTTTGCGCTGGTAACGACGCGTTCCTACTCCGCGACCCCTGTCTCTATTCCGTAATTATGCAGTTAATAAGAACAAGGGAGCCGCCAATGGGAAGAACGTGCGTATTCATCTTCACGATCGGCTATCTGGCGCTGATCTACAATCTGGGAATTTGGGGCAACGTCGCCCAGGAGGCCGAACTCGTCGTCGCGCCGCAAGTCTCGAAAACAGTGACGCTTGAATTGCCGCCAGGCCCCGACAATCCTCGAAACAGCGAGGGTGATTTTATTCGCCTGGAATCCGGCGACATTCTTTACGTCTATACGAAATACTACGGACTATCCGGCGACGATCACGCGTCGGCGCGTCTGGTCAGCCGAATTACCAGGAATTACGGCGTTACATGGTCTGATCAGGACGAACTCGTTCTGGAAAACGAGGGTCGTCTTAACGTGATGTCCGTCTCGCTCCTGAGACTTTGCGACAATTCGATCGCGTTGTTTTACTTAGTTAAGGAAACGCCGGGCGATTGCCGTCCTTATCTTCGCTATTCTTACGACGAGGGAAAGACCTGGACCGATCGTATCGAGATTATTGACGCGCCTTCTTATAACGTCGTGAACAACTCGCGCGTCGTTCTTCTTTCGAACAATCGCATTCTTGTCCCCGTCGCAAGACACGCGTACAAAGGCGGCGACGTCTACAATTACGAAGGAAAGGCGACCGTCTTCTGCATGATTTCCGACGACGGAGGAAGAACCTGGAATCCGAGCGCCGCCGTTCCCAACGCCAACAATATCATGTATCAGGAACCGGGAATTGTGGAACTCGCCGACGGCCGACTCCTCATGACGATTCGCAACGCCAGCGGTCGACAGTACTTCTCCTATTCGAGCGACGGCGGAGAAACGTGGACTGAGTCGGAACCGTCGATTCTGGTCTCCCCGGCAAGTCCCGCGACGATCAAACGCGAACCGGGAAGCGACAACCTCGTCGCCGTTTGGAACGAATCGCCCGACAAACGCAACCCGTTGACCGTCGCGATTCTCTCGCCGGACGGCAAGAGTTTTCTCGCGAAGAAAACCCTGGACAAATCGGTTAGCGGCGAAGAACGGGGATTCTGCTATCCCGCGCTCTTCTTTGTCGATAAAGACTATTTCCTTGTCGGTTACTGTTGCGGTCAAGGATATTGGGGGCTTAACGCGTCAAGAATTTCACGCGTCAGCATGGAAGATCTGAAAAAGTAATCAAACGGTCTTCGCTTTCGGTTCCCGAATTCGACTTCTGAGTTTGGGAACCGTTTTCTTTTGTTGTTTCTTTGACGCAACGTCTTGCATTTCATTTTTTTGGCGCGCTCTTTCGTAACCCTTAATCTGCGAAATATTAGAAAATCGGCGGCTACGAACAACGCGCTGGACCCGCAAAAGTTTGCGTGTTCATTCTTTTTTTAACAAAAAATAGAAACAACAGCGTCAAAAAGCTTGACGCCCGCGATTTTCAGACGGTAAAATGTAAACGTTGTGTTTTCTTCATCTTTAAGAAACAACAATTGTTTTTCATCAGGAGCTAAAAAATGACTGTCCACTCCTCCAGGAAGAGCGGTTTCACGCTCGTCGAATTATTGGTCGTTATTGCGATCATCGGTATTTTAATCGGTCTTCTTCTACCCGCCGTTCAGGCGGCGCGTGAAGCGGCCAGACGTATGCAATGCACGAACAATCTTAAACAGCTCGCGCTTGCCGTTCACAATTATCACGACGTCCAAAACAATCTTCCGGGATTCGGCTGGGGCGCCAACCAAAACTACACGCCTCACGTCGGAATACTTCCGCAAATTGAAGAAGCCCCGCGTTATCAGGAAATCGACAGCGTCCAACATCAATACTGGGACGGAACCGGAACCGCTTACAACCCGTACAGTACTGCTATTAACGCCTGGAAAGGTCCGATCAGCGCGTTCCTTTGTCCGTCTGACGCCAAAGCGAGCAAGGGGTGGAACAATTTTGCCGCCAACAATTACTGCTACTCGATGGGCGACTTCGAAGACGAGTATTATGGGCAGAATCCCGGAGCTACGCGCAATAAGCGCACGCTCTTTGGGTTTACTTACAGCGGTTCCTGGCAAAGCGGTTGGTGCGTCGCGCGTCCCGCGACCTGGTCGGCGTGCACGGACGGTCTTTCCAATACTGTTCTGATGAGCGAACGTTGCGCGAGTCCCGGCGATAGAGGAACTCAAGTCGCGGACGAATCGATTAAAGGCGGCATTCTTTCCGGAGAAACCAGCCACTACTATAATCCGTCCATTTGCCTCACTTATCGCGGCGACGGAAACTTGTACGTCAACTATGGAAGCGCAGCGCCCGTCGCCAGTCAGGGGACTTTCTTCGGATACTACGGACACTGCTACGCGCGTTTCAGCACGATCCTGCCTCCGAACGCTCCCAGTTGCAGCTATGAAAAATACAACCCAATTAACGACGCGTCCCTTTATCCCCCGACGAGCTATCACAGCGGCGGCGTTAACGTGGCGATGGGCGACGGTTCCGTCAAATTCGTTTCCGACACCATTAACGTCGATTTCTCCGACGGTATGACCGGAAAGAAACAAAAGGACTACGGTTACTCCGGGAAGTCGTCCTTCGGAGTCTGGGGAGCGATGGGTTCCATCAACGGCGGCGAGTCAATTGGCATGTAATTATTCTCTTAGAATAATTTACCTCCATTAAGGACGGTTGAATAGTCAGCCGTCCCTCCAATTCGTTTCAACAATGATTACCGAGATTCCAATGCGCAAACAGATTTTCTTATTCGCAACGCTCATATGCGTTTGTTGCGTTCTTTCCGTTGGATGTAAAAAAGGCGGCTTGCAAGGTTTGGTTCCTCTTTCCGGAACCGTTACCTATAACGGCGAACCCGTCGAAGGCGCCCAATTAACGTTCGCTCCTGACGACGCCGCAAACGGACGTTCCGCGCTTGCTAAAACGGAAGCCGACGGTTCGTTCAAAGCAATGACGCTCGTCCCCGGCGACGGTATTATGCCCGGCTCCTACAAAGTCGCCGTGCGCAAAATGACGGAGCCTCCCGCAAACGGTTCCGACCTTCCCGTTAATACCGCCGAAGAAACGAGCGGCAACGATAAAGACGCCGACGCCGAATCCGCGAAAAACAGTCGTCTTAAGGACGAAGTTCAGGACTTGCTTCCAATGCAGTACGCCTCTCCGATGACGTCCGGTCTTACCGTTACGGTGGAAAAAGGCATGGCTCCGTACAATATCGAACTTAAATAAATTTTGATTCAAAATTAGACTCCGCGTTTCAAAAGCGTTATAATCGCACGAAGCGGCGGAGTCGCAACTTAACGCCGACGACAGACGATGTTCTCTCGTCGGCGTTTCCGTTGAATCCGTTATTCGTCAATCAGTAGCAATATAAGGTTCGTTAAAAATGCAAACAAATTTAACTCGTCGATCCTTCCTGACGCGAACCCTCGGCGGCGCGTCGTTACTCTGCGTTCCAAGCGCGATTTTCGCCAAATACGAAGAAGAAGCGGACGCCGCTTCCAACGAAGTTGTTCTGCGCTTTTCCGCGCTCAGCGACGTGCACTTCAAGAAGAATCGCGACTGCAAAGAAGCCGACCGATTCCGACGTTCGATGAAGTTCATGTACGACTATTCAAGCCAACAACCGTACAAAAACTTCGACGCGATGCTCGTCGCGGGCGACAAATCCGACCATGGCTGGGACGAAGAGCTTTTGTTCTTCAAGGAGGTTATGGACGAAGGAATTAAAAAGGGAACGACGACGATCCTCTGCATGGGCAACCACGAGTTCATCGCCGGAAATAAAAAACGCTGGGAAGAAATTTTCGAGCGCCCCTCGAATCTCGTCTACGACGTCAAAGGATTCAAATTCATCGCGCTGTCCCCCGAAAAAGGTTCTTGCCGCAACGGCGACTATCTCTACGCCTTGGAATGGCTTGAGAACGAGATCAAAAAGGCGTGCGACGACGATCCGGGCAAGCCCGTCTTTACATTCCAGCACTATCACGTAACGCCGACCGTCTACGGAAGCCGCGGCGAGGACAATTGGGGAACCGTCGACCTCTTCGAAACTCTCCAAAAGTATCCGCGCGTCATTAATTTCTCCGGTCACTCTCACTACCCGATCAACGACCCGCGTTCCGCGTGGCAGGGAAGATTTTCCGCGTTTGGCACGGGCACTCTCAGCTACTTTGAAATGGGGGGCGAAGGAGGCAGATTCAACAAATTCCCGCCGGGGTACGACAAGGCCGCGCAGTTGTACGTCGTTGAAGTTCGCAAAGATAACACCGTCGTTCTTAAACCTTACGACTTGATCACCAATACGTTCTTCGACGTCGTTTACGTCGTCAACACAGGCAATATTGGCAAATACTATTACACCGACGAACGTTACAAGACTTCCGCCAAACCGACCTGGACGGAAGGCGCAAAAGCGACTGTCGCCGAAACGGAATCTGATTTCGCCAGACTGACTTTCCCGCAGGCGACCTGTCCCGACGTCGTTCACAGTTATCGCGTCGATCTTGAAAAAGAATCCGAGGGCAAATGGGAAGAATACGGCTCTCAATATTTCTGGTCCGAATATTATTTCAAGGACTGCCCGAAAGAGATGCGCGTTGAAGTAAACGCCGAGCCGGAATCCAAATTCCGCGCCAAAATCGCCGCGCTCAACCCGTTCTTTAAAGAGAGCGACGAAACGCTCGACATTGAGTTTACAACGCCCAAAGACGAGCTTGACACAGCGGACAAAAACGCGGCCGCTCCGGTCGCGAACGTCCTAGACGTTCAATTCAAAGACGGGAAAGTCGTCAACGCCGCCGTCAACGGACTTAAACAACAGAAAGAGATTCAAACGTTTGGTTCTCCGAAAATCGCCGAAGTCGCCGCTCTTGGGGCCGTTGCCGCGACGTTCAACGGAGAAAACCAACGTTTCAAAGCTCAATTTAACTCTCGCGAATACAGAAAGTTGGGCAAAGCGACGATCGCCGCGAAATTTATCTTCGACAAATTCAGAGATTCCGAAAATATGGTCGTTTTCGCCAACACGCAAATGGCGGGGCTCTCTCTGGAACTCAACTCCAAAACGAAATCGCTGGAATTCTGGGCGAGCGTCGACGGAACCTATCAAATCATTTCCGCTCCTGTCGAGCCGGGAAAACCGATCGACGCGTTTGGAACGTTCGACGGCAAAGCGGTCGTCCTTTATATTAACGGCAAAGAAGCGGCCAGAAAAGAGGTTACGGGAAGACTGACCTACCCGACCGACGAAAAAGTTCAGGCGTTCTGCGTCGGTTCCGATATTTCCGGAGGCGGCGAAGGTTCCAACTTCTTCGAAGGTTCGATTTCGCGCGCGAGACTCTTCTCCTGGGGCTTAACCGCCGAACAAGTCGCCAATTTGACTAAGTGATTTATGACAAGAATTTCGCCGGTAGATAAAGCGGCGTTTTCCCAACAAAGCCGAACGTTTTGCAAGAAGCGTTCGGCTATTTTGTTCTCCAACGCATGTTATGAGACGTCGATAATTTTTCCTGATTTCATTCTTACGCGAACGTCGGCAATTTGTTCAACCAATCCTTCGTTATGCGTGGCGAAAACCAGCGTCTTCTTCGCTTCGCGCAGCGTTTTGAGCAACGCGACAATTCGTTCTTGCGTCGCCGCGTCAAGTCCGGCGAG
>JAFZNK010000024.1 GCA_017550965.1 Thermoguttaceae bacterium
TACATTAAAGCGCGCGACGTCGATATTGTCCGCGGCGTCGAAACGGAACTTCCGCTCGCCGCGCCGTATATTTCCGACGCCGATTTCGCCGACTTTATCAAGGGCTTCGACAATTTCTCCGACGACGATAAAGCGCGCGCGCTGGGCGCTATCCGCGTTCGTATGGACAAACAATACCTCCCGATCGCCGTCGCCTCCGTCGCGTCTGAAAACGAACAAGTCAAGCGCGCCGCGCTCCTGGCGATCGAAAAACTCGGTTCCGCCAAGGAATTCGGCGTCCTTTACGACACGATGAAAGATTTCGATCGCGGTTTCTGCGTTCGCATTATGAAAAACATCGTCGGCGACGATTTTGACGCCGCCGTCGTCAAAGCGCTCAACGCGGAAAAGGACGGCGGAATGGTCGCCGCTCTTGCCGACGTCGTCGGCGGACGCTATCTCAAGTCGGAAGTCGGAAACCTTCTCGCTATCGCGAAAAAAGACGATTGTCCCGCGCGCCTGCCCATCCTGGCCGCCGCGGAACAACTTGCGACTAAAGACAATATCGGCGACTTCGTCGACGCGTATCTCGGAATCGCCGATCGCGGCGACCGCGACCGCGCCGAACAGATTATCTCGCGTCTGTGCGAAGGAGACGCGACCCCCGTCGTCGCCAAGATGAACAATCAAAACGGTCCGCAAATCTTCATGTTGCTTGGTCGTATCGGCGGCGACGCCGCGCTCAACACCATTGAGTCGGCGATGAAAACGAACGATCCGAACATGGTCGCTTTGAGCGTTCGCGCCATGAGCAACTGGCCCAACGCCGTCGTTTGGGAAAAGCTCCTTGCCGCCGCGCAAAACAAAGCGTATCCGGAACAGGTCCGCATTCAGGCGCTTCGCGCGTTCATTCGCGTCGTCTCCCTTCCGGACGATCAGGACGGAATCGACATGTCCGGCAAGGATAAATTCGGCAACTTGAAGAAAGCGTTTGAACTCGCGACGCGCGACGACGAACGCCGCTACGCGCTCGAACGCCTCGGCGCCGTCCGCGAACCCGAATCGGTCGAATTCCTGCTCCAATTCGTCGATGAAAAGGAACTCTCGAACAGAGCGCTCAACTCGATTCTTGATCTTGCTCACCAGGACTACCTGCGCAAGCAGAACAGAGACCTCTTCATTAAAGCGCTTGACGTCGTTCTCGAAAAAGGCGATCAGGGTCAAAAAGACCGCGCTCAAAACTACAAGAGCAACATTCGTTGACCGCGTAGTTCCCCCGTAAGTTAACACAAGCGTTTAAAACGGTTTGTTCGCGTCGCAAGGCGCGTTCAAGCCGTTTTTTTAATTCCCGCGCCGCGTCTCGCGCTTCTTGACAAATCGAGGCGTCCAAGTAGAATGCGGCTATTGAGCTTAACTCCCAAACTCCGCCGCCGCAACGAGGATTGACGAAACAATGTCAGAAGACGCCAAACCGACTCATAAAATTTCCCTGTGCTTAGGAAGTTCATGTTTCGTTCGCGGCAACGAACAAAATCTGGAAACCGTCGAAAACTTCTTAAAAGAACGCAATCTGGAAGCGCAAATCGAGCTTCGCGGCGCGCGATGTAGCGAAAACTGCGCCAAAGGACCGCGCGTCGAAATCGACGGGGAAGTCTATCTTGACGCGACGCCCGATAAAATGCTCGATATCCTGAAATCGCGTTTTGGCCAATAAGTCCGCTCCCATGACGAAACTCTACCCCATTTTCACGACGCGCGCCGAATGCAGAGACTGCTACAAATGCGTCAGACGATGTCCCGTTAAGGCGATTCGAATTGAAAACGGCGTCGCGTCCGTCTTGCCCGATCGTTGCGTCGCCTGCGGTCAGTGCGTCCGCGTCTGTCCCACGCACGCCAAACGCGTTCGCGACGACTCGCTGCGATTTGTTGAACTATGTTCCGACGCGGAACCGCTTTACGTCTCGCTCGCTCCCAGTTGGCGCGGCGTCCTAACCGAATGGTCGACAAGCGCGCTCGTCGCCGCGTTAAAAAGTCTCGGCGTCGCCGAAGTCAGCGAGACCGCGCTTGGAGCGCAGGAAGTCTCCGCAGCCGTCGCCGAAGATCTCGCCGACGCGAAAGACGGCGTCTTTATTTCCAGCGCGTGCCCCGTAGTCGTCGACT
Source organism: Thermoguttaceae bacterium (assembly GCA_017550965.1). Classification (GTDB taxonomy): domain Bacteria; phylum Planctomycetota; class Planctomycetia; order Pirellulales; family Thermoguttaceae; genus RUG369. Next base: position 2,140 of record JAFZNK010000024.1, read on the forward strand.
ATATTTGCAAATATCACCCCAACGAGGCGCAACGCGTTACGAAAATCGCCTCCCCCGCGCTCACGCACTGCGCGCTGCTGCGCAAACTCTTTGGCGAAAACATAAAGATCGCGTTTATCGGGCCTTGCGCCGCCAAAAAGAACGAAGCGGACCGTCGTCCCGACCTGCTCGACGTCGCGCTTACCTTCGACGAACTCCAGCGACTTTTTGAGGAAAAAGGCGTTTCGCCAAACAACTTCAGCGACGCCAAAGAAACGTTCGTTCCGGAAAACGCGATGGAAGGCGCGCTCTATCCCGTCGAAGGAGGCATGTTGGAAACAATTCGGCGTTGCGGCGTCGACGACCGCCCGCTGCTGCAGTCGACGAGCGGTCTGCAAATCTTAGGCCAGTCGCTGGAACACTTGCGTTCGCTCGGCGCGGACCGACCGGTCTTCATCGAAGCGCTCGCGTGTCCGGGCGGCTGCGTCAACGGGCCGTGCGCGACGAGAAAATCCTGGCTTACCGCGTCGACGGGAGTGCTGAAACACGCCGAACTCAGACCGACGGAAAAACGCGTCCCGACGACTCGCGTCCCCGTCGATTTCTACGCCGAACCGATCGACTCCGACGACGTCGACGCCAAGGCGATTCAGGAGGCGCTTCTAAGAGTCGGCAAGACTTCCCCTTCCGACGAGCTCAACTGCGGAGGTTGCGGCTACGACTCCTGCCGCGAATTTGCTAAAGCGCTCGCCAGAGGCGACGCCGAAACGTCCCAATGCGTCTCGTACATGCGTTACGTCGCGACGCAAAAAGCGAACAATCTCTTGCGTTACATGCCCGCGGGCGTGGTCATCGTCAACGAAAAGCTTGAAATCGTCGAATCGAACGAAGCGTTTGCGCGAATCTTCGGCTCCGAGATTTTGGAACTCTATCGCCTGACCTCCGGGCTCGCCGGCGCGGACGTTCGAACGATCCTACCGTGCGCGTCTTTATTCGAAGCGGCTCTCCAGCACGGTCGCGAAATCAATCGCGACAGTCTTCGCGTCGACGATCTGCTCCTTGACCTGACGTTCTTCACGATCGAGCGCGGTAAATCGGTCGGCGCGATCGTTCGCGACGTTACCGCGACCGAACTCGACCGCGAACAAATCGCGCGCCGCGCCGACGAAGTCATTTCGCGCAACGTCGCCGTCGTTCAGGAAATCGCGAGCAAACTTGGCGAACACCTTGCCGACACGCAAATTCTGCTCGAGTCGATCGCGCAATGCTATCGTCCGAAAACGACTCCTGTCGCCTCGAACGGCGAGGAGGAAAAAAGTTGAAGTCCAGTTCGTTTTTCATCGACGTCGACTCGTTTTGTCGCTGTAAAAAAGGACAGCCCGCGTGCGGAGACTTCTTTTTGTCCAAACGCTTTCCTAACGAAGGGCGCCTCGTCGCAACGCTTTCGGACGGCCTGGGGAGCGGCGTTAAAGCGAATATTCTCGCGATCATGACCGCGACGATGGCCACGCGCTTCATCTCGGCGGAACGCGACGTCGTTCATTCGGCGGAAACGATCATGGACGCCCTGCCCGTGTGCGCCGTCCGAAAGATAAGCTACTCGACTTTTTCGATTGTCGACTGTTACGACTCCGGTTCCGCGACCGTCGTCGAAGAAGGCAATCCGGAATTTCTGTTCCTGAGAGACGGTAAAGAAGTCGAACTTGAAAAAGAGTTCCTCGTCTCCTCGAAATACCCCGATCGAAAAATGAAGGTCGCAAAATTCCAACTGCAAGTGGGCGATCGTATCGTCTTATGTTCAGACGGCGTAACGCAGGCGGGGCTTGGAAGCGAACTTTGGAAACTCGGCTGGCGACGCAAAGGGCTCCTGCAATACGTGTTGAACGAAATCCACGCGGACCCGAACGTTTCCAGTCGCGCGCTGTCGAGAAAAATCGTCGACGAAGCCACGCGAAAAGAGCCGGGCGTCGTCGCCAACGACGATATCTCCGCCGCCGTTTTCTACTTCCGAAAGCCGAGAAAATTGCTTTTCTGGACCGGCCCGCCCTTCTCCTCGGATCGCGACCGGGAAATCGCCGAACGCTTCGCGAACTTTCCCGGCAAAAAAGCGATTTCCGGAGGAACGACCGCAAATATTGCCGCAAGAGAACTTCGACGCGAAATCACAATGAAGCCGCGCGAAAAATTCGCGCGCTCGAGCGTGCCGCTCGCCTCCCGGATGGAGGGAGTCGACCTGATTACCGAAGGCGTCCTGACGCTCGCGAAAACGATCGAATACCTGTCGGACGACGCGCGGCCGTCGACCTCCGACGCGGCGTCCGAACTTGCCGACATGTTCCTCGACGCCGACGAAATTGAAGCGATGGTCGGAACGAAAATCAACGAAGCGCACTTCGATCCGTCGTTGCCGACGCGGCTCGATTTCAGGCGCAACCTGATTGACAAACTTGCCAAAACGTTAAGAGAAAAATATTTAAAGAGCGTAAACGTCGTCTATATCTGACGCGTCGAATCGCGATAATCGTAACTGTCCTACGCGTAACAAGGAATCGATACGATGGCCGAACCCCAAAAAATCAAAATCCGCGTCTGCCAGGGCACGGCGTGTTTCGTCATGGGCGCGTCCGAACTCATGGAAGCTTTTGAAAATATGCCCAAAGAGTGGAACGACGTCCTCGACGTCGCCGCCGTCCCCTGCCTGAACTTCTGCAACGCTCGTTCGGAAATTGGCTCGATGCCTTATGTTACCGTCAACGACGTTCCCTACGCGGGCATGACGAGCGTCAAACTCCGCGCGATGATAAAACAACTCGTCGACGAAGCGAAAAATCCTGTCGTCGTCAGGAAGGCCGACTGAATACGGAACGGGTTAAACTCCGTTGTTTCAGACTTTCAAAAAGACCAATCGTTTGAATTGCGAGAAGGAGCAGTCCATTGAACGCGAACGCTGAAACTAACAAACCGACGACCCAAACGATCAGACGCGACAACGCTTCGTTCCTGCGCCGCGAAGTCGCGATCCGACTCGTTCGCGCCTATTTGCAAGGAACGTTGATCGAATCCGCCGACCGTATTCCGTTCGATATGCGTCCGAAAAACTCGGACGCCCCCTTTCGATGCTGTATCTATAAAGAACGCGCGATTATACGATTGCGATGCCTGAGCGCGCTGGGATTCTCCGTCGAGGAAGACGACGAATTCGAACCGATCTCCGAATACGCCAAAAAAGCGCTCGAACGCGAACGGCCGGAAGGCCCCGTCCTGACGGTCGTCGACGTCGCGTGCAAAGGATGCGTCAAGTCGCGGTACATGGTCACCGAATATTGCCAGGGCTGCCTGGCGCGTCCGTGCCTGGTCAACTGCGCGTTTGGCGCCGTCTCGATCGTCGGAGGAAAGTCGCATATCGACCCCGTGATGTGCAAAAACTGCGGAAGATGCATGGAGTCGTGTCCGTACAAAGCGATCGTCAAATTGCACGTCCCGTGCGAAGAGGCGTGCCCGGTCGGCGCGATTCACAAGACGGCTGAAGGTCGCGCGGAAATCGACTTTGAAAAATGCACCGCATGCGGACGCTGCATGCGCGCGTGTCCGTTCGGCGCCATTATGGAGCGCAGCCAGATTATCGACGTCGCCAGAAGGCTCGTCGAAAAAGAAAAGCCGCTCGTCGCGCTCATCGCGCCGGCGATTGTCGGGCAATTCCCCCACCCAATTGAAAAAATCTGCGGCGCGCTCGTTCAACTTGGATTCTCGCACGTGCAAAGCGTCGCGGCGGGCGCCGATTCGACTTCCGTCGCCGAAGCGGAAGAGTTTGTCGAGCGCATGAAGCGCGGCGAGCGTTTCATGACGACGTCGTGCTGTCCCGCGTACGTCGCGACGGCGAAAAAACACGTTCCGGAGCTCCTTCCGTTTGTCTCAAAGACTCCGACGCCAATGAGTTACGCCGCTAAAGAAGCAAAGCGACTCTATCCCGACGCGACGACCGTCTTTATCGGCCCGTGCGTCGCCAAACGCGCCGAAGGGCTCGACGATCCAAACGTCGATTACGTCTTGACTTTTGAAGAGTTGGGATCGCTGTTTGTCGCCGCCGGCGTCGAAGTGGCGGACGCGGAAGACCACGTCTTCGAAGCCCCCGCAAGCGCGCTGGGACGAGGTTTCCCCGTCACCGGAGGCGTCGCGGAAGCGGTCAAAACGGTCGTCGAACTCAACAAAGAGACGTATCCAAGTCTTGCGGACGTCGAAGTCAAGCCGATATGCGTCGACGGTCTGTCCCCGACCGGCGTGAGAATGTTGAAAATCTACGCGACCAAAGAATGCCCCGGCAATTTAGTCGAAGTCATGACCTGCGAAGGGGGCTGCGTCGCCGGCGCCGGCGCGCTCGGCAATCCCAAAACCGCGACGCGAGAAATTAAAAAACTCGTCGCTCAAAGCCCAAAGATCACGGAAATGGAATAATATCCGCAAGCTGAAGCGCGGAGAACCGATAAAACCGTTGATTATCGATAAAACGCGCAGTTTCACGCAAAAAAACGTCGACGAAGCGACGTCGTCCGCGAGACGTCGCTCAAACGGGCTCGGTCGCTTTCTCTAAATCCTCAAAGAAATTCGGATACGTCTTCGCGACGCATTCGGGATTCTCAATAACCACGTCGGGAATGCGCAAGCCGGCGAGCGCGAAACTCATCGCCATGCGATGGTCGTCGTACGTCGCGATCGACGCGCCGTGGAGCGGACGCGCGGTCGGATCGACCGTCAGCCCGTCGGGACGCTCCTCGACGTCGGCGCCTAATTTGCGTAATTCGGCGGTCAGCGCGGCGAGTCGGTCCGTTTCTTTCACGCGCATATTCGCGACGTTCCGAATCGTCGTCGGCGAATCGGCGAACAGCGCGACGACGCCAAGCGTCTGCGCGACGTCCGGAATATCGTTCATATCGACGTCGATTCCTCGAAGCGGCTTGTTCGCGTCGCGCGCGACCGTAATACGATCCTCTCCCCAAACGACGTCGCAACCCATTTTCTCAAGACAGTCGACAAATCGGACGTCGCCCTGCAACGCGTTGCGCGACAAGTTCTTAATTGTTATTTCGCCCCCGAGAATCGCCGGAAGCGCGAAGAAATAGCTCGCGGCGCTCGCGTCCGGCTCGATCGCGTATTCGCGCCCTTCGTATCGCCCGACGTGGAAATTATAGAATCGCCGAAACGCTTCGTCCGCCTCGACTTGAACCCCAAACGAGCGCATAACGTCAAGCGTCATTTCGACATAAGGTCGCGACGCCAACGCGCCGTCGATCTCGACGCTCAGCTCGCGTTGCGCCAGCGGCGCGGCCATAAGCAAACCGCTGAGAAATTGACTCGAAACGTTCGCGGCGATTTGGACCGTTCGCGGCGACGCGTCCTCGTCGCGCTTGCCGCGTATTTCCAACGGAGGACACGCGTTGTTCAACACGCTCGAAACGTCGCGTCCAAGCGCGGTTAACGCGTCGAGCAAATCTCCGATCGGTCGTTCGCGCATACGCGGCTTCCCGTCGAGCAGATAGACGCCCTCGTCGGCAAACGCAAGCGCGGCGGCGAGAAATCGAGTCGTCGTTCCGCTGTTCCCGACGTAAATCTTCGCGTTTTTGTTCGGAAAGACGCCCCCCGCGCCCGCGACGCGCGCGACGCGTTCAACGGCGTCGAATTGAACGTCGAGTCCCAACGTTCGCAACGCGTCGAGCATAACGCGCGTGTCTTCGGCGTCGAGCGCGCCTGTGAGAACCGATTCGCCCCGCGCCAGCGCCGCGATAAGAAGCGCGCGATTCGTTATGCTTTTCGAGCCGGGCGGAGTCGCCTCCCGCGCCGTTAAACGAGACGGACGAACGCGATACGAAGAGGTTGGCGTCATTGGACAAAGCTCCTGCGAAACAAGAAGGCGTTTCTTTTCAATTATAAGAAATTCGCGGGAAACGTCAACGTTACAACGTCGCCAAGTCCAGTCTACTCGCGGCTCCCGTGCGCGCCGACGCGTCAATCTCCGTAGCGGCGCTTGTTCGGATCCTGATGAAAGACGCGGTCGCGATCGTAGTCGTCCGTATACGGATTGTCAAGAGTCGGCTTGTCGTCTGCGGACGAAGTCGGAACGTTCGGGGCGCTCCGCGCCAACTTAAGATGCAACGTTAAAATCCGCTTAAGTTCAAGAATAGCGGCGGGATGAGCGTGCACGTCCACATGCGACGCGGCGACTTCTTTTTCGGACTCCGCGTCGTCGCGATGCGAGCTCCAAAATTCGACGATTCCGTCGCTCTTTTTCGACATGAACGTCCGATTGGCAAGTTTCGGCAACACGCCGACGATATTGTTAAGCGCGACGTTTTCCGGAATCTCGCATTCGTCGAGCGCGGCGAAAATCGGACATTTCGGCGAAAGCGAGTCGACGCTCGTGTTCGTTTCCAAAAGCGTCGGGTCGTCAAGTTGCGCGATCGTACTGTCGGTCGCCGACGCAATGACGCGCGTTACCGTTTGCGGAATCGAAATCGCGCGTTCGGCAAGCCATTGCGTGAAATTGTTCGCGTAGTCGCTTCCTTCAAAGGGCGTCGCGATCGTAACGACGCGCGTTACCGACGGGTTCGCTTCGAAGAAGAACCACGACCGCAAGTCCTGTCGCGTTTCCTCGTCAAAATCGAGTTCGTCGAGAGGCGTGTGCGAAATTTTGTTCCAGATTTTGTCCCCGGACGTTTGAACTTGCATGCGCGAAATCAACCCGCCCATGCTGTGACCGACAAGCACGATCTGATCGAGCGCGGGCTCTTCATGGTCCGGATCGACCGTTTCGCGAAGACGCGCCAGTTCAAGTCGAAGCTGCGCGGCCGACGCCCAAAACGGCTGGCCGGTCGGATAGAAGTAAAACCAGAACTGATAGGCGTTTTGTATGTCCAACGAGTTGCGCAACGCGTTGTACGCTTCCAGCCACGTCGACGGCGACGAGCCAAGGCCGTGCGTCATGACGACGGGTATTTTTTTCGGATCGTACGGCTCGAGCATGTACAGTCCCTGCAGCGTTCGTTCAACCGTCGGCGATTCGGTCGGCGTTATCTCCAGAAACTCTTCCGGACGCAACAGGCCTTTTTGCGCGCTCGACGCATTGAGGCGGCTCTTTTGATTGAGAAAATACGCAAGGGGAGTCGTAATGTCCGTTTCCAACAACAGTTCGCGTCCATACGCGGAAAGAACCGCGTCGGAAAACGGATCGTATATTTCCAACGTCGCCTGAGCTTCTTCTTCCCTGGCGGAATAGTACGACGCGTCGGGATCGATCGGAGGCAACGAGCCGAGCGGTATCGCTAAATTCGGGCGTAAAATCGCCGTGACGGGAAATTGCAAGTCGCCGGGATAATACTCTTCCTCAGGTCGTTCCAGGTCGGGAACAGGCCGACGTTTGGCGACGAGCGGAACCCCAAAACCGGACCGACGACAGTCGAACGAAAGCGATTCGACCGGACAATCGGCGACGAGTTTAAACGACTCCAGTTCGTCTTCGTCCCAGGCGCACGACGCGATATGCGTATAGATCAGGTAGTTGGACGTGTCGAGCGCAAGTCGACAGATTTTATCGGGTTGGAACGGAAATTCTTCTTCGTCGTCCTTCGGAAGCGTAAGATGGAACAGCCGCTCGCACGCTCCGTTGTAGAGAACGACGACGTCGCGAAATTGCGCGTTGAACACCGAGTCGCGCTGCGCGTTAAGCGCGGGGTTGAACAGATAATGATACGCGTAGAGCGCGGCGGAAACGTAGAGCCGCTTGGCGACGTCGGGGCTTCGCAACTCATGCGAACGCGCCTGAAGATAAGCCGTTTCCACATACGCGTAGACGAGTTCGGGGGTAGGATTGGCGTCGAGCTTTTCGAGCAACGCGTCGAGTTGTTCCATCGAGTTTCGTTGCGGAACATCGTACGCTTTAAGAGTTTGCGTCGTCCCCTGACTGTATTTTGGCCCGCCGGGCTTCCCGACGGAAAAGCGAACGTCCGCCGCATTAAGACGCAGTTGCCCCATGATCGTCGCGCATCCTGAACACGCGAACAACGTCGCGAAGAGCAGGAGCGCCAACGTCGATAAAGCGAAACTGCGGCGATCGGAGAACGTTAGAGACGTCAATTATTTTTCCTCGGAAACGAGCAATCGTTTGAATTCGCTCAGGTACGCGGCGATTTGAATCGGCTTGACGTCGTCCCAACCGGCGAGTTTGTGGGAAATAATCGCCAATTTCAGCGACTCGAGCGCTTCCATGAGGTCGACCGGCAGCTCGTCAAGCTTCCCGATCGCGTCGAGAACTTCGGGCGTTCTGATTGGTTCCGCGTTTCCCTCCCAAGGTTCGACGTCCCCGGCAAATTCTCCCAATTCGCTCTCTTGTCTGCTGCGCGCGTCCTTCTTTTTCTTCGGTTTCTTTTCCTCTTCGTCGTCGACGGTCGAATCGAACATATCCGAACGACCGGGGCCGATCGGCGCCGAAACGCCCGTCAAATCGGCGTCGGAATCGTTGTACGGATTGACGTCTTCGTCGCGCTCGGCGACGACGATGTCGTCGTCTTTCGGCTTGAGTTTAGGCTTCGCGCCCGTCTTTTCCCAACGCGCGAACCGCATCTGCGCGACTGAAATCTTTTCGTCGGAAGCCTGCTGAAGCCAAGCGTCGGCGTCGTCCCAGTCGAGCGCGGCCTGATAATGGCTCCAATACAAATTCGGCAGCGGCTCGCGTTCCCCGAACCGTTCGTAAACGCGTCGAAGCCGGCCGACGTGCTGAGGCGTCACGTTTCCGATGCGCTGCGCGATCGCGTCGTCCGAGTAGACTCGCCGGGGCGTTCCCGCTTCGATGAGTTTCATACGCCAGGAATGAATCACCTTGCCCTTTTCCCAGTTCGTCTTGCTGACAAGCACGTTCCAGAAGCCGACGAATTCCGAGGCGATCTGATCGATAAGCGTTTCTTTTTCGGGCGTGACGAGCTCGTCGTCGGCGACGTCTTCGTCGACGGATTCGGACGGACTAAATTGAGAAAAGTCGTCGTAAACGGCGACGTTGGTTTCAGAATCGGTCGGCGCGTCTTCCCACGGCGCAGTCGACGCGTCTTTTTTCCGGGCGGTCATACGAATCCTTTCTTGTTCGACGTCCAATGCTCGCAAACGTCCGGCGACGGCTCGGACGTTTGCGTCAAGTTTAACGATTTTCCACTCCCCCGACAAGAGATTTATCGCGTCGACGCGCGATTTTTATGCGACGCTCGTTCCCATGCGCTATTCGATGCGAAAGAGCCTCCCGCCCTTCCCTAATCGCTTATTCGCGCTATAATAAACCAAATGTGAAACGGCGCGGAGCGCGCCGAACGCTCGCGGAGAAACGCGAGATTTTTTGAGAACACGCGACCTTTGACGAAAGGCGATCATGAGCGACCTGATCCTTTACCACGGCGGACGAACCGAACCGGTTTGCCGCGCTATTCCCGCAGAACAAATTGACGAGCAAATGAAAAAAGCCGCGACGCTAACCAAGGTTCCCGTCAGCGACGCCGACTTGTCGACCGTCTATCGCTGGGGCGACGGCGGCTTGACGCCTCTTTCCGGCCCGATGGATTCCGCCGCGTTCAATCTTGTTCTCGACGAAGCCGTTATCGAATACGAAGGCAAAAAATACGCGTGGACGATTCCCCTTTCGTTGCCGGTAACTGAAGAACTCGCCAAAACGCTCAAAGCCGGGCAGGAAGTCGCGCTTGTCAGCGGCGCGGGCGAAATCGTCGCGACGCTTGAAATTTCCGACGTCTTCCCGTGGGACAAGCCCCGTTATCTCAAGGCCGTCTATAAAACCGAGCGCACCGATCATCCGGGCGCGGACATGGTTCTCGTCAACGACGCCGACAAAACCTGGCTCCTTGGCGGCACGATCAACGTCTTCCCGCAAAAGAAGAACCCCGCCTTTGGAAAATACGTCCTCTCTCCGAAAGAAGTTCGCGCGCTGATCGCCGAACGCGGCTGGAATCGCGTCGTCGCGTTCCAAACGCGTAATCCGTTGCACCGCGCGCACGAATACGCGCTCGTCTACGGCTTGGAAAAGCTTCTCAAAGACGGTTACAACGCGGGCGCGTGCCTCAACCCGCTCGTCGGCGAGACCAAAGGAGACGACGTCAACGCGGAAATCCGCATGCAGACGTACGAAAAGCTCATCGCCGACCGCGCGCTTGGCGAAGGCGACTCCGACGTCGAACTCTGGAAGAAACTCGGCGAAGAGGTTCCGGATCGCGTCGTTCTGCTCGGACTCGACATCAAAATGTTCTACGGCGGACCAAGCGAAGCGGTCATGCACGCGATCTATCGCCAGAACTTCGGATTCACCGACATTATCATCGGACGCAAACACGCCGACGCTCCATATAAAGACGGAACGGCGATTTGGGGCGACTTCGACGCGCAGGAAATCTTCGAGCGTCTCAACGGCGACCTCCAGGAAAAACCGCTCAAAGTCGGATTCGCCGCTTACTACGAATCGATCGGACGCGTCGACTTAATGGAATTCCACCAGGACGAAAAGCCGGTCTTCATTTCCGGAAAAGCCGTTCGCGCGACGCTCCAACAAGGCGAACAAGTCGACCCGCGCATCATGCGCCCGACGACCTCCGCCATCCTCGCCGCCGCGATGAAACAGAACTAAGCGTCTTTAACGCTCAGCTCCCCATAAAGCGCGAAGAGATTTCAGTCTCTTCGCGCTTTTTTTACGTCTTCGCGGAAAACGACGATTCAAAACATTCTAACATTATCTGTCGCTTAATTTAAGAAAAAATCCAAAAAGCTAAAATAGAAAACAATGTGTTTTTTAACAAAAATTTAACAGAATTTAATGTGATTTTTATACAAAATATTGCATTGTTTTCCAAACTCTATTATAATAATTTTGCGTCGACGTCCTCAAAAGGAGTTTTAACATGTATATGCGCCGAAACGTCTCAAAATACCTTGAACGGTGGAAAGCCGACAAATATCGAAAACCGCTCGTCGTTCAGGGCGCGCGTCAAGTAGGAAAAACCTACGCGATTCTGGAATTTGGCAAAACGAATTACGACTCCGTCGCCTATTTCAATTTCGAAACAGACAAAAAATTAGCGACGACGTTTGAAGAGAATATCAGTCCGTCGTACCTCTTGCCAATACTATCGCATATCAGCGGACAGAAAATCTCCAAAGAAAGCACGCTGGTCGTCTTCGATGAAATCCAGTTATGCGAACGCGCTTTAACGTCGCTGAAATATTTTTGCGAACAGGCTCCCGAATATCATGTCGTCGCGGCGGGAAGTCTGCTGGGAGTCGCTGTAAATCGCAAGAAAAACGCGTTTCCCGTCGGAAAGATCGACCGCTATACCATGTTTTCCATGGATATGGAAGAATTTCTGCGCGCCTGCGGAGAAGACGACCTGGTCGAAAGAATCCGCGCCTGTTACGGAAGCGACGAACCTATGCCCGCCGCTCTTCACGACGCTACGTTAAACCGTTATCGACAGTATTTGGCGGTCGGCGGCTTGCCGGAAGTCGTCGCGCGATTCGTCGACACGAACGACTATACTCAGGTTCGACACGTTCAGGAAACGATTCAGGCGGACTATCTCGACGACATGAGCAAATATCAGGAAAGCGCCAATGAAATCAAAAAGACGCGCCTGACTTACGACACTATCGCCGTCCAGCTCTCCAAAAAGAACGCCCGATTTCAATACAAAATCGTCAAGACGGGCGCCAGAGCCGCCGAGTATGAAAACGCAATCGAATGGCTTGCGTCCGCCAACCTGATTTCTCAGGTCTATAGAGTTGGACAAATCGCCAAACCTCTTGAAAATTACAAGGATATCGACGATTTCAAAGTTTACCTTTCCGACATGGGCCTGTTGTGCGCGCAGAAAGGGGTTCGCGCCGAAGACGTCTTCTTTATGGAAGACGAACTGACAGATTTCAAAGGAGGCATGACGGAGAACTATGTCGACGCCCAGTTGATTCGTTCGGGTCTAAAACCTTATTTCTGGCGAAACGCCAAAGGAACGTCGGAAGTCGACTTCGTCGTCAATTTGGGAGGAAAGCTTGTTCCTATCGAAGTTAAAAGCGGCGGACGTACTCGATCGACCAGTCTCAACGAATACGTAAAACTCTTCAACCCCGCCTGGTCTATCCGCGTTTCCGAGAAAAACTTCGGCTTTGACGCCAATATCAAATCGGTTCCACTTTACGCCGTTTTCTGCATTCGCGATTCATAGCGGCGTTTATTTCAAAGCAACAAACTAATCGTAATCCAAAAAGGCTTCCCAATGAGAAGAAAAGAACGCGAAGTATCGGACGTCAAAGAAATCGCGCAAATACTGTCGAATTGTTCGACGCTCCGAATCGCGTTTCCAACGCCCGAAGCGCCGCCGTACGTCGTCCCTGTCAACTTCGGTTTTTCCCTGCAAAACGACCGCTTCGCGCTCTTTTTTCATTCGGCTGCCGCAGGACGAAAAGTCGAATTGATCGAATCGGGCGACAACTGCAAAATCGGTTGGGAAACGGACCGAACAATCGAAATCGGCGCTGAAAACGCCGACGTTGCATGTAAGTGGAGTTGCCGGTACGAAAGCGCTATAGGGACCGGCGTTATCGCGCGTCTTGAAGGCAAAGAGAAAACCGACGGTTTAAGTCGTATTATGGAACATTATCAGTTTCCGGGGAAGCCTCAATTTGACGAAAAAATACTTGCGAGAACAAACGTCTATAGAATCGACGTAACTTCAATTTCCGCTAAAAGACATTGAAATACTGACGTTACGGCAAAGTTCGTGGATAGTCGACAACGTTGTAAGTCTTTTGTCTTACTAAAAAATCCAGAATAAAAGGTCGACGATTTCTTGCCTTATTTACTTTGACAATCCGCCCCGTTATACTGTAGAAATCGACTATCCCACAATCCCCCTTCAAAGGAGCAGAAATGAAAATCATTCGTTCGTTGCTGTTGTTATGCGCGGCGTTTGCGTTGAGCGCAAGCGTCTTCGCCGTTGAAAAAGCGCCCGATCGAGGTCGAATCGATCTCGACGGAACCTGGAATTTCGCAACCGACCCCAACGACGTCGGCGAATCGGAAAACTGGTTCGCGCCGGACTTCGCGCTTCCGACCGAACAGCCGGAGGGCTACGCGCCCAAAGAACCGGGTAAAATTCAGGTTCCCGGCATTTGGGACGCGCAGGGCTACGGCGAGCCTAACGACAAAGTCAAGCACAATTTCGTCGGCAAAGGCTGGTATCAACGCTCGTTCGACGCGCCCAAAAACTGGGATTCCGACAATTCGGTCTATCTCGTCCTTGAAGGAATCTCCCGATCCGCGAAAGTCTGGATCGACGGGAAACAGGTCGGCGACGAAGTCGTCGGGTGTATCGGCTCGCACGAATTTAACGTAACGCCTTATGTGACGCCGGGCAAAACGTCCGTCGTTACCGTCTGCGTCAACTCGTCCCAGAACTGGTACGTCGACCCGCTCCTTGGCGCCGCGTCCCTCAACGACTACCTGGAAATCAAATGGGGCGGCCTTTGGGGACACGTCTATCTCGAATCGCGTCCGAAAACGCGGCTTGATTCCCTCTATTTGCGCACGAAACTGGCCTACGACGCGGATAATAACCCCCAAAAAGCGACTTGCGAGGTCGTAGCGACAATCGCCGACGAAACGGACGCGGAAACGGTTTCCGGTCTCGTTCGACTCGAAGTTATTGATCAAAACGGCAGTCGCGTCGCCAACACGATCAACGACGTGAAAGACCTGAAATTAGTCGACGGCAAAGCGGACGTCGTTCTCGTCGCGCCGATTGTCAACGCGAAACTCTGGACGCCCGACACGCCGTATCTCTACAACGTCCGCGTTACGTTCGATCCTACGGACGGTAAGCGCGACGTCCTGACGTCGACCTACGGCATGCGCGAAATCAAATTCGTCGGCGAACGTATTTACCTCAACGGCAAGCCGTTCTTCCTCAGAGGTTACGGCGACGACCACATCTATCCGATCGAATTCTCTATGCCGACCGACGGCAAAATGTATCGCGATCGTCTCGCGATCATTAAATCGTTTGGTTTCAATCATTGCCGACATCACAGCTGCGTTCTTCCGCACGAGTATTACGACGCCTGCGACGAACTCGGCATGTTCCCGAACGCGGAAATGCTCCTCGGCTATCCGCAGCAACTCCCCGGCGAAGGCGACTTGTGGAAGCGCAACGTCCCCGAAAACGCCGATCCCAAGCCCGCGCTCGACACGCTCAAAGAACGCTGGGCCGCCGTCGTTAAGGAATACCGCAATCACCCGTCGATCTTCATCTGGGTCGGCGGCAACGAGTTATGCATGCTCGGATGGGATCGCTGGGCCGCCATGCCGCTCGGACGAGAATTCCGCGAAATCGCCAAATCGATCGACCCCGATCGCTATTACACCGACTGCGACGGCGACTGGCTTCATGAAATCGAATCGAGGGGCGGACGCGACGTCGAAGATTTCTACAGTATTCTCTTCGACGAATGGTCCAACCCGGTCTTGAATCAAAACAAATTCGCGACGAAAGTTCAATTCGACAAGCCGGTCGTGTCGCACGAGTCGGGCAACTTCCTGACTTTCTCGCGTCAGGATCAGGTCGAACTCTTTAAAGACAGCAATTACAAGCCGTTCTGGATGACCGACGGCAAAGACCGACTTGAAAAACTCGGGCTTGCCGACGAAGTGGAAGATTGGGCGAAAGCGTCCGAACAACTCTACTTGCTCGCGCATAAATACAACGTCGAAGGCGTGCGCAAAAACGAAGCGCTCTCCGGATACCACTGGTGGCTCATTCAGGACTACTGGACGACCTCCAACGGTATCGTCGACTTGTTCTTCCGTCCGAAATCGCTTAAACCTGAGGATCTTCTCCCGTTCAACAACGATTTCGTTCTCTTACAGAAGAATTTGAAATTCGCTTACGACGCCGGAGAAAAAGCGAACGTCGAACTCCTCGCGTCCAACTTCGCGACGTCCGTCAAAAAAGGCTCGCTCAAGTGGACGCTGACGCCTGCGAACGGCGACGCCTGGACCGCCTCGACTATCGACGACGCGACCGCGCCGAACGGCAAGTTGACCAGTTACGGATCGATAGCGTTCGTTTGTCCTGAAGTAACCGAACCGACGCTGGCGACTTTCGCGCTGACTTTCGACGCCGAAGACGGAACAAGTTACTCCAACGCCTGGACGACTTACGTCTTCCCGAAAGAAATCGCTCCGACGACTCAAAAACCGATCTACGCCGACGATTCCGCGATCAATTACTTCCCGGAATCGTGGAACGTTCAGCCTCTTGCGAGTCTTTCCGGCGACCTGCCCGCAGACGCGATCTACGCGGTCGTCTGGGCGACGCCGAACGTCGTCGAAGCGGTCGAGCGCGGCGCCGGCCTCCTTCACTTCGGCGGTTCCCAGTTCCTCGGCTCGCTCCCGATGAGATTCCAGCAAACGTGGTGGAAGGCGGGCGATTCGGACACGCAAAACAATACGGGGACTTACGTCTATCCCAACGCGCTCACCGACAAGATCGTCGATCATAATTTCTGCGGAGCCGCGTGGGCGTCGCTCCTCGACGGCGCGCAAAAATTCAGCGTCGAGACCGACCAGCCGCGTCCGGAAATCTTTGTTCGCGCGCTCTCGAGTCTCGTTCGCGTTCGCGACGCCGCGATCCTCTTTGAAATCGGCGTCGGCGAAGGAAAGATCGTCGTTTCCGGATTCAATCACGAGATCGTCAGAAATCCCGACGGCGAGCCGGTTATTAAGACAGACGCCAAAATCGTCGAAACGCCTTCCCCGCTCAATTTGTATCTGCTGGCAAAGATGATCGACGAAGCGGGAAGCGACGCCCCGGCAAAAGTCAAATGGGCGCCCGAATCGATTGTGCCGCCGGTCAGGATTCCGGAAGGGTTCGTTTTGGGAATCGAGCGATTCGTCAAATTTGCCGAGACGGGCGTTTGGAACTCTTATCGCGATATGACGGGCGGAACGCCTAACTGGACCTGCCGTCAAACGAAAGTCGGCAACGACCTCGTCTGGAAGACGGCTCCGGTCGAATCGACCGACGCGGAAACGGTTTCCTTCCTGTTCGCCGGCGCGACGGGATACGCGACGCAACCGAAAACGCAGGGGTTCGTTCTCTCGTTTAACGGCCAGGATCTGCTCAACTTCGACGTCGTGGAAACGTTTGACGAAACCAGTCAATTTGTCTGGAAGAGCGAAGACGGAGCCGCGACGCTGACGTTCGATACGAAAACCGAACTGAAAGGCAACGACAAGTACGGAATCTTCACGTTGACCGTTCCCAAAGGGTTGTTGAAACAGGGCGCCCAGGAAATCGGCGTTCGTTCGCTCGGCGAAGGAAGCAGAAGATGGTTGGGAATCAACTTGTTCACCGACTTCTCCGACCTCATGCCCGAATCGGAACAATAAAGTCCAATTAGCGCCGCGTTTAACCAATTGAACGCGGCGCGCGTTAAAAAAACGGGGTTCGACGCCAATATTTCGTCGAACCCCGTTTTTTGTCTCCCGTATGTCGCGTCAATCGACAAATACCCGTCGCCCCTGCGCTCTCAACAACACTACGCGAAAACATAAATTATTGGAGCCGCAAGCGGCAGGACGTCTTTCGGAACCGCCTCATGTTAGTCGGCTCTATCGTCCGAACGCTGTAGACCGCGTCGCGCCCAGCGCTACGTCGTTAATTGTCAAGTAAAACAGCGACAAAACGCCGCGTCTATCTATTGGATAAGTTCAATGCTCAGTCTTCAAAAAGCTCGTTGACCAAATCAATATCCGCAAAGAAGTCTTCCTCAACGTCGAGTATCGCGGAGCTGGACGTCGGATCTGGAATTTCGATTTGACCAAACTCATAACTTCTGTCAGGATCGTCGTTTGGATTGCTCCATGTTTTGAGCGTCAGATATTTCGAACCGCCTTCAGTATAAAAAAAGGCGCTCCATGTATAGCCGTATTTGGCCCCCTCGGCAATCGGCGTATCGTCGTCGCCCCAATACAAAGCCCACTTGCTGACAGGCTCCGCAGACTTTATCTCAAACCTGAACCCAACGGGGAATATCCCCAAATTGGGTTCTGTGCCGGTAATCTGGGGAAGATCAATTTGAGTATAGATCACGCTCTCATTTTCACTCACCAGGATGTGCGCTCTGTATGGCGGAACGGAATCTTCTTGTCCCTGCGCCCAATACTCGACGTCGCAAGAAGTCCTATTCCCCAAGTCAATTGCGACCTCGCTATCTTTCGACAAATACAATTTATCGCCGCCGTCGATCTTCACTACAATGGCGTCAGGCGTCGACGGGAGAAGACGGGCAAAGTCGCTGTAACAAATCATACTAGTCGTTAAAACGCTGTAACTCGTAAAAGAGCAAAGTCTTGCGTCGTCAGAACTTCCAAAGAAGTTAGAAGCGATCCTCTGAGTTTTCTCCTCGTCGACGTCGGAAGTAACTCCTACCACAGGAGCAAAAGCCCAATCGCCGCTTTGCGTGCTCTTGTGGAAAACATCAATTCCACTAACGTCGACAGAATCCAGATGGTTGCCGTTAAAATCAAACGTTGGACTGTTGTCAAACGTAATCGCGTCGCCGGCAATAATCGCGCCGCCAATCGTCCCGGCAGCGTTGTTACTGACAACCACGCTCTTGAGGTCGGGTTGATCTTCTGGAATGACGAAATCGGCTCCGTCAAACGTCAACGCGCCGCTGACGAAATCGATTGCGCCGCCTGCGTTCGCGGCGCTATTATCCGAAAACGTCGTCGCGCCGACAAAGGCAACGCTCTTACCGATTCCACTTGCAAAAACAGCGCCGCCGTTGCCGCCAAAATCGACTTCCCCGTCAAGCGAGTAAACGCTCTTGAACGCCATGTTCTCTGAAAACGTCGTCGGTCCGTTAAATACTGCTGTTCCAGAGGTCTGAATCGCGCCGCCTGTCGCCGCGACGTTGTTCGCGAATTTCGCGTTATAAGCTGTGAATTCACCGAAATTAGAGACGGCGCCGCCATACTTGCCTGCGAAATTACCCGTGAAATCGACGTTATACGCGAAGATCTCTCCGACAAGAGTCCTTGTCCCGCCGTCTTCTTCGATCGTCTTAGTCGTATTATAAATAGCGCCGCCGCTGTACCCTTTAAGGACGCCGTCTGAAACGACGACGTTTGTTTCGTCTTTCAAACCGGCGCAGTTACCGTTAAACGTCGTGCGCTTGTCGGTATCTGTCGAACCGATCGTCATGCCGCCGACGTTATAAATCGCGCCGCCAAAACTTCCGTTCTTTGGATTTTCCGTCAACGGCTTCGCGACATTATCGTCAAAAGTCGTAGCGCCATGTATTGCAACGGCGCCTTCGTTTGCTATCGCGCCGCCGCGAGACGCCTTGTTTTCCTTGAATAAAACGGCTCCGGAATTAACGACGCCAGAGACGTACTCGTCGATAGAAAGGTCTACGGCAACGGGAACGAACAACGCTCCGCCATATTTAACGGCGGTATTGTCAATAAACGATCCGCCATTGACGACGCAAGTTCCGCCGTCCTTAAAGAAAATTGCGCCGCCGGAAATAGCGTAATTCCCTTCAAAAACGCTGTCGTTGACCGTAAGATTAACGTCCGTCGCATGAACGGCGCCGCCGTTACCGTCGTCGACGTCCGACGCGGTCGGCTTTCCGTTAACGAGGTTCAACCCCGTTAACGTTACGTCGGACGCGGACGGAACAATCTTAAAGATACGCGAGTTGTTGTTGCCGCCAATCGTTACGCCGGGCGCGTTTTCGCCCATGATTCCGGACGCGTCGATAGCAACGGGCTTATTAACAACCAGGTCGCTCCTTACTGCGATGGTCTCGCCGTTCAATGAAGGCGCAAATAGGATCGTATCGCCGTTCTTAACGTTGGCAAGCGCATAGCGCAACGATCCTTGAGTCGCTTCAAAGTCGGACGTATTAGACACGAATATACACTGATACTCGTAAGCGCCCAAATCGACGCGCCCGGCGACATGACGACGCACACCTCTCGCGTCAAGCCAGGAATCAATAACAGACGGCTCATATCCGGCATATCTTTCGCATTCGTAGAAGTTCTCTCCCTGATTTAACGCTTGAGAATACGCGGCAAGGGAGTAATCGTTGTTTGCGGGATCAGCGAAGAGCGGTTTTGTGGAATCGTATTCAAGGATGCCGTCCCCGCAATTCCAAATCGACGAGTCGCCTAGCAATGAATAGGACGCGTTAAGCGAGACGTTAATTTTAGCGACGGTGCTACTGAATTGGACTTCATTGCCCTCGGACGCGTCTGAAACCAGAATTGAATCAATCAAAGTTACAGTGCCTTTCCCACCTGTTGAATTAACAAATAGAGTCGAAACGTCGCCGGATCCGTCCGATTTCGTATTGTCCGCTATTGTCGTACAGGCAATATTCATAAACGGCCCTATTTCGCTAGCATCTGTAGAAAAATAGATCGCTGCGCCTTGTGTAGCCTTATTGCCATGAAAAACGCTATTATTGATTGAAACATTGTTGCTGTTTTGCCCCGAGAGATATCTCATCGCGCCGCCATTTTTGGCAGAATTATTATAAAAGAAGCTATCAGATATGATCGTGTCGCAATTGCTCATGGATAATGCTCCGCCGAAATTTTGGGCGCTATTATCCGAAAACTCATTAAACAGCGTTATTTGCGCGTTACCGTACTCTTGATAAATCGCACCCCCGTCTCCGGAAGTAACATTGTCGACAAACTTGGATCTTTGAACTTGTAGAGAAACATGATTAGCATAGACGGCTCCGCCATGCTGTTCTGACGTGTTGTTAGATAAGAGACAGTTCTCAATTGTCAACGAGCAACCACTCGCAAAAATACCGCCGCCGTATTCAGAAGAATGGCCATTGACAAGTCCAATCCCAGTCAATTTGATTTCGTAATTACCGTCAATATAAAAAATTCGCGAGAGTTCTTTGGCGTCTACGGTAACGCCGGGCGCATCGTTCATTACGTCCCAGACAGACATAGCGTCGATTGTTATCGATCGTGAAATTTCCAGTTGATCTTGCGAGAGAGTTATCGTTCTAGGTTGAGCAAAAAGATTTCGGTCAAAAGCGATCGTATCGCCGTCTTGGGCGGCGACTATCGCTTCTCGAAGAGAGAGAACAGAATTGGCGGGATCGTCGTCCTCGCCAAGCGTGTTTACGACAAATGTCGCGCCTTGAATCGCGCCCAAATCGATTCCATTATCCCCTTTTCCTATCGCCGTCGAACCGGGCGCAAGGGAATAATTGCCGTTTTCAACGTCCGTAAAGATATTTTCACCGTTGTACGCAACGTTGTTTTGACCGCTATAGGAAACGCCATCAAGGCTTAACGTCGACGATAGCGTATTAGTGATATTATACGTCTGTCCGCTTGAGTCCCCTACGGGACCGTACTGCCGCCCGTCGTCGACTTCATTGAGAGCGACGATAGAATTTTGGACCGTCAGCGTGGCTCCGCCGCTCGCTCCGCTCGAATCAAGACCGACGGCAGGCTGTTCGCCGCAGTTGTTGTTGGCGATCGTCGTGTTGCGGACGGTTGCCGTCAAACTCTCCGTCGAACCCGTCGAAAGTGTAACGGCGCCGGTTCCGGAATTGTCGCAAATCAGCGAATTGTCGATCATTATATTACCCGAAACGACTTTGAACGCTCCGGAACCCTCGGTCGCCTCATTATTGCTGACGACGGAATGATCAATATTCAAATCCGCGCCGATCGCCATAATAGCGCCGCCCTGTTTTCCGGAACTGTTTTGCTTCAGAGTCGACGAAGCGACGGTCATGGAAGGACCTGCGTCGCGATCGCCTTTCGTCAAGAGGACTCCGCCGCTTCTGATCGACGTTTTATCGTCGTCGTTTTTAACGGTAGCGTCGAAAAGAAGACCGCTTGTATTCATTGCGGTTCCAACGCTGTTGAGGTAGACGGCTCCGCCGTCGTCGCCGGCGGCGTTGCCGGATAATTCGCTACCGTTTATTGTCACCGTCCCACTACTGTAAATATAGACCGCTCCCCCGTTATCGCCGGCGGTGTTGTCGGATATCGCGCTATCGGAAATCGTTACCGTGCCGTCGTTATTAATGTAGACGGCGCCCCCGTCGTTATTGGCGGAGTTGCTGGAAATCTCGCTGTTGGAAATCGTTATCGTACCGCCATAATAAACGTAAACGGAGCCGCCGTTTTGCTCGGCGGAATTACGAACGATCTCACTATCGCTAATCTCAACAATGCTACCATAGTTAACGGAAACTCCTCCCCCGCAAGTCTTACATGAATTGTCAGAGATAACGCTACGCGCGACTGTAACGTGGGTAATTTGACTATACGAACCGCTATCGTAAACGTAGAGGCCTCCGCCGGCTTTATTGGCGGTATTTTCCGTTATCTCGCTATCCACAACCGTAATAGAGCAATGTTGCGTCGCAACAATCCCGCCGCCGTTTTTTCCTGCTACGTTATCAGAAACAACGCTATTAGCAACTGTTACGGAACCTGTCCCCGTCACAAAAACCCCGCCGCCGTTAGAATCGGCGGAATTCCTCAAAACACGACAACCAGTTATCGCAACCGTATCGTCCTGAACAAAAATCCCTCCGCCTGATTTTTCATAAGAGCTTTCCGAATATGCGATATTGTCTGAAATAGTAGAATCCGTCACCGTCAACTTCGCGCCGCCGCTCGAACTGTAATTATTCATACATATTCCGCCGCCGCCTTCCGCCTTATTAAAGGTAATCTCGCTGTTATCGATCGATATGTCGCCGCTACCTCCTCCTGCGTAAATCCCTCCCCCGGAACCTCCTTCTGAATCGACGATATTTTTGGAAATCACGCTACTCGAAATACGCGCTGAACCGTTATGTCCAAGGCTAACGCCGCCGCCGTGATAATTATGAGAAACGTTTTCGGTAATTTCGCCGTCAACAAATGTTAATGAACCATACTGAACGTAAATACCTCCCCCATCGCCCTGAGAGTTGTTATTAGAAATCTTACATCCTGAAAAAGAAAAAGAAGTCGTCCCGTCCGACCATACGCCACCGCCTTCGCTGGTAACCGTATTGCCAACGAAAGTACTGTTCGAAACAGTAGCGACCGTATGCGGTTCAGGACTATCTGTCGTACACTGTGTGCAAATTCCGCCGCCGCCCATAGCGGAGTTGCCGCTAAATATGCTGTTTGACGCAGACAAGAGACTGCCGGTTCTTCCAACGTACACGCCGCCGCCGAGATTATTGCTGGCGTTATTAGAAACAACGCAACCATCCAGCATTACGGAACCGTAGAACATACAGATTCCCCCGCCGCCGCCATTATGGTAAACGCCGTCTGAAGAAAAACGAGCGGTATTATTGGAAATAGAACAATCGGAAAAAGTTAAATTGCAATATTTCGCATAAACGCCCCCGCCGCTGTACGTTGATTTACCGTTAACAATACTCATCTGTTTAAAAACGCAGTCGTCAAGCGGAGCAAAAACGCGGCTTCTCTCTTGGGCGTCGACCGTTATCTTGTCGGAAAGATTTGACGCGTCCAACGTAAGTTTCTTCGTCACGCAAAGTTCCCACCCTTCCAATTGAACGGTCGCGCCGGCAAGAGAAGGATCGAACGCTATCGTAGAGTCGGCGTCTGCGTAAAACAACGCCTCGCGAAGAGAAACGACCCCGTCGGTCGAATCGCAAACGTCTTCGGCGGTCGTTACCACGCCGAGATATACGTCGTTTGGCGGAACAATCGTTCCTTGATATTCGTAAGCGCCAATATCAATAGTCGGCGGAGAAGAATAGGCGCCGACAACGCGTGCGTTACCGCCGCAATCTTGCGTTAGATCGCAGTAAGAGTTGTCGCCGCGATCAATCGCGACGCTTTTGGACGTTAGTCGAAAATCCAGACTGTTCGGATTCGTCAAAATACCGTCGACAAAGACGGGCGGAGAACAAAACTGAGGATCGACGCTGACAAGACTACTTTGGATGGAAAAACCATTTTCTTCATCAACTTCCAGATCGCCGCCCTGATTCATCGTAAGGATCGTGTTATACAAAGCGACGTTGTCGTAAACGCGGACGCCACCCGCATATTTGGCCGAATTTCCGGAAATCGTGCTGTTTTTTATGGAAAACGAACAAACGTCGGATTCCTGGAAGGTTAAGACGCCGCCGCCGTAATAGGTAGCGCTATTGGCGGCAATAACGCTGCCCTCTATCGAAGTCACGCACCCCGATCCAGCTTCAATTCCTCCTCCATAAGTCGCGGAATTACCTACTATTTTACTATTTTCAATCTTTAAAACATTCGAAGAACGAACGAAGACGCCGCCCCCTTCTCGCTGAGAGAAGTTATTAGAAACGATACTATTTTTGATTGTTAAAACGCCGCAATCAGGATCGCCTTCAGCGGAAATTCCTCCTCCTCTAGAAGAATACGGGTGTGTGGCGCTGTTCTCAGAAACAACGCAATGATCAAGCGTTAGCGACGTTCGAGAAGCGTAAAACCCTGCGCCTTGCTCGTCAACCAAACCATTAACGACTTTAACGCCGTTTATATGAACAAACATTTTAATTGGTTTACCGGTATTATTGTCATAACCATTACCGTTGTAGATATAAAAGGCTCTGGACTTTGCGTGGGCGTCAATTATAATACCGGGAGCGTTGTTCTGGGAATCCCAGACAGACATAGCGTCGATCGTAATATCTTTTGATATAGTCAACTGCTTTCCGGAAAGAGTGATCGTTCCTGACATTGCGAAAGTTATCGTGTCGCCGCTTCGAGCGTTGGCGATAGCTTCTCTGAGAGAAATATTCCCATCGTCTGCAGAGACATCCTCCAATGTGGTAACGAAAGTTGGATTAAGTTGACTGTCTGAAGTAGCTCCAAGGTAACCAGTCGCGTCGAGCAGTTCGCGTGATTCAAGCGTTTCGACACGCAGAAGCGTCGTCTTTACAGTCGATTTCATTCGCCGCGTTCGATTTGTTTTCCTACCGCTCTTATTCATAGAACTTTCCTCATAGGCCTTTCGAGGGATTGACGCCGTTATCAAATAACGAACGTCCTTGATTATCAAAAATATATGTCGACTGACACTTGCGTTTCAAAGACAACGTTTAACGTTTCTGTAAATGCGACAGAACGTTAATCGTAGCGAAACCCTTTATCAACGGGCGCGTTGCATAAACAAAACCTGAAGAACTTAGTTTATGTCTAACGTCCATTCCAAATTCAAATAACGAAAAAGCATACCTCCTCGCAAGTTACAACTTTAAAAGCATCCTTCCTAATTCTACACACCCGCGGCTTTTTGACAAGAAAAAAGTGTCTTTTTGATGCAAAATAGACGGCATTTTCGTAAAAAACACGTTTCAATCGCGACGCCAAAACCTCTTTTTTTGACGAAACTAAGACTTGGCGCGAGGAACTTATTGACGTCTTTGGAGAAGAATCTTCGAGAACACGTCGGATTGGAAATACGAAGCGTCTCCTATCAACGATTAACCGAGACATTACGTCCAGCTAGGAGTTTCTACGGAACGTGGGCCGGCGTTATCCAACGTGACGATGGTTTTCAAACGCAACCCCATAAAAAAATCCCCGATCGCAAGACCGAGGATTTTTTTATCGCTAAGACCTGGAAAAACGCGCCGCTACATCATCATGCCGGCGGAGCCTGTTCCAAAGCCCATCTGGTTCGAAGAACCGTCGTAACGGCCAAGTTCGCGCGCGTCCTCTTTGACTTCGCGCACGCGCATCAGCCCGTTAGGCTCGAGGATGAGCACCTTGCCCGGCGACGCATAGTCTTTCGCGGCGGAAATTTTATTTCCGCCCAGCGCGTCGACGACGCAGACGTTCGAGACGTGATTGACAGACTTCTTCTGGGGCTTGCCCTTCTTCGACGACGATCCGCCCGCGTCGCCGTATCCCATCATCATGTCCGCCGACATGCCGCCGGAGACGTTGACCGGATCATGAGACTGTCCCATGAAGTTGGCGACTTGACCGCGTCGAACCGCCAGGTCCTGAACGATCGACTCAGACGCGTCTTCGGCGTCGAAATAGATCGACGAGAGCGTAATGCGCGGTTCCGCGCCGGGTCTGGTCGACGCTTCCACTTTTTGCGCGTAAACGCGGGAAACTTCGCCCAAGGAAACGGGATTGGAGATTTCGCTGAAGTCCGACTCGACGAAGCGTTGTTCCACGTTCGACTCGTCTTCGACAAAACGCGGCTCGACGCCGTAGTTCGGGTTCGCGAGCAGGAGTTTGACGCGATAGACGTACGTCTTGTCGGGATCGACTTCAAAGTCGAAGTAACGGAAGAGGTAGTAATCGACGGAGACGGACTGTTGAATCTTTAGACGGGAATTGTTGATCGCGTCCTGATTCCTCATCCAGGAGTTTCCTCCTCCCATCTCGCCGCCCATGCCGCCGCTGACGCCGCCGGACATACCGCCCGCCATGTCGCCCATGCCGCCGCTTAGACCGCCGGACATGCCGCCTGTCATACCTCCGGACATACCGCCCATCATGCCGCCGGACATGCCCATGCCGCCCGATCGCGCGTCGGCGAACGGATCGCGGTTGAGAAGATCGGATTCGTCAAATTTATTGACGTCTTCCATGAGCTGATTCATCTCTTTGATCTGTTCCGCCTGAACTTTGATCTGGTCGGTCGAGTTAAGCGGAATGTTCGGCAAGTTGGCGACTTCTTCGCCAAACGGCTTATTGGCCATCGGCGGGCAACTCATCGCCATCGGCGGGAACCCGGAGACGGTCGGCGCGATGTAGCTGTACCCAACCTGATCGGAACCGACGCCGGACCACATGTTGTTTTCTTTCTTCATCGCGCGAATGACGTTGACTTCCGACCAGGTCGTCTTGCCGTTGGGTTCGACGACGCCGCGTTCGAGCTTGTAGTAAATGTAACGCGGCTGGTCGCGAATATCGTCGGTGTACTGCGCGGCGCCAAGAACGCTGTTGTACGCTTCCTGCTGTTCGCGAATCGGAATCGAGCCGGTCAGCGTGATCCATTTGCGGCCTTTGAGTTCGCCGGTAGAGCCCATGCCTCCGGACATGCCGCCGCCCATACCGCCGCCGGCCATGCCTCCAGCCATGCCGCCCATGCCGCCGCCGGTCATACCGCCAGCCATGCCGCCGCCCATATTGTTCGCGTTCGACGCGGAAATTTCGTTATACATAATCGCGCCGATGCTCGCGGTCGCTTTCAAATTGACGAGCGGCAGAGGCTTGATATTCGGACGTTTCACCTTGTCCGGGAACAACGACTGCTCCCAGCGCGTGTCGGTTTCGTAAGAGTTGACTTTAACGCCGCTCTTGATAAGCTCGGCGTATTTGTCGTAATCGAAGATCACGACCGACTCGTCGTATTCTTTCGGCGTAAGCTTGCTATTCTTGATATTCTCTTCCGCGCGAGAGGACGTGTCGTTGATTTGACTGGCCGTCAGCGTAAATTTATCAAGACCGCCGCCCATCGCGACCAACGCGCCAAAGAGCGCTATGCCTACGGCGATGATCACAATCTCCCCGTGCAAGAGGAAGAAGTTGTACTCGTTCGCTCCGGCGTCCGCCTTCTTCTTCGGCTTGGCTTTCGCGCCCTTCTTCGACGCCTTCTCGGCTTTTGCCGCCGCAGCCGCGGCCTTCTTGGCTTCTTTATCTTCTTTCGATTTCGCGCACATGGCGTTCCCTACTATTCTCTACTTTGCTATCGACAACGAATTCAGAAGTTTCGGTTTTGTCTTTTGGCGTTCCGCCTCGGCGAAACGCCAATTAAGCCAAATCGCGCGTTACGTCGCGTCGGCGGGAGCCGCCGTATCGGCCGGAGCCGTCGCGTCCGCCGGAGCGGGCGTTTCCTCGACCGGAGCCGGCGTCGGCGCGGGTTCCTCCGTCGGAGCGGCGGTCGCCGGAGCGCCGGTATTGTCGGACGCGGTCGCGTCGGTCTCGTTTTCGTCGCTTGCGGCGGTTGCGTCGCCTTGCGCGTTGTCGATGATCGCCTGCGCTTCCGCGTCGGCTTCCTCAGCGGACGCGCCCGTCGCAAAGTTCTCTTTATTTGGTTCGTTATAGATATTGATCACGCCATAAATCTCGACGCGAATCGCGTCGGGACCGTATTCCGACTGGCTCAGTTCGGAGCGTCCAATTTCGACGCCGCCCATGCCGCCGTTCAGGCCGCCCATCATGTCGCCGCCCATGCCGCCGCCCATCGAACCGCGGGAGTTGCCGCCCATACCGCCGCCGGAAACGCCTCCGCCCATACCGCCGGAGCCGCCCATCATGCCGCCGCCCATGGATCCCATCGCGCCCATGCCGCCCATCATGTCCATGCCGCCGCCCATCGCCGTTTGGTTTTCAAGCGGAATCGGCATCACAAACGGAACGTTGTTGTCGGGGCAAATGCGGATATGTCGAACGTCGATCGGCATCGTGCTGTTCGCGCAACTCGCGAGCAATTCGGGAATCTTGCGCTGATCGATCGCGACCTTCAGACACACGGGCATCTTATTGAACTCGGCGAACGGAGGTTTGTCGTCGGCCATAAGAGGCTGATCTTTTTTATCGTCTTTGTCGCCGACGTAACGGCCGATGATCAACTTGGTCAACGCCTGGTTTTCCGCGGTTCCGGAAAGCAACGACGCTTCGCCGCCCATGCCGCCGGCCCCCATCGGCCCCGCGCTCGAGGACGAACCCGAGCCCATCATGCCGGTCATGTCGCCGGAAACCGAACCTAACGCGTTAGTCGTCGCGCTCTTGCCCGTCAGGTCGCCGATCGTTTGCGAAAGCGTGGTAAATTCGATCGCCGCGTTTTGACCGATCAACATCTGCTCGATGCACTTAACCGGCGCTTTGGCGATATTGTCGACATATTCTTCTTTCGCGGAGTTCGTCGCCGCGACGACGCGCAAAAGAGCTTCGTACACCCAGAGGGTTTCCTGCGCGTACCAAACTTCGATAGAAGTCGGATTCGCCGTCATTTCCCAAGTGGGCAACGTGTAAATTTCAGGATCGGGCCAGTCGACGTTGCCGACGATTCGGCGACGCTCTTTGTAAGGAGGCAAGCCGGGGAAGAATTTTTGAGACCAGGAAGGATCTTCGACGGCCGCGCCGCCGCCTTCCATGCCGCCCATACCGCCCATGCCGCCGGTGCGTCCGCCCATGCCGCCGCCGGAAACGCCGCCGGTCATTCCGGCCATGCCGCCCGTACGACCGCCGGTCATACCGCCGGCGCGTCCTCCGGTCATGCCGCCTGTCATACCCCCGGTCATTCCTCCGGTCATGCCGCCCGTACGACCGCCGGTCATGCCGCCGGTTCCGCCGACGCCGCTCATGCCGCCCGCGAGTTCTTCAAGAGACGTTCCGGCCACTTGCTCGACGGCGGGATCATATCCGTCGCCGGGCACGGCGCCAATGCCAAGCCCCGCGAGAGTCGATCCGCCCATGCCGCCTTCCATACTGCCCATGCCGCCGGAGCCGCCCATCGAACCGCGCGCGCCCGCGCCGCCGCCGGAAACGCCTCCGCCCATGCCTCCGCCCATGCCGCCGCCGGAAACGCCGCCGGTCATCATGCCGCCGCCCATGCCGCCTGCGCCGCCTTCAGCGCCGGCGGACGAGATCGCCTGCATAATCGATTGAAGCTGGGAATCGTTGACGCCGTACATGATCATGTTCTTCGGATCCATGATCCACGGATCGACGTCGCGGTAATAGGGTTCCGGGTCGGTTATCGCTTTGAGTTCGTCGCGCAACTGGCTGTCGTCGACGACGGTGACAAGGTCCTTTTTAACGTCGTAGAGGAAGACGTCGGTAATCGGCGATTTCTCGTTTTCAAGGTCGGAATAGATCGCGACGTACGTAATCTTATTGCCGTCGGCGTCGGTCGAAACATACACGGGCCAGAACCGTTCTTCAAGCCCTTGAATTCCAAGCAACGACATCTCGTTCTTTTTCAGGAGCTTATACTCTTTGACCTGGCAACGACGACGATTCATTTCGACGAGAAGGTCGGGCAGATGGTTCGCAATGAAGAACCCGTAGTCTTCGAGCAGGTACGGCTTGCCGACGCCGATCGGGTCTTTCCACTTCAACTTGTTCTCGACAAGATCAAGGAACTCGCGAGAAAGTTGGCGCGGCCAGCGGTTTCGCACCTTTTGGTCGTGATACATCAACTCCCACGCGTTATAAACGTTGTCCGAAAGAACTCCGGTTTCCGCTTTAATCGCCTTGATCGTGTTGTCGTTGGGGTGCTTCGAGTTGCTCGCAACGTCGTCGACGCCCTTCTTGGCCGCCGTGATCGCT
Organism: Thermoguttaceae bacterium; assembly: GCA_017550965.1. Classification (GTDB taxonomy): domain Bacteria; phylum Planctomycetota; class Planctomycetia; order Pirellulales; family Thermoguttaceae; genus RUG369. Next base: position 31,508 of record JAFZNK010000024.1, read on the forward strand.
TCGGTTATCGCCTGATAGTCCTTTTTGATCTTGCCCTTAGCCAAAAAAGTAAACACAAGAGCAAGCACGACTATCAACGGAAGGACAATCCAAAAAGAATACTTTTTAAGATCCTCCGGTTTGAAATTGCCTTTAGCTTTTGCCATTCTTATCACCTTTGCATCCTCGACGCGGCGCGGCGCGCCTGAGTCAAGGAACCGCTCGGAATTCTTGCGGGAAATCGGTAAGAAAAGAAACGTTGAAAAAACGTCGTCTTTTCAAACTGTCTCGGCGCTTCGAACCCGAAACGACGAGGGTTGTTTTATTTGAAAGTCCAATAAAGGGACGTCGCGGTCTAATCGCAACAAGAACGCGCCAACGATCGGGACGCGTCGCTATTCGTTAAAGGCGCGGAATCAAACCGATCCGCGCCGATTCTGAGTCAATCAATTCGTCGCGTCGGCGGGAGCCGCAGCGTCGTCGGCGGGAGCTGTAGCGTCCTCGGCGGGAGTCGTCGCGTCGGCAGGCGCCGTCGTATCGGCGGGAGCTGTAGCGTCGGCGGCGGGAGTCGTCGCGTCGGCGGGAGCCGCACCGTCGGCGGCGGGAGCCGTAGCGTCGTCGGCGGGAGCTGTAGCGTCGTCGGCAGGAGTCGTCGTGTCGGCGGGAGCCGCAGCGTCGTCGGCAGAAGTCGTCGTGTCGGCAGTATCGACGACGTCGACGGCGGCGGTCGAACCGGCGGCAGAATTGTCGTCCGCAGAGCTTTCCGCAGAGGTTTCGCCGGCGGCTTCTTTCGCCGCTTCTTCCGCGGCTTTACGACGCGCGTCGCGGTCGCTCGGCGGCGTTTCCATCCAAACGAACTGGAGCGTGAAATCGTAACGGTTCAAATTGAGAATCTTATCGGGGCTTAGCTGGCTGGCGATCTGATTGTTCATCGCGCTCATGCCCGCGCCCATGCCGCCGGACATGCCGCCCGTAAGACCTCCCGACATACCGCCGCCCATGCCGCCGGACATACCTCCGCCCATGCCGCCAGTCATACCGCCGCCCATGCCGCCGGAACCTCCGGTCATGCCGGCGCGCATCGCGCTGCCCGCTTTGCCGGGCGCCTGTTTGACGGATTTTTTGAGAATCTCTTTACGAGCTTCAGCGGCGGCTTCCGGGTCCAAAAGACGGAATTGAGTGTCGATAACGCCCGGATCGACGAGAACGGGATA
>JAFZNK010000210.1 GCA_017550965.1 Thermoguttaceae bacterium
CCGGCAATGCGTCGGGCGTCGAGCGGCGTTTCGTTCAACTCATGCGACGGCGGCGACGCAACCGACAGAGCGAGAATCAAGCCCGCTTACGTTATCAATACGCCAACTCTTTCCGCGTTTCGTTTGGCTTACTTCTGCGCCTCCTTATTGACGTGATCGACCGTTTCCTTCGTCGCAATTCTTTCGCGCAGGAAGCCAACGCGCCCTTGCTCGTCGACGTCTACGACTTCGACGACCGCGTCAGCGCCGTCGGCAGGAATCGCAACCTCGAATTCGGCGTCTTGTCCGGCTTCAAGCACGAATTCATACTTGGAGCAGTTCGGCGACTTTTGAAGGTAATCGACGCCGCCCATTTGAATTGGCGCGGATTGTTTCACGAAATTGCCGTCGTAACCTGACGCTCCATACGTTGCCGTATTGGCGTTGAACAAGCGCGCGAAATCGGACGTCTCGAGAAGGACGAACGCGCGTGAATCTGGCGAGTGGAAGGCGGGCATGAGACTCATTTTATTCGCGCTTAGTATCGGCGTTATCGATGAGGCGAGATTGGTAAGGACGTTTCCGATACGAACGACGTCAGTTTTCGTCATTGTTTTCCTCGGGTCGTCGCGATATTTCTCCGTAATCGGGGCCACGTCGAGCGTCGCGTCATATCCTGCGGCGAAGACGGAGACGTCGATTGGCGCGCCGTCGCCGTCGGTCGGCGGTAGGAGTCGCGCCTTGATCTTAGCGCCGGGCTGGACTTGCGATTGGTCGTAGTCGAGCGTTAGAGTTAAGAATCGATCCTTCGGAGGAACATAGATCGAAACCTTTGCGCAGTCGAGTTGACCGCTCGCGACGGAATAAATCTCAACTTCAAAGAAGGAGACCATTCTCTCGTCGACGTCGATCGTCGTTTCGAGTTTGCCGTCTTTAAAGGTTAATATTTCTGGTTTGCGCAGATCGTAACCGTAACGGTCGACGACGCGCGCTAGCGCTTTGCCGTCGCGCGGTCCTTGAACGCGCACCGTCGCCGTTTGACCCGGGAAGACGACGCTCGGTTCAACTTGGAACTTAAAAGGCGAGACCCTTGCCGGAGGCGGTTCGACCTCTTTTGTTTCGGGCGTGAAGTCTTGCCGTATCTTGCCGAATTTTCCGTCGGGCGTTCTTGCGGTAATCGAGAGCGCGTAGGTTCGCGCGCCGGTTGGATAGAAGAGCGCGTCGAGGGACGTGCTGAACGCCGTTTCAAGGCGCCCATTTGCGTCGAGATTGGCGTCGTCCGTTGCGATCGTTCTCTTTTCGGGGTTGAAAGGAGCGCTTGGTCTTTGGCTATAGTACCAATCCCAGGCTTTTAGAGCGTCGTCTCCGCTTTGCGGCGGATTGGGAGTCGCCTCGAGTTGGCATTGCACGGTTCCCTCTTGGACCGGCTCGCCGTTATTCTGCGCGACGGAAATCATAACGCTTAACGGTTCGCCGAGTTTAACGGACTCGCTTAGCGGTTCGACGTTGATCTTCAGAAGTTGTTCCAAGTCAATGTGCTCGGCGCAAATAGTTCCGCCCGCCAGGCAACGCTTGAAACGCCTCGCGTTCCTTGGCGTCCTATCGCCAATACCCGCTGACTTCGCGACGTAGTCTTCCGAGGAACGCGCGAATTTTTCCGATTGATTGTCATTGCTGAATTCGTCGCCGATATCGACGACAAACTGTGAGAAGAAAGGCCGACGACTGGATTCGTCGACTGGTATTACAAAGGAGTCGGAAAAGGCGCCGAAACGATCGAGGGGTATTCCCGATTTTTGAACGACCGATTTTCCAAACGAATCGTAAACGCAGTATGAGACTTCACGTTTGTCGAGTTCTTTTAGTAGATTGGGATGAATCCAGCATTTAAAGAACGCCGTTTCTCCTTCTTGATAAAGCGGACGGTCCGTCGTGAAGAAGTAGCCCATTCCGTCTGATCGCGGCGCGAACGCGTTTGACGAACCGACGCCTAGGACGTCGACGACGGACGCTAAATTAAAGCGGTCGTCTCCTTGTCGAGGCGCGGCGACAAAGATTCGCACGGCGTTACCTTCCCCC
>JAFZNK010000211.1 GCA_017550965.1 Thermoguttaceae bacterium
AATTTGGCGAGGCTCTGCGGCCTGTCGTTTGATTCCAATTCGTTCTTTATTTACTGGTCTGGCGCGTTCCAGTTGACGACGGTTTGCCTTATATTGTTCTTAGGTCTATGGCCGGGAACTCGCGGACCGAACAAATACGGATCTCAACCCCGACAGAGGGGAAAATCATAGAACGTCGTTGTCAACGCGGCTTTTGTTTTTATTGAAAGGGTATGATCATGACGCAATCTGACGAAAAAACCGTAGCGGATATCGCCGTCGCGGCGCCGACGAACGAGTCGACGTTCTCTTCCGGGAACGCTAACGAACCGAAAAGGGGATTATTAAGAAGGCTCTTCTCTTTCCGAGGAAGGGCGGATCAAGCCGAGTTTTGGGGCGTCAGTCTGACGGTTTGCGCCGCCTGGTGGTTTCTATTGTTTCCGCCTTGCTTTGGCTTTATAACGGCCACGAGGATCGATCAGCCTCGCGACGTTCACTATTATTTGGCTCAAGCCGCCGTTTTTGCTCTCGCTTTTGGGACGTTGCTTGGGGGACTGTTAATTCTGGCGGCGGCCGTTCGAAGGTTTCACGACGTCGGTCTGCCGGGCTGGTCCTGCTTCGGTTTCTTTCTCCTTATATTCCTGCTCAATCCAGGAAGTACGTTGACCATGTTCGCCTTGTCGCCGCTGAACGTCGTTCTGCAACTTTTCGGCGCGGATAGAATCGATATGTTCGACTATCGCTGTCCCGAGACTTATTTTGCGACGTGGATTGTCGTTCTGACTCTGATAGTCGTCCTTTTATGGCCGGGAAAGAACGGCGCGAACAGGTACGGGAAACGTTCCTTGGAAAACGCGCAGACGCAATGACTTCAAACGATAAAGAAGAACGCGACGCTTCTTCCGTCGCCGCGCCCGAGATTCCGGGGTTTGGTCGCGCGATAACAATCTGCCTGTCGGAAAAATACGCGTCTTTCGACGGTCGCGCGTGCCGCAGGGAGTTTTGGTTCTTTTGTCCGAGTTTGTTTTTTCTCGGGTTTGTCGTCCCCGCGCTCGTTTTTGGACCGCTTGACGGCTACGATATTTTAACGTTGTTTTGGATCGTCGCGTTCTTTTATCTGCTGACGCCTGTTTCTGCGGCTGTCTTTAGACGGCTTCACGACGTCGGGCTTTCGGGCTGGACTTTGTTCGCCTGTCTTTTGGTTTTAAGCTGTTTCAATCCGTTTAATCCGCTATTGCCGCCGGCCTTGCGAGCGTATAACTACCTAAAATACGGGGCTTATCTTCTTCCGTCGGACAACGTTTATTGGGCTCCCTACTGGTATTGGAACGTAGCGCCGTTCGCGCGTTTGGAGGCGATTGCGCTGTTCGCAATCGTTCTGTTATGGCCGGGAACGCGCGGTCCGAACAAGTACGGCCCCGCGCCGACAAAAAGGCCGAAATCGCCGGCGATTCCATTTGACGACAGGATTAACGAACAATGACGAAGCGTTGCGAACGATGCGGAAAAGACGTCGACGACGCCCCTTTTTGCCCGAATTGTTGGACGCGACTTGAGCCCGTCGCGGAAAGAACGGGGATTGGGATACTGCAGAAGATCGCTCGTTTTCGGGAAAAGACTCTTTGTTTCGACGGCAGAGCGACCCGTTCGGAATTTTGGCTCTTTCTTTTGACGGCGTTCTTTGCGTGTCTCCTTCTTCTTTGCGCGTTTGTCGCCGCGTGCATGCTGGTTCAGTATTTGCTTGGCCCCTAGGACGGTTTTTCGATTCAGGGTCTTATTATCGCCTTTTTTGTCATGCCGCCGCTTATGGGGCTCGCTTTCATTCTTGGCGTCGCGCTTTTGGCGGCGGCGGTTCGACGGTTTCACGACGTCGGACTTCCCGGCTGGATTTTGGTCGTTTTGCTCTTTTTTCTGTTCAATTTCAATTGTCCCGGCTCCGTTCAGGGGTTTCTGTCGAACACCGCGCTGCTTTTCAGCGAAGAATGGCATTCGCGTTTCATGGACTATCTTCCGCAATGGTATTGGACGGGCGTCGATTTCTTCACCGGGATTGTCGGCTTGTTTATCCTGGTCGTCTCATTGTGGAGAGGAACCCAGGGACCGAACAAATTCGGGCCGCAACCTCAAAAGAAGAAACGATTTGTCGGGGATCGTGAAGAGCCGCGCGAGTGAAAAAACGTTTTTTATCGCCCGTTTGTTGAAATCGGGGTCGTCGACGAGTACAATTAACGGCGAATTAATCGGACGCGTTCGCTAAGTCGCGGCGCGTGTCCTTTCCCCGTTATGAAAGGCGTCGCGCCGCGGCGTCGTTGGAGCGATTGATCATGAGAAAACTTAACCGACGCGAATTCCTTTATTCAGGCGCGTTTGGCGCGCTGGCTCTTTCCGGCTCTCTTTTGGCTTCTCCCGCCGTGTTGGCGGAGCCGCCCAAAGACAAATTGCGCGCTGCTCTTCTGGGTTGCGGCGGACGCGGAACGTTCTTGGCGGGCTGTTTCCCAAAGATTCAGAACGCGGAACTCGTCGCGCTGTGCGATCCCGATTCCGAACGCGTCGCCGCCTTGTGTAAAAAAACGCCCGGCGCTAAAAATTGCGGGGCCGACATGCGCGTCGTCTTCGACGATCCGAACGTCGACGCCGTCATGGTCGCGACGTGCAATCATTGGCACGCGCTCGCCGCGATCTGGGCGATGCAGGCCGGTAAAGACGTCTATCTGGAAAAGCCGATCTGTCTGAATCTCTGGGAAGGAGAACAACTTGCCGCCGCCGCGAAGAAATACGGCAAGCTCGTTCAGGTCGGCACGGAACTGCGAACCGATCCGGAGCATCATCAGGAAGCGAAGAACTTCCTGCGCGTCCAAAAAGAACTTGGCGAGATGAAATCGGTTCGAATCAGCCGGTTCGCCGCGCGTTCCGGAATCGGCAAGCGCGAAACGCCGTTGGTTCCGCCCGCGAGCGTCGACTTTAACTTATGGCTCGGCCCCGCGCCCGAAGGCCCGATCTATCGCAATTCGCTCCATTACGACTGGCATTGGGACTGGCGCACCGGGAACGGCGAGACGGGCAACTGGGGCCCGCACCTGCTCGACGACTGTCGAAACGACGTTTTTCTGGACGAAATCGGCGCGCCCAAACGCGTCTTGTCCGTCGGCGCAAGAGTCGGTTACGACGACGCGGGAGAGACTCCGAACGAAACGGCGATCTTCTACGATACCGGTCTGATTCCCGTCGTTTTCTGCGTCTCGAACCTTCCGGACAAAACGAATCCCAAAACGGCGGGCTCCTGCGCCGGGCCGTCGAGCGGCTATACCGTCTTTTGCGAGGGCGGACGTTACGAGAAACAGCTGGGTTCCGCCGTCGCGTTTGACGAAAAAGGCGAGAAGATTCGCGATTTCCCGGCGACCCACGAGGCGATCAGCTCTGTCTACCATGTTCAGAACTTCGTCGACTGCGTCTTGCAAAACGCGCCCGAGAAGTTGAACGCGCCTCTTAAAACGGGCGTCGACACGGCCGCGTGGTACAACGGCGCGAACGCCGCGCATCGACTCGGCGAGCCGTATTCGAAAAAAGAGACGCTCGACCTGCTTGGAAACGACGAAACGTTCGCGACCGCGCTTGTCGATTTGGAAAAACATCTTGCCGCCCAGGGAATCGCCATGAACGCCGACGCGTTCAAAGCGAGCCGGTTCCTCGAACTTGACGGAACTTCCGGAATCAAGGGCGAATACGCCGACGCGGCGAAAGAGCTTCTCACGATCAGGTATCGCGAGCCGTTTGTCGTGCCGTCGCTCGTTTGAGCAAAGCGTTTTTTCCCGCGTTTTATGAAGGCGTCGCGCCGCGATGTCGCCGGAGTTGTCTGTCATGAAAAAAATGAATCGTCGCGAATTTTTCGGCGCGAGCGCGCTGACTCTTTCGAGCTTGTTGGTTTCGTCCCCCTTCGTTTTGGCGGAGCCGCCTAAGGACAAATTGCGAATCGCGCTTGTCGGGTGCGGGGGGCGCGGCTCCTTTTTGACGACGTTCTTTCCGAACATACCCAACGCGGAGCTCGTCGCGCTGTGCGACGCCGATTCCGCGCGCCTTGCCGAGACGTGCAAAAAGGTCCCCGACGCGAAGAACGCGGGCTCCGACATGCGCGCCGTTTTCGACGATCCGGACGTCGACGCGGTCATGATCGCCACGTGCAACCATTGGCACGTTTTGGCCGCGATTTGGGCGATGCAGGCGGGAAAAAACGTCTATCTCGAAAAGCCGGTCTGCCTGAACTTTTGTGAGGGGGAACAACTTGTCGCCGCCGCGAAGAAGTACGGCAAATTGATCCAGATCGGCACGCAAATGCGAAGCGATCCGGTGCATCATCCGGAAGCGAAACGCTTTTTGCACGAAGAAAAAGCGCTTGGCAAAATTAAGTCGGTTCGCGTGAGTCGATTCTTCGCGCGCAACGCGATCGGCAAGCGCGCGACGCCGTTGGTTCCGCCCGAGACGGTCGATTTCAACATGTGGCTCGGCCCCGCGCCCGAGACGCCGATCTATCGCAATTCGCTTCATTACGACTGGCACTGGGACTGGCGCACCGGGAACGGGGAGACGGGCAATTGGGGCGCGCATCTGCTCGACGACTGCCGCAACGACGTTTTCTTCGACCAAATCGGCGCGCCGAAACGCGTTATGTCGGTCGGCGCGCGCATTGGCTACGACGACGCGGGGGACTCGCCCAACGAATTTGCGATCTTTTTCGACACGGGCGTAATTCCCGTCGTTTTCTGCATTTCGAATCTTCCGGACAAAGCGAATCCGAAAACCGCCGGCGCGTGCGCGGGGCCGACGAGCGGCTATACCGTCTTCTGCGAAGGGGGACGTTACGAAAAGCATTGGGGCGGCGCGGTTGCGTTCGACGAAAACGGCGAGCAAATTCGCGAGTTTACTGCGACGGCGGAGCATATCGGGCCGGGCCCGCACATTCAGAATTTCGTCGACTGCGTTTTGCAAAACGCGCCCGAGAAATTGACGGCGCCTCTGAAAGTCGGAATCGACACGGCGACGTGGTATAACGGCGCGAATACGTCGTTCAGGCTCGGGGAACCGTATTCGAAAAAAGACGCGCTCGATTTGGTCGACGACGAGGAGACGTTCGCGACCGCGCTCGACGATATCGAGAAACATCTTGACGCGCAGGGACTTAAGATGAACGCCGACACGTTCCGGGCGAGTCGGTTCCTGGAATACGACGGAACCGCCGGAATCAAAGGCGAATACGCCGACGCCGCGAAGAAACTGCTGACGATCGACTATCGCGAACCGTTTGTCGTGCCGACGTTTAATTGAATTTAACGCGGCGCTTTTATTGTAATGATAAGAAATTTTAGACGCTTTTTAAATAAGGACGCGACATGGCTGACTGCAAATATTCACGACGTAGTTTTCTGGGGACCTTGACGGCGGGCGCGCTGGGCGTCGCCGCGTCGGACTCGTTTACGCAACACGCCGATTCACAAGTTTTGGCAGAAGAAGGCGCGACCAACGCGCAACGCGAGGTTATCGGCGATCCGCGCGTTCGCGGACCGTTTCCGATTTTGTCGACTCCGTTCCTCGAGTCGGGGGAGGTCGATTACGAAACGCTCGCCGATCAGGCGAAATTCGTCGACTGGTGCGAAAGCCCCGGCATGATCTGGCCGCAAGCCGGGGACGCGGTCGATCTTCTGACGATGGACGAGAAAATGCAGGGAATGGAAGTTCTTGCGGCGACGATGAAAGAACGCAAGACGGCGCTTTGTCTGGGCGTTCAGGGCAAAGATATCGACGAGATGCTCGTCTACGCGAAAAAGGCGGAAGAGCTCGAGCCGACCGCGATTATTTCCCGCCCGCCCGACGACGGCAAGACCGAAGAGGACCTTGCCGACTACTGGCGCGCGCTCATGAAAGTCGTCAATCGGCCCGTGATCATTCAGACGTCGGGCGGCACGAAATACAAGGGCCCCGCGCCGTCCCTTGAGCTGTTGATTCAGCTGGGCAAAGAGTCGCCCTATTTCGGATACGTCAAAGAGGAGTCGGCGCCAATTGAAGCGAGGATGCAGAAGCTTGTCGCGGCCAAGCCCGATATCAAGCGCGTCTTCTCGGCGATGGGCGGACACGCGTGGCTCTATCAGCTCCGACTGGGAACCGAAGGCTTAATTACCGAACGCGCGCCCTTTGCGGACGTTCTGGCCGCCGTCTGGCGCAACTACCAGGCGGGCGACGTGCTCGCCGCCGCCGGCGCGTACAGTAAATTGGTTTTAATGCTCAATATGCGCGAGTCGATCGGCGGAAACAGTCTTCGCGGATTCACCTTGTACATCTGGCAGAAGCGCGGCGTCTTTAAGAACCGACTCTCCCGCGAATACGGCCCGAACAGTTCGATTCCCGAAAAGCCGATTATTTCCGATTTCAAACTCAACGACTTCCAAATCGCGGAGCTCGACATGCGATTTGAGGCGATGAAACCGTATTTGAAAGAGGGCGGTTGGAAATAAGGCGGCTCTTATGAATCCGCGCGGCGCCTTGCTTGTCATATCCGCCGTCTACAGACGGCGGCTCGCGCCTGCGGCGATTGGCGTCGCGCAGCGACCAACGGGAGCGGGTATTTTAGTTTCGCGCGGTAGCGCGAACCGGGAGTCCGGCGTCGGACCGGCGCGGTAGCGCGAACCGGGAGTTCGGCGTCGGACAGCGACCAACGGGAGCGGTTGTTCAGTTCCGCGCGGAATCGCGAACTGCCAGTCCGGCTTCGGACCCGCGCGGTAGCGCGAACCGGGAGTCCGGCGTCGCGCAGCGACCAACGGGAGCGGTTATTCTAGTTCCGCGCGGTAGCGCGATCCGGGAGTCCGCCGTCGGACCGCGCGGTAGCGCGATCCGTCAGCGGCGACGTCGCCGTCTCGAAGTCGCAGTCGGGCTCGGGGCCGAGGTAGTCGCCGGTAACGGCGTAGGCGCGGGATCGACTGCCGCCGCACGAATGGCGGAACGAACATTGACCGCAAATTCCATGATAGTTGTCGGGGTTCTGGAGCGCTTTGAACGTCGGATGGTTCTGATAGACGTCGACGACCGAATCGGTCGGGAATTTTCCGCATAGAACCGGGAGGAACCCGGCGGGATAGATTTCGCCGTTATGGCCGACAAACATAATCCCGCGCCCGTCGGTAACGCCCAGCGGCGCGCGACCGCGTTCATGCGGCGCTTTGGCTTCTTGTTCCGACGCTTGCGTCTTCATCGCGGCGGCAAACGCCGAGTTCGGAAAGCTCGGTCGGTTCTTCGGCGCCGCCGTCGGGGAGCCGCCCTGTTCCATCACAAACCTTCTGTAGTGCGGCGCTTCGGTCGTTCTGACCGAAAACGGCTTCGTCTGCGAATGTTTGTAGAGCTTCGCAAAGACTTCGCGATATTCTTTTGGAGAAATACGAATCTCTTCCACGCCGCGCCCAACGGGGACGAGGAAGAATACCGACCACATCATAATTCCTTTGTCGGCGAGCATTTCGGCGATCTCGTCGACCAAATGCGCGTTGCGGCGCGTGATCGACGTGTTGACCTGAACCGGCAATTCCAGGTCGCGCGCGTACCGCAACATTTCGAGCGCTTTTTGAAAGCTGCCCTCGAATCCCCGAAACGCGTCGTGAACTTCGGCGTTTGGGCCGTCGATACTCAATCCGATCGCGGAAACGCCCGCCTCTTTAGCTTTTTTAAACGCGTCGAACGTCGCCAGAGGCGTCGCCGAAGGGGTTAGCGCGGAGCCGATTCCCAGGTCGGTCGCATGGCGAATTAAGTCGAATAAGTCGGCGCGTTTGAGCGGATCGCCGCCGGTAAAGCAGATCGTCGGCTTGCGCGGAAAGCGCGCGACGTCGTCGAGGAGCGCGAGCGCGGTTTCCGTCGAGAGCTCGTCGGGCGCGGCGTCTTCCTGCGCGGACGCGCGGCAATGCTTGCACACGAGATCGCACGCGCGCGTAACCTCGTAGTAGAACATGAGCGGGTTGATCGAAAAATCTTCGGACGTATACGGTTGAGGTCGCATAGCGTAGGCCCTTGTTATGAAAAAACAGCCGAAACGGGTCGCCTGACGCGGAGCTTCCGTTTCGACTGTTTGATTTGTTGAAACTCTTTGTCGGACGAGACTACATCCCGCGCGTACGAGCGGCGGGCGTAGCGCCGCCGGCGCCCGGTACGATCGCCGCGCCGGGAACAAACGTCGCGCCGCCGTAATTTCCGCCGTAGCCGCCGCCCATCAACATCATATTGCGTTGACGCGCCGCGGCGTTGTACATCGCGCCGCCGCCGTAAGCGCCGCCCATGCCGCCCATCACGCCCGCTCTAAGTTGCGGATTCATCATGGGGGAGGTCATGCCGATATAGGGCGTGGAAAGCATCTGCTGCGCGACCTGTTGCGTGCGGAGGTTGGTCAGGTACTGCGCGAGCACTTTCGAGTTGATCGATTCCAACGGGACGACGCGCACTTTGCGAACGCTGTCTTCCAGAATCTCTTTGTCCATCTCCTTGACGAATTCTTCAATCTCTTTTGCAAGAGAATCGGGCGCGTAGACTTCGAGCGTGCCCGTGGCGACGTTCGGCATAATTCTCGGCGTCAAATTGCCCGGAAGCAGCGTCGTCTGGAACTTGCGCGAAAACGCGCTGAGCACCTGTTGCGCCATACGCGTCGGGGACGTGTTTTCCACCTTGATTTTATAAGGCTTGGTGATCGGTTGCGGGAAGAGGTCCGTGTTGTCGAGGACTACGATCAACGCGCCCGCCGCTTCGCGGTCGGCTCGCGTGCCGTAGACCATGAGGGTGTTGAGCGCGACGTCGGGCTGGAACGACAGCTGCGTTCCCGAGCCGATCGTTTGAACGTTGATGCCCGTGCTTGAGTAGTAGCCGTAGTCGTTGGCGCGTCGATTAATGCGATCCGCCATGTACGTTTGCAGCAGAGGAACAATTTGTTGCACGCCGACGTTTTCGACGCGGAAGACCGTGTAATTGCGGCTGTCCATCAAGACGCGTTCTTTCGACTTCGCAAGATTCTCTTCGGTCATGTACGAAAGGTACCCGTTCGGATCGGCGAGAAGAGAAGCTCCGTTTTCGTCGCTTTCCGCTCCTTCGTCGTTTTGAGGCGCGGGCGCCGAATCGTCGATCGCAACGTTAAGTTCGTTCGCGGGCGCCGTCGTTTCGGGCGTCTGCGGCGTTTGATCCGCCGACCTGGCCGCTTTCATGGAATCGACCGCTTCGTTCAACTTGCGCTGAAACTCTTCGAGGGCGGCTTCGTCGCTCGACGAGAGGAGGAGCGATCCGTCGGGATTGACCACGACGTAAACGCCGGGCGCTTGCGGAAGTTCGACCGCTTTGGGCGCTTCGGTCGTGTTCTCGGTAACCGGAACAGGCGCGGGCTCTTCGGCTTTGGGTTGCTCTTGCGCGGGGTCGTCGGCTACGAGAGCGCCGAGAAACGCCGTCTTAACGAGCAGACGATTCGCGGAGAAGAGAAGGGAGGAAACGGTCGCCGCGACGGGCGGTTGCGGAGCCTGCTCTTCGGCGGGCTTCGGCTCGTCGACGGGCGCGTTTTCCGTCGCCGGAACTTCCGGCGCGGGCGCGGGTTGCGGCGCAGCCTCTTCTTTTTCCTGAACGATTCCGCCGTCGCCGTTGACGACGGTGACGGGATTGTTCAACGTCCAGTTCTTAAGCGCTTCCTGAACGACCTGCGCGGCGTCGCCGCCGGTGATCGTCATCGAACGCATCGGGCCGGAGCTTTCCTGGACCTGAACGGAAGGCGTTTGCGCAATCGGCGCGACGGCGACGTTTGAATCGTCCGTCTGGACCGGAAGCGTCGCGGGCGTCAGCGGCTCGAGTTTCGACAAATCGATATTGTCCGACTCTTGCTTTTGAGCGTCTTCTTCCTGACGCTTCTCGTTGTCGCGCATATAGATGCGTCGGCCGTTGGTCGACGATCCGACGCGTTCGGTCGTGTTTGCGAACGGCTTCATCTTCGACAGGCCTTTTTCGCCCATCTTGATCAAGACCTGACGAATTTCTTCGAGTTTCTCAGGCGTGGCGCGAATGAACAGCTGGTTCGACGCGGCGTCCAGACGCACGTCGACGTAAGAGCCGTCCGTTTCGATCATTGCGAAGACCTGACGCGCCGTCGACGGATCGACGTAAACCAGATCGAACACGGCGAGTTCCGTCTCTTCAGGCGCGACGACGTCGAGAATGTCCTGAACGAGCTTATGCTCTTCGGGACGTCCGATGACGATCAACTTGCCCGTGGAGTAGTCGCGATACATGTTGATATCGCGGCCCTGTTCGTAGAAGACCGAGTACAGCGACGTGAGCGCGTTGGAGTTCTTGATCGCGTACGACTGCATGTACGATTCCGGATCGGCCAGCCCGCCGGCGCGAACCTCTTCGATAAGTTCTTCCACTTGCTTATGTTGAATCGCCGTGCCGCGCACGATCAGACATTGACTCGAGGAGTCCAGCTGAATCTGGAAGCCGGGGTCGCCGCTGTAGAAGTTGCGCAGCGCCGCGATAAGGCGCGTGAAGTTGAGCGAGCCGATGTTGAAGACTTTGAACGACGTGTTGCGCTCGGGGTCTTTTTCGTCGATCTCGTTAACGAGCTGTTCGATCTTCTTATGTTCGTCTTCATACGCTTTGACGAGCGCCGAGCGCGACATCTGGTCGATGACGACGGTCGCTTGCGGATACATCGTCATGATCGCGGTTTGCGCGACAGCAAGTTGCGAATTTCGAAGACGATAGACGCGCGAGGTCATGCCGTCGTCACGCTCATCGTTGAGCTGGTCGACTAGCGCGGAGATTTTGGCGTGTTCGTCTTCTTTGGCAAGAATGACAATCTGGTTTGCGCTCGTTCCCGCGCCGATTTTGATATTGGGATACAGCGGGAGAAGGAGTTGCGACAGTTGCGCGAGCGTCATGCGTCTAACCGTGTAAGCGACCATGCGTTGCGTGGCGCTCGGGCGGTTCTTGAGCATTTCGTCGACGATCTCTTTGATCTTCTTGTGCTCGCCCTGACGCGCGTAAATCACGATAAAACCGGGCGTCGACGTCGGAAGCTGAACGCATTCGATCGAAATGCTTTGAATTGCCTGCGACACATACGGCAACGACGCGGCGGGTATGTCGCTCACGTCGTACGCGACCGGATAGTACCGGGCTTCCTCGGGATTCTCGACGTCCATTTCCTTGAGCATCGCAGCAATCTGCTCGTGCACTGCGGGAACGGCGGAGACCATGAGGTCGCCGGACGTCGACGAGAAGAAGTAGCCTTCGCCGCTAAAGTTGTACGTGCAATAGTTAAGCACGTCCGCCAGGCGGATATGAACGAGCGGATAGCGCTTCAACACCGGGGTCGGAAACGCTTCGCCGGTCGTTTCGAGCGCTTTTTCCACGTACGCGTGATCCGTTTTACTGCCCCAGACGACGAGACGACGGCCCGTGAGCGCGTACATCACCGCGCCCGGCAACTGAGGTTGCAAAATGGCGATCGTCATGGCCGGAGCGGACGTCTCGTAGATCTTCGGCGCGATTCCGTCCGCTTGTTCTCCTTCGGGAACCGATTCCAACTGAGCTAACGTTCGCTCGAATTTGGCGTGATCCATAGGCGTGGCGATCACGAAGATTTCGTTGGCGCCTTTGCCGGGATAAAGCGCGACGGTCGGAAGAAGCGCCGGGACGATTTGCGCGATCTTCGAGAAGTTGACTTCCTTTAAGTAGTACGATCGGAGCTGATACGAACGTTCCGCCTGATCCTTGCGGCGCATTTCCAGGTACTTGGCGATCTTTTCATGAATCGCTTCCGTCGTCGTTACGACAAATTCGTAGTCCGTATAGGAAGGAACGATGACCGGATCGTACTGGTCGAAATAGGCGTGCAGTTCGGAGTAGACGGGCCAGTAGGTGGTCGCGTCGTCCCAGGTGTACGTCGCCAGTCGCAACGCGACCTCGGGTTGAGAGGGAACGTCGTACGCCTCGAGCGCCGCCTTGCACGCGGCGTGTTGTTCGGGCGTGCCGTAAATAACCAACGCGCGTTTTTCGTAGTTCGGCGTGATCGTCAGGTTGGGGCAGACCATCGCCAGAAGTTCCCACGCCGTGTCGAGGTCCGTATGGGAAATCGGATAGGTTTTATAGGTCGATTCGTTGGGTTCGGCGAAAATTTGTTCGAGAAAATCCGCGACGGCGTCGAGTTGCGTGTCGAGCCCCCAGGTAATGACCTGGTCGCTGATCGCGCCCGGATACGCCGAGACGCCCAGCGTCGCGAAGTTCGAGTTGATAATGTTGACCATACGGTCGCGATTATAGCGCGAATCGCCGGGAATATGGAACAGACGCATTCGGCGAATCCCCTTGTCGAAATCGCCGCCGTCTTTGAGTCCTTCGATCATTTTGTCGAATTCTTCCATATCTTTTTCAGGGCCGAACGCGACGAGTTCGTACGCCGACGTAGGCGTTGCGACGACCGAAGGGCTCACTTGCGGCGCGAATTGCGAAACGGAGTACGCGAGCGGCGCGGCAAGACGATAGACTTTCGTAATCGACTTGGCTTCGTTGACGTCGAGAACGGCGAGTTTTTCCAGCGCGGTTCGGATCTGTTCGTGCGATTCTTCCTTAGCGAGAACGGCGACCGTCTTGGTCTTTTCGTCGACGCGATAGAACGGAATCGGCGCGTCGGGACTCGACTGATATCCGCTGTTCATTCGCGTCGTTCTCATTGTTTGCAACATCTGGCTTTGTTGCATGCGCATATATCGCGGCCCGTAAGCGCCGGCGCCGCCGAATCCCGGAGCGGAACCCGGCACGGCCATCGCGTCGGGGATAATATTGCCGACGAGCGCTTCGACCGCGCCGACTTCGGCTTCCCCGTAGGGATAGATCGCGAAGACGAGTTCGTCGTCGCTTTTCTCATTGAGCGATTCGATAATCGACGCGATCATCTTATGCTCGCGACCGTTGGCCAGAATCGTCACTTTCTGTTTGGCGAGAGGACGGGTTCCGTACGCCGCCTGGCTGCTTCCGCCGAACACTTCGACGCCGGGGAACAGCGAGGTTACGACGCCGCGCAATTGCATGGCGATCGTCGCGTTTTCCACTTCGTAAACGACGACTCTTGGACCGGGCGCGTTTTCGATCGCGTCCGGTTTATTAGGGTTTTCGGGATCGACTTCCCCCGACTCTGAGTTGATTCGCGCGATTTCTTCGGAAATTTTAACGTGATCGTCGAGCGTGGCGCGAGCGAGAATACGTCCGCCGCGAACGTCCGCGTCAAATTGCGCGGAAGGATACGCCTTGGTCATCGACGCGACAAGATCTTCGACGTCCATGCCGTAGACGGGGTAGGGGATCAGACGAAGGTCGGAAGATCCGTAAGTTTTGGCAAGTTTCTCGACGCTGTCGGCGATCGTTTTGTGCTCGACCGCCGTGCCGATGACGAGCAACTGCTTGGTTTTCGCGTCGATTTTCACGAGCGCGGCGTTGGGAACCAGCGCGTTGACCGCCGCGAGCAGGTCGTCGGACGGCTCCGAGCCGACGTCGTAGTAGTTCAGATAAGCGTCGAATTCCGAAGGCTCCTCGGGATCAAGGAGTTCGAGCAGCTCTTTCACGGCGTCGAGCGCGACGCCGTTGGTCGCGCGAACGACGAGCGTTTTAGACGCGGAGTCGTACGTGGGCACCGCGCTGGGATAGACCGCCGAAATTTGCGACGAAAGAGTCGAGTAATTGGCGCGCCGAATTTGCCAACGCAAAATACGTTTTTCGAGCGGGTCTTTTTCCGCCAGGTTGGCGACCGCTTTTTCGATAATCGAGTGTTCCTCTTCGGTTCCCCAAACGACGAGCGCCTGATTGTAGTAATCGTAGGTGACGCGCGCGGCGGGAACGAGTTTGCTCAGGTCGCGGACGTAATACGCCGGCGAGTAATACGAACCGACTCCGTCGTAGGAGTAGAACCCCTTGATCGGATACGATTTAAAGGTTCGCACAATCGCGTCTTCTTCAAGGACGTCGATCGCGGCGAGCGTCCCCTTAGCCTCGTCGAGTTCCTCGGCGGAACCGCGAATAATGAGGCGCGCGTTGACCGTGTCGTTCGTCACTTTAAGATTCGGCTGAAGATCCTTTAGAACCGAAACGAGCGTCGCGGAATCGACGTGTTTGGGCGTGTACAGGATCGCCGTTTCTTTTTCGCCCGATTCGAGCGTGGCGAGTTCGTCGAGCAATTTCTTGAGCGCTTCGTGTTGAGACGGATTCGCCCAGACGGCGAACGAATTGTTCGCGTCGTCCTGCAGAATTTTAATCGAGCCGTACTGTTTCGTGAAATCGTCTTTCACCTGATCGAAACGAGCGCGGAGTTCTTTGGTCGTCTTGTAGGAAACGAACGTGTTCTGATCGCGGAACGGATAGTTCTCTTTGAGCTTCTCGATCTCGGCGGCGAGCAGTTCGTGCTGATACGGCTTCGCGACGGCGCGCAAGACGGTTTTGTCAAATTCGTCGCGTTCGATTTGCTTCATTCCCTTGACGCGCTCTTTAAGAAGGTCGATCATGCGGTCGGGAATCTGCTCGTCCATCTTGTAGAAACGCGTTTCGTCTTCGGGAGGAAGATTTTGAACCGCGTCGACGAGCAATTTGGCGGCGGCGATTTGTTCGGTCGGCGTGCCGATAATTGTGAAGCGGCGGCTCGGCTGATCGTATTGCAGCTCGATTCCGGGAACCGCGCGTTTGACGTAGTCCTGGAGCGCGCCGGGAACGTCGCGTTCGACGTCCAGATAATAGACGCCGTCTTCTTCGTCGGAAGTCGCGTTCTCAATCATGGCGACATACGCTTTCAGACGTTCGACCGGGGCTTTTTTGCCGTAAACGAACAGACGTTGATTCGCTCGATCGTACGTAGCCGTCGCCAAAGGCTCGATTCGCGGAAGCGCCGAGACGACTTCCGTCGGGAGCTCTTTCTTGAGCGGAATGATTTCCAAATTCACGTCGAGCTGGCCTTCGAGACGCGACGCGAGTTGAATCGCCGCCTCGACCGATTTCTTCGTGCCGTAGACGATTAACGACGGAGTCGTGTAGTCGATCGTAACGTCCAGACCCGGAATCGTGTTGAGCATGAGCGACGAAGCCGTGCTGATAGCGACGTGCGTGAATGGAATGACCGTCATGTACGTGTTCGAGTTGGCGACGTTGATCGTGTTCTCGAGACTGGCGGCAAGCGTTTGTTTTTCAACGGAAACGGGTTCCGGCGCAGGTTCCGCCGGAGCGGGAGCCGGTTCTGCCGGCGCAGGAGCGGGCTCAGCCGGAGCGGGAGCAGGTTCCGCAGGGGCGGGAGCAGGCTCCGCAGGGGCGGGAGCAGGCTCGGCCGGAGCGGGAGCAGGTTCCGCAGGCGCAGGAGCAGGCTCTGCCGGGGCGGGAGCGGGTTCAGCCGGAGCCGGAGCGGGCTCAGCCGGGGCGGGAGCCGGTTCTGCGGGAGCGGCTTCCGCCGGTTCTTGCGGCTCGGGGAGTCCTTGCGGGACGACCTCTTCTTGCGCGTAAGCTTCCGCGTTGACAATTTGATCGATGATCTTTTGGATTTGCGCGTGTTGCGCGGGCCTGGCCCAAACGGCGAAACGCGTCGGAATATACGTGTCGGGAATGCGAACGACGCCGCGCATCTCGGGGGAATCGGAGACTTGCGCGAAGATCGTGTTGAAGCGCTGAACCTGGCGAGTCGTCATCACGTAGACTTTCAACTCGTTTTGAACGGTCGGGTCTTCCGCGCTCGCTTCAAATTCTTCCATCACTCCGGCGACCGCGTCGTGTTCCGCCTGCGTGCCGATAACGAGCAGCCCGCCGTCGGACGTGGGCGTCGCCTGGATCATCGGCGCGACGGTTCGCATCGCCATGAAGAGCGAGTTGTCGAACGCGCCGCCGTAAGGCCCTCCGCCTCCGCCTCGACGCTGTTGATTTTTCATGCGGTAAATTTTAATAACCGGCTTGTCCGTCTCCTCGACTTTGGTCGTGAGACTTTCAAGCGTCGCGGCGATTTTTTCGTGATCCGACGCCGAAGCGACGACGAACAGTTTGCGCGACGCGGAAATGAGTTCGATCGTGGCGTCGGGAGCCTGTTGGCGCAACGAGTCGAGAATTTGCTCGAAGAGTTCTTCGGAAGCGTTCGGACCAAATCCGCCGAAACCGCCTCCTCCTTCGCGGTACATACGTCGAGCCATCGCCCAGAGATTGGAGCTGTCGGCGGCGGTGATCGCGTCGAGAGAATACGTTTTGGCGATCGCGTTTCTGGCGGGGTCGGCGCCTTCCTTGAGTTTGGCCATAAGACCGGCGACGACGGCGTGAACGCTCGGTTTCGCGAGGTAATAGAGCGTGTCCGACTGGGGATTGTACAAAGGCTTGGCGTCCGGCGCGAAGACTTCAATTTGATCGCGAATCGTCGCGTAGGCGACGCCTTCGAGTTCGTAGTCGCGCCATTCGGGCGTCTCCGGAGGAGGCTGCGGGGCGCCTTCGCCTCGCGGACCGCGTCCGCCGCGGTTAATACGCGCCTGTTCTTCCGGCGTCGGATCGGGGTTGTGGACCGACATCGCCGCCGCGTAGATTTCGCGCAGCGCGTTGACGGAGTCGACGACCATCAGCGAGTTGCCGGGCAGCGAACGAACGACGCAGTACGGGCCCATATAGGGCTGGATCGTCGTGCGAACCGCGACCATATTGCGGCGCTCGAGCGGAATCGTCAGCGCGACGTAGTCGAATTTGCTTTGATTCGGAAGGTCGTCGGGGGTGATTTTCGGAAGGTACTGAAGCGGGAGAGTTCCCGTTTTGAAGTCGTGCAAAATGAGCATATCGTTGTAGCGGATCAACGTATACCCTTTGAAGTTCAAATAGCCGTTCAGGACGTCGAGCGCGTCTTTAGGGGCGTACGCTTTTTTGTCGCTGTACGTAAAGGTGCCTTGAGGGGGCGCGCTCATGACCATCTGCAAACCGCATTCGGAGGCGAACCAATTCAAGACGTCGGCCCAGCGTTCTTTGCTGAAACGCATGACGATCGTCTTTTCGGTGATTCCGCGCTTAAAACGCTCGTTTTGTTCCGGCGTCAACACCGCCTCGAGCGCTTTTTCCGACTCGAGCGTAATCGCGTTCCACTCTTCTTTGGGCGCTTTGGCGAGCTTTTGAGCGCGCTCGGACATGAGTTCGTTAATGCGCGCGCTTTGCTCTTCGGACAGACCGACGCGCGTCGCGACCGCCGGATAAAGCAGACGCGAATAGCTTTTTTTCGGGTCGAAGTCGGGCGCGAGTTCCACGGCCACCGACGGCTCCGGAGGCGGAGGCGTCGGGTTGGCGAGCGCGTTGTTCATCTTTTCGGTGAACGCGGCCGCGGCGGCGGGATCTTCGGCGGGATTGGGAATTTCCGTCGTGCTTTCAATTCCCATTTGCTTGAGCGCCGCCGAGCGTTGTTCCGGGGTGGGATCGGCCGGGGGCGCCGGGGCGGCTTCCGCCGCGGGCTCCTCCGGAGCGGGTTCCTCCTGCGCGAAAACGGCGGCGGGACGCGCGCAAAACGCGCCTAACGCCAGCGCCGCATATAGAACGCACATACGCGAAGTCGGCAGGACGCGCGGCGCGCGTTCGAACGACTTTCTCTTGTTTCTGTTCTTCTCGGTGACAGTCATGACAACAATCCTCAGCGCCTTGTTTGGCGGCGCGCTTTCGCGTAAAGGCGACGCGTTGATCGACGCGTTTTCGCCAAAGCCGTCCTCGCCGGTTTAAAGGCGTTCTATAGTTTTTCGCGCGCGGCCGGGTCGGCTCCGAGGCGCCGCTAACGCGCCCGGTTCGCCGCCGACCAGCCTGACGACGCAAGTTAATCAGCTAAATCGCGGACGATTGAACGATCGATCGCTTGACGGGAACTCCTGCGAAAAGCGCGTACGTTCCCTATCTTGCCAATACGACGCAATCAATAATCGTATCGTATAATTTAGTTCCTAAGCAAACTGAGTAAAGGATATTTTTACAAAAACCTTCTCAATTTACGCATTTTAACAGTGATTGTATTGCTTTTGGTTCCTGTGTCAATTATGCGAAAAGTTACTGTTTTAACAAGAAAAGAGAAAAAACGACCTTGAACGCGGAAAAGAAGAAAAGGAGGGATTCGACAAGGACAAACAGGCGGGTCAGGCGTTAGTCAAAATCGCGTCGACCGCGTTCGCGTTTTTTATTCGACAGTCGTTTTTTGGCGTCAAGGCGACGCAACACGGATCCGCGCGTCGGTTTGGTCGGGATCCGTTCTTTCGGCTTATACGCCGCTTTTTTGATCGCGACGCGGAGTTTTTCCAGGCAGGCGATCTTGTTTTTGAGCGCGTCGCGCGAAATCTGGCTCGCGATCACCACGTCGCCCGATTCCGTCACCCACGACGGATAAAGCTCTTTGAACCGTTCGACGACCTCGGGCGCCAATCTGCCCGACGTCAGCTTCCAACGCAGTCGCGCTTTGCTCGACACTTTGTTCACGTTCTGGCCGCCGGGGCCGGAACTGCGCGCGTACGTGATTTCGATCTCCGACAGGGGGATCGACGCGACGCCCGGCACGTCGAGCGTCTGCGCGGGAGAACGGCCGTTTGTTGGGCGTTTCCCGGCGGGAGAATCGGACGACGATTCCTTGGAACGCGGTTCTGACATAAAAGGACGACCTCGGCTCCAACGTCGGTTCCCGACGCGTCTGAATTCAAAAAGCGCTCTTGCGGAACGACCGGGAATTTGTCATAATCCCGGCGCGTTTTACGAACGATTCCTGGGGGATATTGCGTTATCGATTATTATGATTATAACAAATAATTGAGAAAACGCAAGTTTTTTCAGCGGTCGTTTCAAAAAAACTTGTCGTCGCGCGCGCAAGCGCGGAAACGACGTTTGCTTGCGTCGAGTTCGACGCGTTTTCAGACGCGTCGTCGCGCGAGCCGCGCCAATTTTATTTTTGGTTCAAGACAATTTTTAAGGAGAAATCCGAAGTGCCAGAAGAAGCTCGTCCCCAATTGAAGATCGACGATTCCAAAGTCGTCGCCACATACGCCAATTTCTGCCGCGTTACCGGAACGCCGGAAGAACTCATCGTCGATTTCGGGCTCAATCCGCAGCCGATGGGCGTTCCCTCGGAGCCGATTCCCGTCAACCAACGTCTCGTGTTGAATTTCTATACCGCCAAACGCCTGTATCACGCGCTTGGCATGACGCTTCAACGCCATGAAAAAGCGTTTGGCGTCCTTGAAGTCGACGTCAATAAGCGCGTTCAGGCGCAACATTGATCCTTCGTTGAAAAGGCGCGCATGCGCCGATTGCTGACGAAAAACGAACGCCCCGATAATTCGCTTCGACTTCGGTCCAGGCGCAGGGCGTTTTCTGTTAAACTATCCCAAAAAATGATTGTTTGCCCCATATTGAGCGGAAGTTCCGGCAACGCGACCTACGTGGAAAGCGGCTCCTCGCGCGTCCTGGTCGACGCGGGCGGAACGGGAACGGCTATTGAGAGCAATCTTGCCAAAATCGACGTCGATCCGCGTTCGCTCACCGCTTTGCTGGTAACTCACGCGCACGACGACCACATTCGCGGCCTGGGCGTTCTCTCTCGACGCTACAATTTGCCGATCTACGCGAGCGAAGGCGTCTGGAAACAGATCGAACGCGGAAGACTCGGTCGGATTTCCACCTGTTTTATCAAGCGGTTCCGAAGTCTGATCGGCGACGTCATCGATCTCGGCGACGTTAAAGCGACTTATTTTTCCACGCCGCACGATTCCTACGATTCCGTCGGGTACGTGCTTTCCGACGGCTCCGTAAAATTCGGAATAGCGACCGACGTCGGGCACGTCACGCCCA
Organism: Thermoguttaceae bacterium; assembly: GCA_017550965.1. GTDB lineage: Bacteria > Planctomycetota > Planctomycetia > Pirellulales > Thermoguttaceae > RUG369. The sequence goes on from JAFZNK010000211.1 coordinate 19,837, forward strand.
ATATGCGCGAACGCCTGTCCGGATGCGACGCCGTCCTGCTCGAAGCGAACTACGACTACGAGATGCTCGTGAAAGGGCCGTATCCGTATCCTCTCAAACAGCGTATTCTCGGGCCGGACGGACATTTGGACAATCGCGACGCGGGCAAATTTGCCGTCGAACTCGTTCGCAGCGGCGTGCGGCATTTGTTTTTAGGGCACCTGAGCGAGAACAACAACACGCAGGAGCTGGCTTATTACGCCGTGAGAGACGCGTTGCTCGACGCCGGCGTCGATCTCGAAAAAGACTGCAGCGTCTACATGACGCGGCGGTACGAACCAAGCAGGAAATTAGTCCTTTAAGAGCGTTCGTTCATGTTGGATTTGATCTATTTGCTCGCGTTGGTTTTCGCGTCGCCTTTTCTTTTCTACAGAGCCGTCCGACAGAAGAAATATCGCGACGGCTGGGGACAAAAATTTCTCGGACGCGTTCCTGTTCTTCCGACGACAGGCGAAGGCAAAAAAAGAATCTGGCTTCACGCCGTGAGCGTCGGCGAAGTTAATCTTCTCAAGCCGATCGTCGCTCAAATAGACGCCGATTATCCCAATTGGGAGTTTGTCGTTTCCTCGACCTCCAAAACGGGGCTTGAACTTGCCAAAAAGCTCTTTGGCGATCGAACAGCCGTTTTTTACTGTCCGCTTGATTTTTCGTGGGCCGTCAAACGCGCGTTGCGGCGAATCAAGCCAAACATGCTCGTTCTCGCGGAATTGGAACTCTGGCCGAATCTGATCAAAAAAGCGAGCCGTTCGGGCGTTAAGGTCGCGATCGTCAACGGACGCGTAAGCGACGGCTCGTTCAAAATTTACTATCGAATTCGGATGTTTCTGGCGTCGACGTTTCGAAAGATCGATCTGATCGTCGCGCAAGACGACGTGGCCGCGAATTATTTCAGGAGCATGTCGCCTGTCCCCGAGCGCGTAAACGTTTCCGGCTCGATTAAATTCGACGGCGTAAAAACCGACAGAAACAACTCTGCGACTCAGGCTCTCGCCAAACTCGCCGGCGTTCGGGAGAGCGACGTCGTCTACATGTGCGGAAGCACGCAGGACCCCGAAGAGAAGGGAGCGTTGGAAGTCTATAGAAGGCTTCGTCGCGATTACCCCGCGCTTAAGTTGATCGTGGTTCCGCGCCATAAAGAACGATTTGAGGACGTTGCGAAACTCCTTGACGCGTCGGGATTTCCGTGGACGAGGCGTTCCGCGATCGCCGAGCCGGTCGATCCCGCCGCCGAACAAAGCCGCGTCGTTTTAGTCGACGCGCTGGGCGAACTTGGCGCGTGGTGGGGACTTGCGAAAATCGCGTTTGTCGGGGGTAGCTGGGGCGCGCGCGGAGGTCAAAACATGCTCGAGCCCGCCGGATACGGCGCGGCGGTTTCGTTTGGCCCGAACACGAAGAATTTCCGCACGATCGTCGAAGCGCTTCTGCGCGAAAACGCCGCGAAAGTCGTCGCCGACGTCGACGAAATGGAAGCGTTTGTCAAAAAATGCCTCGACGAGCCCGATTACGCGGAGCGTCTTGGCGCCGCCGCGCGGGCGTTGACGATCCGAAACGCCGGCGCGACAAAGAGAACCCTTGAAGAGCTGGCGCGTCTTTTCGACTCCTGATTTTTTCTCGACTAATTATTGAAAACGCGCGGAACCGAGTTTATAATGAAACAAATTGTCGGCGCCTGTGTTTTGGCGTCTCGACAAGCGCGATATCGAACTTGTAGCAAATAGACGTCAACACAAGGAAAACGCCAATGTCGTCCGAGACTGAAAACAAGCCCGCGCCGCGAGCCGACGCCGGGCTGCCCATGAGCCCGAAATGGGATCCTGAGAAATTAGCCGCTGAAAAAGCGGAACTTAAAAATCTGGAAACGTTGCCGTTGGGTCGGCGTTCGATCGGGTATATCAAACGCACGGGGCCGGGCCTGCTTCAAAGCGCGATGACTCTCGGCGCGGGCAGCGCGACCGCTTCGGTGATCGCCGGCGCCTCGTTTGGATACAAGCTCCTGTGGGTTCAGCCTTTGGCGATGTTCTTTGGCGTTATGATGCTCGCGGCGTTGTCGAACGTCGTTTTGACGCGCGGCGAACGTCCGTATCAGTCGTTCGGCAAGCAAATCTGGAAGCCGATCGTCTTTCTCTGGGCGTTGGGCACGATTCTTTCGTCCGTCATTTGGCATTTCCCGCAATACGCGCTTCTTGCCGGCGCGGGCCGCGACCTGTTCTCCGCGTTTGGCGCGCAACTTGCCGTCCCCGAGGGAGAAGCGGTCCCCGGATGGATTCAGGGCCTTTCCAACGCGTTGACTCCGCTTGGTTTTAAGGTCAACACGTCGATCAACACGCTCGGGTATCTCGTGAGTTTCGGCGTCGGCGCGTTCATTTTGATTATGAACATCATCGTCGTCTTCAACTACGGCAAAGGCTCCAAAGGCGTCAAATTTTACGAGCGGTTCCTTCGCACGATGATCGCGCTGGTGATTTTCTTCTTCGCGCTTGTGTGTCTGATGAACGTTAACAAGATCCAATGGGGCGAAGTCTTCAAAGGCTTCTTTGGCTACTACGGCTTCCCGAAGAACCCAGAAGGCGTCGTTGAAACGAACACGTATTTGCAGGTTCTCGGCATGCTCGGCGCCGCCGTGGGCATCAACATGACGTTCCTTTATCCTTATTCGCTTCTGGCGAAAGGCTGGGGCGAAGAGCATAAGAAGCTCGCGCGCTGGGACCTGGGCATGACGATGTTCCTGCCCTTTACGATCGTGACGTCGCTGATCATCGTCGCCATGACCGTCACCGGCGTCTATACCGGCGCGGACGCGGTCAACTCGACGTTGACGCCCCTTGGCGCGGCCGCCGCGTTCCAGGGAATTCCTTACGGAAACGTGATTTTCTGCCTCGGCCTTATGGGGATGTGCGGCGGCGCGGTCTCCGTTCATATGGTCGCGTGCGGGTTCACGATGTGCGAAATGCTCGGCCTGGACATGACGCAAAAGCGGTTCCGACTCTTCGCGCTCACGCCGTGCATAGGCTATCTTGGCGTCGTGATCAGCCTGCCGATGTGGTTCCCGGTCGTCGCGTCCGCCGTGTGCTTCACGATGCTTCCGATCGCGTACTTCATCTTCCTGTACCTGAACAACAAGAGGAGCTACATTGGCTCCGCGGTCGGCAAAGGCTGGAAGCGCGCCGTCTTCAACGTTATTCTAGTCGCCGCGCTGATCTTCGCGTGCATCGGCTCCGGAAAGTCGATTAAGTCGAACGTGATCGACAAACTCGCGCCCAAGCCCGCGCCCGCGGCCGAGTCCGCCGAGCCTCAGGCGGCGGACGAGCCCGTCCTTGAGGAGCCCGTCGAAGCCGCCGTCGAGGGAGAGGCTCCCGCCGCGGAATGACCTTCGTCAATCTCGTCGCGAAGTTGCGATTTTTAGCGCGAAACGCGGCGAGAGAAGGTTTATCCCCCGCCTAGCGCTTGATTTGTTTTTCCCTATAATGAATTGAGCGCGCGTTGCGAAACGATCGAACGATCGCGTCGCCGCGTTCAAGACGAGGGCCTGGCGTCGCGCGATTTTGCCCAGGGCGGTTGTTAAGGTTGCTAACAGATGACGTTGTTTTATTTTGTCGTCGCGAGTTTTCCCTTTGCGTTGTACTTGTTGACGTTGGCGTGCGTTCACGGTCGGCCCGTTCCGTTTGTCGTGAGCGGGCGACGCGATTTCATCGCCATGTGCCTCGCGTTGTCCGGAGTCTTTTTTATAGGGCCCGGCCAACTGCTCGTTACGTGGGGCGCGGCCGCCGTCTGGGGAAAATACGTCTGGGCGCTCCTTGCCGCGCTGTGTTTCCTGGTCGTTCTTCTGATCTCTTCGAACATGCGTCCGAGGATCGTCGTCTACAACGCGTCGCGCGAATCGCTCCGAAAGACGCTGACCACGACCGCGATTTCGCTCGACGACGAGGCGTGCTGGAGCGGTTCCGCGCTCAACATGCCCGGCCTGGGCGTGCAGTTCTATCTCGACGCGCAGGGGCTTGGACGCGCCGCGACGATTGTGCGAATCGATCCCGGCCTGTCGCAGGAAGGCTGGCTGCGCTTTGCCAGAGAACTGAAAAAAGCCGCCAATAGCGCGGAGCGCGCGAGAGGGCGCGCGACGTGCGCGGTCTTTTCGATCCTGGGGCTTGGGCTACTGATCGCCGACGCGTTTTGCTTCCTGCAACGTCAGGACGCGCTGCGCGAGGCGTTTTCGTTTTACATGTCCGTATGAAACGCAATGAAAGATTTTGATCCGAAGGTTGATTAAAATGGACGACAATTGGCGGAACGAATCGATTGCGTTTTCAGCGCGGACCGACGTCGGCATGCGACGTTCGAACAACCAGGACCACTATTGCGTCGAGCCCGCGTCCACGCTTCGACTTTGGAACGCTCGCGGCCATCTTTTTATCGTCGCCGACGGCATGGGCGCGCACGCCGCCGGGGAGCGCGCGAGCGAATTGGCGACAAAAGTCGTGTCGCAGTCTTATCTTAAAAGGACGAACGAAAATCCGCCCGAGGCGTTGAAAAACGCTATTCTTGAAGCGCACTCCGTTATTAAGAAACAGGGAGAGAGCGACCTGTCTTTTGAAAACATGGGCACGACGTGCGACGCGCTGGTTCTTTTCCCCGATCGCGGTTATATCGGGCACGTGGGCGACTCGCGCGTTTATCGCGTTCGCGACCGCGTCGTCGAGCAAATGACGTTCGACCACAGCCTCGTCTGGGAAGTGAAATACAATCCTTCCGCGCATTCGGCGCTGCGTCAGGTCGCGCATATTCCCAAAAACGTCATCACGCGTTCGCTTGGTCCGACCGAAAATCTGGTCGTCGACGTCGAGGGGCCTTTTAAAACCAAGCCGGGCGACGCGTTTCTTCTGTGCAGCGACGGGCTTTCCGGGCAAGTTTCCGACACGGAAATCGGTCAGGTTCTCGAAATTTTCCAGCCGGAGGACGCGACCGAATCGCTCGTCAATCTTGCGAATCTTCGCGGCGGTCCGGACAACGTGACGGTCGTCGTCGCGCGCGTCAAGTCGGTCTCGAAATCGGAAGAAATCGATCAGGAAATCAAGAAGTCGACGAAAGTTTACGAGAAGCGGCCGCCTCTGAGCGCAGTCGCGCTCGGCGCGGCGATTACGGCGTGCGTGCTATGGGCGCTTGCCGGAGTTCTGTTGCTGATCCGGGAAGACGCGCAGTGGTTCATGGCCGTCAAAATCGGCGCGGCGGTCGCCGCCGCGATTAGCACGACGGTCTTTTTCGTTCTCGGGCGCGCGTCTATTTTCCGCGGCGCGTTTTCGGACCAAAACGAACAAAAGCTCGGCAAAGGCCCGTATATTCGCGCTTCCGCCGCGCCGACGCGGGAATTTCACGACAATATCGACGCCGTTTGCGACGAGCTGTGTCTTGTGCTGAAAAACGACGAAGAAAGCGCGAAAATTGGATTCAAGCCCGACTGGAAGGGAATCGACGAGGCCAGAAAACAGGCGAAAAGCGCGGCGGCGTCCGAAGATTACGCGACGTCGATTCGCGCCAATTTCAGCGTTGTCAACTACGTCATGAGAGAATACAAAAAAAATTCTCCTCAACGAAAAAACGGTCGATAAAACGCGCCGACGGCTTCGCCGAACGTCCGCACGCGGTTGACGTTTTGCGAAAATTTTTTAAACTATTGTTCGGTTTCTCGCGATTGACGTCGCGAGGTCGCCGACCGGGAGTCGTCGCGAAAAGAACATAGACGAAAGAGACTAAAAGACAATGTTGGCAAAAAGGGTGATTCCCTGTTTGGACGTTTGCGGCGGGCGCGTCGTCAAAGGCGTTAATTTCCTGAATTTGCAAGACGCCGGAGATCCCGTCGAAGTCGCGAAACGATACGAACGCGAGGGCGCCGACGAACTTGTCTTTCTGGATATTACCGCCAGTCACGAACAGCGCGACGTGATCGTCGACGTCGTGAGAAAAACCGCCGACGTCGTGTTTATGCCGTTGACGGTCGGCGGCGGAATTCGAACGGTCGAGGATTTTCGCAAGATCCTCAACGCGGGTTCCGACAAAGTCTCCATCAATTCCTCCGCCGTGAAGACGCCCGATCTTATCAACGCGGCCGCCGAGCGATTCGGCAGTCAGTGCGTCGTCGTCAACATCGATCCGAAACGCGTCATGCGCGACGGAAAGGAGTTTTGGGAAGTCTTCATTCACGGAGGACGCGTTCCGACAGGGCTCGAGGCGGTCGCGTGGGCGCGCGAAGTCGAAGAGCGCGGGGCGGGCGAGATCGTCCTGACCTCGATGGACGGAGACGGAACAAAAAACGGATACGACCTTCCAATACTCAAAGCGGTCGCCGACGCCGTGCGCATCCCGGTGGTGGCGAGCGGGGGCGCGGGCGAGCCGAAACATTTTGTCGAGGCGGTCGTGGAAGGAAACGCTTCCGCCGTGCTGGCCGCGAGCGTTTTCCATTACGGGCTGTATTCGATCGCCGAAGTGAAAGAGGCGATGCGCGCCGCGGGGGTTCCCGTCAGAATTTGATTATTATCGCGGCCTTGTCCAACGAGCCGCCAACATCGCGCGTCGACGAGAACGTCGATCGTCGCTTGACCATAAATAAGGAGACGTTTAATGTCGTCAATCGATCTGCCGGATCGCGTGTTTAGAAAGAAGAAGGATCTTGAAATCGACCCGTTGTTCAGAGCGTTGGTAAAGCTCTCCGGGTCCGACCTTCACCTGAAGGTCGACCGACCGCCGTACGTGCGCGTCAAGGGCGCTTTGCGCACTCTTAATCGCGGGCCTATCGACGACGACGAAATGAACCGTCTCATCTTCCCGATGATGGACGAGCGCAACCGCAAGATCTACAACGACACGGGCGGGGCGGACTTCGCGCACACGTGCGTGGTCGACGGCGTTTCGTGGCGTTTCCGCGTCAACGTTCTGACGCAAATTGGGCACGTAGGGCTCGTCGCCCGTCGTATTAACAACTTCATTCCCGAGCTGGAAAAACTTCATATTCCGTCCGTTCTTTACGAGCTTTGCAAGTTCAGCCAGGGAATGATCCTTCTCGCGGGCGTTACGGGTTCCGGAAAATCGACGACCATCGCGTCGATGTTGAACTGGATTAACAAGAACTACAACAAGCACATCCTGACCCTCGAAGACCCGATCGAATTTATGTTCACCGAGGAAAAGTGCCTGATCAATCAGCGCGAAATCGGTCAGGACGTCGTCGACTTCGAAGTCGGCATGAAACACGCCGTCCGCGAGGACCCCGACGTCATGCTCGTCGGGGAAATGCGCGACCGCGAAACGTTCGAAACCGCTATTCACGCGGCGGAAACGGGCCACCTGGTTTTCGGTACGATCCACGCGTCGACGGCGCCGTCGACGATTGGGCGTATTCTCGACTTGTTCCCCGCGAATATGCATAAGGCGATTCGCTCCGCGATCGCGATGAACATGAAGGGCATCGTCGCTCAGAAGCTGCTTCCGTCGATTCTGCCCGGCGTTCAACGCGTTCCGACCTGCGAAATCATGATCGTCAACAACGTTATTCGCAAGTTGATTCTCGAAGGCGAAGACGAAAAACTCGGCGACGCCATTCGTATTCAGGCTCAGGAAGGCATGCAGGACTTCACGATGTCGCTCAAGTCGCTCGTTCAGATGAAGAAGATCGACCGCGCGACGGCGTTTGAAGTCGCGCCGAACATCGAATCGCTGAAGATGGCTCTTAAAGGCATCGAAGTTAAGGAGCCGGGTATTCTCTGATCGACCCGAAACCGTTTGCGGCCGGCGCTTTTGTCGACCGCGAACGCCGCGCGTGCAAACTGCGGAGCGTTTCGACGGCGCTCCGCTCGATTGGCAACGATATTTTCGTTAAAAGTTGGTAAGATATGAAATTAGATAAGATTAAGAAGTGTTCGCGTTTTCTGGCGATTTTAGCGCTTGCGACCGTCGCTCTGACGGCGTTTGCCGATCTCGCGACAGCCGCCGAATACGACGCCTGGGCGAAAGAAGCGACGACCAACGGTTGGCGCGGCGGGTACGGTATGACGTTATGCCCCATTAAATTGGGGATCTTGCTTGTTTTCTATCTTGCCTGGGTCGCGTCGACCGGATGGTGCAACAACGACTCCGAAAGACTCGGCGACCCCGACCAGTCGAAGTGGAACGGAATCAACATGATCGTCTTTGCGAGCGCGTTTATCGTCGCGCTCCTGATTCCGATCTTTTGGGCCGGACTTCCGGTCGTGATTCTCGGGTGGCTGGTTCCCATCCTGACGTACGTCAAAGCGCGCAACAAAGGCATGCTCGACGCCGACAAGGTCATGACGCCTTCGCACCTTTCGTTCTGGTTCAAGACGAAAGTGCTTAAAATGAAGGTCAAGCCCAAGCCGTTGGCGTACGAAGGCGGCTCGTCGATTCAGCTCGAGGCGACCGGTTTGAATCTCGACGAAAACGTCAAGATGCTGCGCACCGTCGAAGCGCGCAACTACGAAGGAAGCGTCGGATACAACTTGTTCCGCGAACTTCTATATCACGCTCTTCACGCGCGCGCCACCGAGCTTCTCATCGATTTTGGCGCCGAGGAGACGAAATTCCAATACCAAATCGACGGCGTCTATCATCCGATCAACGACGCGGTTAAGAAACCGTGGCCGCGCGAAAACGCCGATCTTGTCGCGGCGACCGCCAAAAAGCTTGTCGGCGCGAATCCCGACGACCGCCGCAGTCGTCAAAGCGGGCTCTTTAAAGTCCTCTACGATAAGAACAAAAAGGGCAAGCCAAACACGTGCGACGCGACGCTTCAGTCGGCGGGGACGGCGACGGGCGAGATGTTTAAGGTCGTCTTCCAATTCAAGACGGCGTCCTTTAAAAACGTCTCGGAAATTTGCGACGACCCCGATCGTCAGGAGAAGATGCGCGCGCTCATCAACAGCGACAAAGGGCTCGTCGTTCTCGCGTCCGCGCCTCATCAGGGATTGAAAACGCTTACGACCGTTATGTTCAACACGGCGGACCGATTCACGCGCGACTTTTCCGGCGTCGAAGACGTGCAGCGTCCCTACGAATTCATTGAGAATATTACGACGTTCAAATACGATTCCGCCAAGGGGCAAACTCCGATGGACGTCCTGCCGGACGTCTACTTCCGCGAGCCGAAAGTCGTTCTGGTTCGCGACATGGTCACCCTCGACGCCTGGAAGCTCGCTTGCGACGAAGTGAAAAACGACCGTCTGATCATCTCGACGTTCCGCGCGCCGGACGCCGTTTCCGCGATTATCGCGCTTTTGAAATTCGGAGTCGAACCCGAAAGCCTCGCTTCCGCGCTCACCGCCGTCATGGCGCAAAAACTCGTGCGAAAATTGTGCGAGACCTGCAAAGAGGACGTCAAGCCGGATCCTCGCGTTATCCAACAACTTGGACTCGATCCGAAAACCGAAACGATTTATCGCAAACGCGTGCACGAGCCGGTCGAGCCCGGTCAGCGCGACTACTACGTTCCGTGCGAAGATTGCCGCGACATCGGATTCAAAGGGCGCGTCGCCGTGTTCGACCTGCTCGAAATCAACGACGACATGCGTCAGGTGATCGCCGCGAACGCCGATCTTGCCAAGAAAGAACAGGCGTTGCGTCAACTTGCGCTTAAGAGCGGTCAACGCGGCTATCTTGTCGACGGGGCGCGACTTGTGCAAAAAGGCGTCACCTCCTACGAAGAACTCGTTCGCTGCCTGTCCAATAAGTCGAAGTGAGCGCGGCTGTTTTGCATAGAGAACAATAAAACGAATAAAGGGTATAAGGCGATATCATGGGAATGGGTTTTTGGATCCTGGGCGGTCTAATGGCGATTGGCGCCCTGGCGTTTTGGCACAACATGAGGCTTTGGAGCGTGACGATCGTCGGCTTCAACATTATTTTCGCGACGCTCTTTGCGATCGGCTTGTTCGAGATGGTCGCGAATATTTTAGACGGGTTCATGGCCGTGACGATGTTCTACAACGACATGATCGCGTTCGCGGTGATTTTTGTCGTCGTTCTGGCGATTCTGATGGTCGCGACGAGCTCCATGTCGAAGGTCGACCTTTTCTTTTCAGACAAGACGAACGCGATAGGAAAATGGGTCGTGTCCGTGCTTGTCGTTCTCGGATTTGCGAGTATCACGACGTTTGTGTTCTACGAAGTGATGCCCGAAAAGCCCAAAGCGTCCGCGAAACTTCCGTCGATGGCGTTGATCGACTTCATGTCGGGAGGCTCGTTGGCTCCGATGATCGGCGATTCGAAATGGAGCACGGACAGTTTCGTTCAGGAACAGCAGAAGCGCGACGCTGCCGTCTACACGCAAACGCTCTCCGACGGAAACTCCGGATGGAAATTTGACGGCGATTCTCCAAACGCGCAGTAACGCGTTGTGAAATAATAAGAAAAGCGAATAAAAAACGTCGGCTCGAAAGACGGCGGACGTCCGCAACAGAGACAAGAGGCATAAAGATGGCGAAAAAAGAAGCGTTGCAAAAGACGAGCGGCTCGTTGTTTGATTCTTCCTGGAACGAACTCTCGTACGCGCAGTCCGACGTCGACGAACAGGTTTCCAAGCGTCTTACGCCCTGGTCGGTCGTCGCGCTTGCGTTTGGCGTCTTGTCTCTTCTGACGTTTGTGAACGTTGGGTTCGCGTTCTTCTCCGTCGTCGCGGCGTTGTTCGCGATTGCCGCGCTCGCGACGATCGCGCGTTCCGGCGGGGAAATTACCGGGCGGAAATTGGCGTGTCTGGGACTTGCGCTCGCGCTCATGACGGCGATTGGCGGACCGGTTCGACGCGCCGTCTACCGCATGGAGTTTGAACGGCAGGCGGGCGAATTTTGCGAGGCCTGGTTCGACGCGGTCAAAGCCGGCGACATATGCCAGGTTCGTCAGATGGAGAATCCGTACTGGAAGCGCGCGACGATCGTTTCTCATCAGGACGAAATCGACTATTTCATACGCAACATGGGCGCCGACGACGAGCCGCACTACGGAATTCACGCGTTTCTAGCGAATCCCACCTTGCTGACTCTCTACACCCTTGGAGACCGCGCGAAGCATTCGTACTACGCGACGACGTCCACGTTGCTTACCGGCAGCTCCGAAAGCACGGAACGCGTTTACGCCGTTACCTGCGAGCCCGATCCGTACAATCCCAACACGAAAAAGCAGACGTTTTTCTTCCGACTCGTCTGCAACCGTTCGCACAACGAAACTGAAGACGGCGAAAAACTGGTCGGTTGGTCGACGATTTCCTCCGACTTAACCCCCATGGAACTGGACGAAAACGGTCGGCCCGTCTGGGAATTAAACCGATAAGCGATCGCCTGAATCTGACCGCCGAACCGTTCTAAAAACTCTTATGTTCAATTATCGCGACGTGTTAGATTCCGACGGACTCATTGCGAGGGGTCGGTCTCATTATGAACGTCGCGCCGCGCAGCTGGCGATGGCGGCGGAAGTCGACGCCGCGATTCGCGATCGGCGCTGTCTTGCCGTCGAGGCGGGCACCGGGGTTGGAAAGAGCTTCGCGTATCTTGTCCCCGCGATTCTTTACGCCGTCGAAGATCAGGTTCGCGACTTTTCCAAAGACCGGGGGCGCTTTTACCCCTCTTTCGACGAACTTGTCGAAAAGTTCTCGCCAAAGGACGTTTTAAAGGACGGAACGGCTCGCGAATCGCTTGTCGACGAGCCGAGCATGCGCGCGAGTTCGACGTCGTACGACTCCGTCGACGACAATCCGCTCGACTTGCGTCGCGTGATCGTTTCCACGCATACGATCAGCTTGCAGGAGCAGCTTTTCGACAAAGACATACCCTTTCTCAATTCGATTCTTCCTTTTGAATTTACCGCCGCTCTGGCGAAAGGCCGCTCGAATTACGTCTGTCGGCGCCGATACGCGCAGGCGAAGAAGAGCGTTGCGAACGGGTCGTTGCTTGAGACGGACGCGCAAGTCGAATTCGCCCGACTCGACGACTGGCTGCAAAAAACGACCGACGGTTCGAAGTCGGATATTTCGCCGACGCCGTCGTTCGACGTCTGGAACGAGATTTGTTGCGAGCAGGGGAATTGTCTGGGCAGAAAGTGCGAGCGCTACGACTCCTGTTTTTACTATCGCGCGCGTCGACGACTGGAACGCGCGCAGATTATCGTGGTCAACCACGCGCTTTTGTTTAGCGATCTGGCGATTCGACAGGGCGGATACGGAATATTGCCGAATTACGACGTTCTCGTTTTCGACGAAGCGCACACGATGGAACAGGTCGCCGCCGAGCATATGGGGAGCGAATTGACTCATTTGGCCGTCGATCGGCTTCTCATGCGGCTCTATAACGACCGAACGAACAAGGGGCTGCTTGTCGAAGAGACGAGCAAAATCGAGGTTCCCGAAATTCGTCAGGCGTTTATCGACGCCAAAAAAATCGTCGACGATTGCCGGGACAGAGCGGGCGTCTTTTTTGAGGAACTTGCCGACTGGCTCGACGACCGCCCCGGCTCCTCGGGGCGCGTTCTGGAAACAAATATCGTCAGGAACGGAATAGGCGAAGGATTGAGACTTCTGAGCGTTCAACTTCGCCATGTCGCCGATTTTATAGAAGATCCCGGCAGAAGACAGGAATACGTTTCGACGCGAGCGAAAGTCGACGCTTTTGTCGACGTGATCGACGACTGGCTCGAACAGCGTAACGAGGGGTTCGTCTACTGGCTGGAAAAAACGCTCGGACGCGGCAAGCCGCGAATTACCATGTGTTCGGCTCCAATCGACGTCGCGCCGATTTTGCGCGAGAAATTGTTCAACGCGATTCCGACGGTCGTCGCCGCGAGCGCCACGCTAACGACAAGCCAACGCGTCGTTAAGTCGACGGAGCCTCAAAAAGAAGACGACGACGCGAACCCGGAGGAAATCTCCGTCGACGCGACGGCTGCGGAGCCCGACGCCGAGTCGGAGGAGACGAAAAAAGCGTTTGAGTTCTTCCGATCGCGCGTGGGCATGACCGGAGCGCGCGCCAGAGCTCTGGGCAGTCCGTTCGACTATCGGCGCCAAATGACGCTTGTTCTCGCCAAAGGTCTGGAACTGAACGAATTGGACGCGCGCGTTCAGTCTCTTGCTTCCGCAGAACGCGACCGCTACAACGAGCGCCGGCTCTTCGCCGCGCTGCAGGAGTACGTCGAGGAGACGCAAGGGGGCGCGTTTGTGCTCTTTACCAACGCGTCGCAGATGAAACGCGCGACCGAAACGTTTACGTCCTGGACGGCGAAGAAGAACTATCCGTTTTTCTCGCAGACGGACGGAACGCCCCGACGCCGCATGGTCCAGATGTTTAAAGAGAGCGCCAACGGCGTCCTCTTTGGCGTCGACAGCTTCTGGCAGGGGGTGGACGTGCCGGGCGCGGCGTTACGCAACGTGATCATTGTGAAACTGCCCTTTTTGTCGCCGGGCCAACCGTTAGTCGAGGCGCGACAGGAGCTTATTCAGGAACGAGGAGGCAATCCTTTTAAAGATTATCTTCTTCCGACCGCTATTTTGAAATTCAAACAGGGCGTCGGGCGCCTGATTCGCACTAAAGACGACGAAGGACAGGTCGTCGTTCTCGACGAGCGCGTTCACACGAAATCGTACGGCCGTTCGTTCCTGCGCGCGTTGCCCGACTGCAAATTGCGCGTCGATCTTTTCGACTGACGACGAACCGAGAACCTTAACGTCAACAACAGCAAAAACATAGACGATATCATGAACTTCTATATCGAAACGGTCGGCTGCCAAATGAACACGCTCGACTCCGAACTTGCCGCCGCCGAACTTGTCGCCGCAGGCTGGACGCGAACCGATTCGCGCAAAGACGCCGACTTGATCGTCTTCAACACGTGCAGCGTGCGCGAACACGCCGAAGAAAAGATTTACAGCGCGCTCGGAAGGCTCAAACACTGGAAGACGCAAAAGCCGGGAACGCTGATCGCCGTCATGGGGTGCATGGCGCAAAAAGACCAAACGACGATTTTCAAACGCGCGCCGCACGTCGACGTCGTGTGCGGGCCGGGCCAAATCGACCGGTTGACAAAACTTGTCGCCTCCGCCGCCGCGACCGGCGCTCAGCAAATCGCCGTGAGCGTCAACCGCTTCGAGAACAAAAACAATCCGCACGCCGTGCGCGACTCTTTTCGCCTTTACGACCCGATTCGTTTGAAAGAAACGCGCCCGCGCGTCTTTCAGGCGATGGTTCGCATCATGTTCGGATGCAATAAGTTCTGCTCCTACTGCATTGTGCCGAGCGTAAGAGGCCCCGAGCAGTCCAGACCTCCAAAAGACATTCTCAACGAGATTAAAACGCTCGCGGACCAGGGCGTCGTCGAAGTCGTCCTGCTCGGCCAGACGGTCAACAGCTATCGATACGTCGAGGGCGAAAAGACGACGCGATTGTCCGACCTGCTCGTGGAAATCGATAAAATACCGGGGATAAGGCGCGTTCGCTTCGTCAGTTCCTATCCGACCGACATGACCGACGAGCTCCTTCAGGCGGTTCGCGACTTGCCCAGTTCGACCCCTTTTCTGCACGTCCCCGCTCAACATGGCGCGAATTCGATGTTGAAGAGAATGCGGCGGCATTATACGCTCGAAGAGTATAAAGAGCTCGTCGACCGAATCTATCAAATTGTGCCGGGCGCGGCGATTACGAGCGATTTTATCGTCGGGTTCTGCGGCGAGACGGAAGAGGAATTTCAGCAGACGGTCGATCTGGTTCGCTACGCGCGATTCAATAACAGCTTCATCTTCAAGTATTCGGAACGGCCCGGTAACGAGGCGGCGCGAACGATGAACGACGACGTCCCCGAAGACGTTAAAAAGCGCCGGAACAACGAACTCCTCGCCGTGCAAAACGAGATCAGTCTGGAACAAAGCAAGTCGTTTGTCGGCAAGACGGTCGAGATCCTCGTCGAAGGCCCGAGTAAACGCGAGACGAAAAATTCCCCCGTCGACGCGCTTTATGAAGAAGCCGCGCCCGTCGAAGCGACGGTCGACGCGACGGGAAACGTCGCGCCGATTCCGGCGCAAACCGTCGCGACCGTCGACGACCTGCTCGCGAACTCCGCCCCTTCCGCGTTCGGTCGCGACGTCGTTCAGATGACCGGGCGAACCGTATGCGATCGGATCGTCGTCTTCGACGGCTCAAGAAGCCTCGCCGGAGAGTTCCGCAAGATCAAAATTACCGACGCCACGCCCTTTACGCTCGTCGGCGAATTGGTTGAATGAGTTGTGAGAAGCTCCCTTTATCTCTCCCTATGAGTAATCCCTCATTTGACGATCATGCCCTGCGGATAGTGTGCAAGGTCACGATTGTCTATGAGGATGGCGATTGCATCCGTGTAATCATTTGATCGACAATTGGTACACTTCATTCCCCCGCAGAATTGCCTGCGGAGTTTGCTTGTCCGTTTTTCTTCCCTCGGGATTTTTACCCTCTGGATTTTCCCGTTGCCATGTGTTATACTGCTTCCAGTGATAACCTTTCGGAGGGATTAGCATGGCAAAAGTTAATTCTCCCAACCATGAAAGAGCAGGAACGATTTGTTGGATTCTTACGGCAAGTCGACAAATCAAAGTATTGCTTACAGGGACTGCAAGCAGCGCTGAGAAATCGAGCAAGGTGGTGAGACAATGCTAAAAAATGTGTGGACACGTGACGCCCACGGCGAATGGGTCAGAACCGATGCTGAAAAGACGGACCGCAGCCATCGGTATACTGTCTCAGCGGACTCGCATATGTTTCGTTGCTATAGCTGCTTTCAATATGTTACTTTTGTCAAGGGCAACGAATACCTCGTCAGTCACTTCCGTCATAGCGCTTCGGAAACCAACAAGGACTGCGAAGACCGCAGTCTCGTCTATAGCTCAGGAACCTATTCTCCGCAGGGGCAGGCAAATGCTCCGGACCCGCTACGTCTGTTGTTGGACAGGAATCGTGTTATACTGGAAATCGGCTTTTTGCCTGCCAGCGCTGCTGAACTGAAAAAGGCCATTGACGCAAACGCTACCATCTCCATCCATGGTTCAACGGGGAAGCCGGATATATATCGTGTAGACTACTCGCGCTTCGCTCCACATACCATGTGCTGGTTGCATCTGCCTTTGGCATGGGCGTCAAACTTCTCTGTCACAGCCAAGCCAGCAGGAAGCATACCAAAGCTCTGGTCTATCCAAAGGACAGCTCTGTCCAAATCGGGGAATTTGTTCGATTGCAGAACCGGAAGACGGGTGCCTGAGAAGAGCGACGTCGTGGTTGGAGAGGAATACTATCTCCTTTGCAGCAGGTTGACTTATCTCCGGGCAAGACGCTCCATCGAAGTCAAACAGATTGATATTTACGACGGAGAATGGAGCCTGTACAAGATCTGTGCGAGAAAATATACGGATGACGCCGCAGATTTCTTTTTTGACCTGCACTTCCGCCTGACGACTGAGCCTGCCGACATTAATATCCTTTGGCCGCCTGTTGTTGAAGATGACGACATGGTCAACACGAACCAAAAGAACCTGGTCTTCCTTGTCAGCGGAGAATCTGATTTTGAAGCATTTCCGACTTACGGTTGCTTTGTGACCTCCAACAGGGAGATTGCGGAGCACGAACGGATTGTCTGTATCAAAAACACCTGTGCTTTGCAAATGGTCAGCGCGTCGAGATACAATCAAAAGCTACGGAGCTTATATGTCAGACCGCTGGAGGCAGTTCCGGAGGCTCTCCCACCAAATATACATATTCTGGACGAAGACAGAAAACCTATCGCAGAAAACGAACTGACCAAGCTTCCAAAGAACGGTGTCCTTGTTCTCAATTCTGACGTTGACGCATATGTTGATGTTTCAGATCAATATGGTTTCTGCTATAGGGAAAACTTGGTGTTCGGAACGGAGCGCCGAATTACCGATTTAAAGTATGGAATGACGCTCACCATCCGTCAAGGCCAGGATATTGTCAGGACGATCTCTATCAAACAAGCGCAGCGCTCAAAAGGCCGCCTGGGTGAAGGCGTCAAATGGAGTGGGAAAATGGTGCAGTTCCCAAGGCGGTATGCAGGTATCCTGAACCAAATTGATCGTTCAAGTGCTCTATATGCAAAGGTGTTCAATGCCCTTCAAACTGGCCGAATACCGGAGAATGGTCTCAAGAGCCTGATTAAGCTTTTGGAGGTGGATCGACATGTCGAATAAAATCATTTCATTATGCTTTGTGAGCGAACGAACTGACAAGTATACAAAGTTTTGCAGAATCGCAGACTTGGATGATGGAAACTTTACCCCCTATACTTACAGCGTAGACACTGATTTCTATGACACAGATCGTGATCTACTCTATGGACCACCAACCATGTTATCCGAACCGGGGTCCATTGGCGTATATGAGTGGAGCGCATATCTCAATGCGGATAACAAGTGGCGCACCAATGTCAACAAGGCGGAAGAGTACTCTTGGTGTGAGATTCTACATACAAACCATGGCTCCATAGAGGAGCTTGTGCAAGCGCTAAAATCTGGTTTCTCAATGCCAAAATATGATCGCCTTCACGATCACGATCTTATTCTTTGTTGCCGTTTCGTGGGTAACAAATGTGAAGCCATCTATGTATCCACGACTGATGCTGAGTATAATAGTGTCGGGAAACTTTGCTTGCTTGATTCCGTAGTTGCCCTTACGCGTGTTACGTTGGATACGCGCTATGCAATCGGCGAGTGTAAGCACCGCTATTTGTCTAATTGTAGAAGAAAATACCTTGCGCGAAAAGACGCATGTCATGTAGTCGGTACTGTAGAAGTTAAAACAAAGGATGAAGTTATCGGCGATATCATCAAGCAAAGCATAAGCAAAGATGCCCTTTCCAGGAGAGATCGACAAGCGGCTCGCTTGGCGCTTGATAAACTTTCCATGCCGTCCATTGTTGAGATGATTGCCGCGCGGTTTCAATGTTCAAGTAACCAGGCACAGAAGTGTGCAGAAGAGCATATCACACGCACCCGTGAAAGGCTGGACTCTACAATAGCTCAACGGCTAATCGAAATGCTGATCGAGAATGATAGTGAGTCCGTTCAACGCATGAGGACCGCTGTCCAAAAACAGTGGGACGAAACACAACAGGAGCAAATCGAAGCCGCTCAAAAAAGACAAGCTGCGGCTGCCGCAGCGTTTGAGGCGATCCGGAAACAGATAGCCGACGCGGAGGTGGCGCTTCAAAAAGCACAGGAACGGCAAGCCGAAGCTGAGTCAAAAGTCGAAGAGACTCTCGTGCTCCAAGAACAGATAGAAACAGAGATTCAGAAACGACTCGAAGGTTTTAAAGCCGATTATGCGTCCGTCTTGGTTGAAAATGCCATTATTGCTTCCACGACAATACCCCTTCAACAAAGTGGCGCGGTTAATGTGGCTTCTACCAGACATGAAGGATGGACGGTCATTCTTCCGGAAAATAGTATTCACTCAGGCGCGCTTGAAGAGAATATTGATGTCGCTGTTGAAAACTGGGAAGAAATATGTGCTAACCAAGATATGGCGCGTGGACTGACACTTCTGTCTTTTGCCGCATATGCCAGGAAGCAACCTCTACTGGTTGTCGGAGAAGGAGCAATTCCGGTATCGGACATAATTTCGTCCTCTATTTGTGGACAACCCGCTATCAAGATTCATGCCACCGGTGAATCGCAGGATTATCAGATCATCATTGAAGAGATTGAAAAGAAGCCGAAAGCTGTAGTTTGTCTAACCAATGGTTTGAAGACAGGCTATGAACATCTGCGGACACTTATGCAGATGTGTCCGCATCGGATGTTTGTTGTCACGGAGATGCATGCCGAGTCCTTAGCAATAGAGCCTACCAGCTTGCTTACGGTATTCCTGCCCATATTCTGTGATTATTTCTACACCGGTGGAATGATTGAAGAACTACCAACATACGATTGTAGCAACGAGCTTCATACTAAGGCAAGTCAGATAGAAACAAGGAGTATCAAACAGGCAAGGGCGATTGTTTCGCAGTGGCTCAGTGATGGTTTCTATCCGCCGGTCGTGAGAGAAAGATGTGCAAACCTGTTTGCGGCAATGAGCTTGCTGGCCCAGCCGCTTGGCGTCAATACAAATACTGTCATGGCGCTGGCAATCGAGTTCTTGTTTGTCCCGTTATTGAAGTGTATGCGGAAGGAAGACGCTTTGAAAACTCACCTGGAAGAAAATACTGTTCTTGACCCTGACCGCAAAGCCACGCTGATCAGTTTTATTAACTCGGAGGATTGATGCTATGGCTCTTGGTACGACAGCATTCTGGCAAGAAGCAGGTAAGCAGATGGGTATATTAAAGGATTGCTCAGAAACCGATCTGTCTTTTTGCTGTCGTGTCATGCTTTCCGCGCTTTCAAAATGGGCGCTTACTGTTGCTGGAGGATCAGAGCAGGTCAGCATTGTAAAGGTTCAGCAGATTGTCGAAGAAAAGCTTGCCGGTTATCTGAAAGTATTGCCCACCGATGATACTATCAATTCTGAAGGCATTGTGGAGACAATGTATAAGCTACTTTTGGAAAACGGCGCATTCTATCATCTGCGATACAATGTCCGACCAGCGCCACATAAGCTGATAGGTTGCGGAGACATATCACTTATACGAGGGTTGACGCCAGAAGAAAAGGTTTGCTTCAGCGGATTTGCTCCGTATGTTGTGGAGTCGTCGCCAGATGGGAACATGGCAGACGATTTCATGCTGTGGCCACTCGTCGGTTCAGAGACCATTGATCTGGTCTGGAGACGGAGCACGACTGTTGAAAGTAGAGTGAATCTTGAAGAGTACTTGAATATTGAAAGAACCAGCGGGAGGTATTTTTCAAGCAAAAAGAACCCGAGCTGGCCTTTCACATTAGCACGAAGCAGACAGCCAGGAAATAACTCCAGCTATGAATATTACCTCATCACTGGTGATGAGGTACGGCATATACCCGGTGACTATGTGGAAGCGTCGATACATGAATACGTTCGTCTTGCAATGATGAATAAGGTTAAGAAGCAATCTGTTACCGCTACGATCAGAGAGTCTATCGTTTCTGTTGAATGTGGGTATTTGCTCCCTGCTCCGGATTTACGTTTTATTAGATTCATGTCATGGCCTGCGAATATTGCCGACATGAAAGATGCTTTCAAATTTAAATTTATACTACATCCAGCTGTCTGGCCTGGTGTCAGGGAGAGACTGATATCACTTGGATACGAGGTGCATGAGAACCATGATTAAAGGAGCGCATTACGTTCACCAGCAGCTCAAGGATGAGCTCATCCATTACCTGCAGAGTCAGTATCTTGGCCAAAGCGAGGTGCTACTTAATGCATGCAGCTACCAAATGCAACAGCCTGGCAATCTGTGGTCGCACCCATATATTGAGTCTTCGCCTGCTTACGAGAGCGTCCCTCACGGTATCGAAGGCTCAAATATACCTCAAGAATTAAAGCGCCTTTTTAGACTAATGGCTTCAATGCGGTTAGGGGTTTATGACACTCCGTTCCGTCATCAGGTGGAGGCTCTTGAAGCCGCATGCGCAAGTAAAGACCTGTTCGTCTCCACGGGTACAGGTTCCGGTAAAACGGAGTGCTTCATGTGGCCTCTTGTTGCAAAGATTGCAAGTGAAGCGCTCTACAAGGACAGCTGGCCCGAGCGTGGTATTCGCGTCATTATCATGTATCCAATGAATGCGCTTGTTGCGGACCAGATTGGCCGCTTAAGGCGTATGCTTGGAGATCCAAAAGGAAAGTTTATACAAGCTCTGCGTGAAGTGGCTGGTCCATCTACCAGACAGCCTCAATTTGGCATGTATACTGGCAGGACTCCTTATCCAGGCGCTTCCACCGACAGAAGTCAAGACCAATCCTTGGCAAAATCCCTTGAAAGGTTATTGCCAACATCAGCTGACGACGAGTACTATGCCGAACTGCTTAGAAGCGGGAAGATTCCGTCAAAAGCGAGCCTTCGCAACTACATCGATGAAATCAAACGCGGAAATCATATCACATCGCCAAATGACGCTGAAATGATTACTCGCTTTGAGATGCAGAAAACGTGTCCGGACATCCTTATTACAAACTACTCCATGCTGGAATACATGATGATCAGGACGCGGGAAGACAGAATTTGGGATGCTACGCGAAACTTTTATCATGGTCATCCTCAGGAAAAGTTGTTGTTCATCATCGACGAAGCTCATATGTATAGAGGGTCAGCCGGTGGAGAAGTCGCTCTCTTGATACATCGACTGATGGACAAGCTGGACCTTGACCGGAGTCGATTTCAGTTTATTCTCACAACGGCCAGTATGCCTCATGAATCTGAAGCAGATCAAAAGGCTGTGCAAAAGTTTGCTTGTGATTTGACTTCTACTGAACGATGGGAATCCTTTGTGTACCTTCGCGGACATCAAAAGGATGGAGGGAATTCTGCTGGAATTCCTATTGATGCGGATTTACTTACCAGCATTGATATCAGCCGCATTGATGAGTCCGAAATAGCGCGTCTTGATGAGCTCAACACTTTTATCCAACGGTTATCGCCCACCGTTTCCCGGAAGGATACCATGGCTGCTGCGTCGCAGTGGTTGTATCAACATCTTGGCGAGTATTTGCCTTTCAGACTGCTATTCAGTAAGTGCCGGGGAAATGCTGTAGCTCTGGATGAGCTTGCAAATCAAATATTCCCTGGATGCGAGAATGCAATGCAAGCATTGGATACCATGCTGACTATTGCTCCGCTTGCTCACGACGAGAACGGCAACGTACTGTTTCCGGCTCGTATGCATATGCTTTTCAGAGGCTTTAGTGGTGTTTATGCATGCATGAACAAAGCATGCCCAAATTCGCATGAAGGCAACGGAATCCGGCTTGGCGACGTTTTCTTAAGCGATAACCGTCTCTACTGTCCGCACTGTCACAGTCGCGTCTATGAACTCTATACGGACAGACGGTGCGGAGCTCTGTTCCTGCATGGGTTTGTTTCCGAGGTTCATGGCAGACAATATTTATGGCGCAACAAAGGTGCGTTTTACGCTGAAGGTCAAATGAAGGAACTTCACCTATACCTTCCAATGACAGGCGATACATTACCCGAATATAAAAAGGGAAATGCGCGTCAACTGCGCTGTTGGTTGGACCTTCGCAGCGGTTTCATCACTTTCAATGACGCCGTGGAGAACGAAAACGAGTATAGAGAGCTATGGTACTCAATACCGGCAAAGCCTCGTAAGGATAATCCCGACCTGTTTACCTTCGGAACGTGTCCTAAGTGCAAGAGTAGTTTTGCGCATGCGACCGTCCAGAGCTTTTCCACTCGTGGCAATGAACCGTTTTACAACGTGATTCAGTCACAGTTCCAAGTGCAGCCACCTGCCAGCGAGCAGAAAGAACAGGACGAAAGGCTACCCAATGATGGTCGTAAGGTATTGCTCTTCTCGGACAGTCGACAAAAAGCAGCGCGTCTTGCGCGGGATATGTCTATTTCATCAGATAGCATGGCAATTCGCAAACTGTTTATCATAGCGCTGAAACAGTTGACAGAGGAGCGGCAGAACAGTGAGACTGATCCCGTTCTCGATGACGTCTATTCCTACATGGTGAGGGAGGCCGCTCGACAAAATCTCGATTTGTTCTCAAACGAAAGTCGGGTTATTTTTCGGGACGCTCAGCAATGGTATAAACGTCCACATACAGAGAGAACGTCACAGCGCAGGAGAAGCGCGATCAGAAGACTTCCTCTGGGGGATGCGCCTCAGGAGATGCAGGAACATTTCCTAAGGCTGTTTTGTATGCCTTATAATACGTTGATGGATAACGGCCTTTGCTATCTTGAGCCGGAATACGAAACCATGTCAGAAGCGCTTGCTGTTTTGGAAAGCAAGGGAATTCACGTGGAAGATCAAGAGTTTGTAGAGGTGTTTTCTGCCGTAACGAGGGAGTTTCTTGTTGACCAAAAGGCGCTTTGTCATTCGATTCGAGAAGAATGGCGAATGAATGTTAGTCAGAAATTTGGTGGAGAGGATTTTGGCGTTGCCAATTTCGACGAATTGCCAACTGTCGTTGCTGATATCCTCGGCTGCAAGGATCAGTCATTGACTCAGCAGGCATGGATGGATGCTATGAAGCAATTCATGACTGCAGGCGTGGACAATAATCGTCAGTATTTTTTAAATCCGACTCGACTCGTCGCTGTTTATGATCCAGAGCACACTTGGTATCGATGTAGCAGATGTGCAAAGCTATCTCCATATATGCTCCACGGTCATTGCCAATTCTGTGGATCAGAAGAAGTAAAAGCAACCAGTGACTTCAGACGGGAATCCTTCTGGCGCGATGGCGTGCTTGGTGCGCTGGCCGGAGAGCCAATTCGCGTCATAGACACTGAGGAACATACTGCGCAACTTGGTCATAAGGATCAGCGCAATAGCGCGTTTGCGCAGACAGAAGAATATGAGATGCGCTTCCAGGACTTGGTGCGGGACGACGAAAAACCCATTGACGTTCTTTCGAGCACCACAACCATGGAGGTCGGTATTGATATCGGCTCTCTGGTTGCGGTTGGTTTAAGAAATATGCCCCCTATGCGGGAGAACTACCAGCAACGAGCCGGTCGAGCAGGTCGAAGAGGCACGAGTTTGTCAACGATTGTGACGTTTGCTGAGGGTGGCCCGCATGACTCCTATTACTTTGCGAACCCGTCTCCTATGTTTAGGGGGGAGCCGAGACGTCCATGGATCGATGTGAGAAGCCCCAAACTAATAGAAAGGCATTACGCGCTCATTGTCCTAAACCATGTCGTTCGAAAACTTGGTTACGACTTGGATTCTCTGTCAGCAATAGCCTTTTTTGCAGAGGACAGTGTACAGGTTCAAACCCTCGTGCAACAAGCGGTCGAAAAGATATGCGCTTCGCAGTTGTTCCGAGATTATATTGTGGACGCCAATGCGTTTCAGGGCAGATTGATGGTATCACTCGAAAACTTGGAGAAGAAGATTGCCGCGCATCCCGACCAATACGGAGGAGGCTCAAAGCCAAACCAGCAGAAATCTTTATTGGACGCCTTGTATGAGGAGGGCATTATTCCGACATACTCATTCCCGAAAGATGTGGTTAGCACTTATATCGAACGGGAGGACGGCTCTCTTGAACAACAGGTAGATCGTGGTTTGGACATTGCCATCAGCGAATACGCGCCGGGGCGCTCCATTGTTGTGGATAAAAAAACTTACGTCATTGGCGGTTTCTACAGGCACAACGAAGGCCGCTATAGCTTTAGACAGGCAGCTGATTATCTTGGCGACCCGAACTATGTAAAACGGTTGAAAAGATGCGGCAAGTGTGGTTGGTTCGGCTTCGCTGAAGAAGCGCAGCAAAGCATCTGTCCATTCTGTCATAGCAGAGAGGTTGAAGATATCCCTCCAATGGTGCGTCCGTGGGGATTCAGCCCTCGAGACAATAGAGCAGAAGCAGCAACTGTTGTTGAAGACTACTCAATGAGTGAAATGCCACTATATTCAACTCTCCCTGATGAGAAATTGCTTCAACCAATAAGCGGTTATCAAGCTGTTCGCAAGGCTGTCAGGAAGGATCAGCGGATTATATTGCTTAATACGGGCAAAGGTGACAAAGGTTTCACGGTATGCACTTCGTGTGGTGCAGCTGTCCCAGGCGATAAAGCCGAACTTCTTCGTGGGAGAAAGCGTCCTGGCAATGGCATTAACCAAGGATGTGCTCATACGAATACCAAGCACATTAATCTCGGATATGACTTCTTGACAGATATGCTTGTGCTTACGTTCGATATGCCGACAGATTCTGTAGAAACATCGACAGAAGACGCTCGTGAATGGTTGAAAAAGGCGTCGACTTCGTTAGCTGAAGCCTTAAAGAAGGCAGCTACAATCTTGCTTGATATCGAGTATGATGAGATACAGTCTGGCTACCGTATTCGTCGAAATGATGGAATTACGAACGTTGATATCTATCTGTATGACAGCCTGTCGAGTGGCGCGGGCTATTGCGCCCAAATCGGCGAGTCAGTCGAAGAATTGTTTATAAAATCGCGAGAAATACTGTCAGGTTGTGACTGCGACAGCGCTTGCCAACGCTGTCTGAAGCATTATCGAAATCAACGAATACAGTATGATTTGGATCGATTTATGGCCATGGAACTGCTGGACTATGGCAAGACGCACGAAATACATCCGATTTTCAGCGCACAGGAAGCATTTGACGCTATTTTCCCTCTGAGGCAGCTTTTGAGAGACGAAGGCATGGCTATTTCTACTGATAGCTCGACAGTCATCGTGAAGTGTGGAAGCAAGAGCAAGCATTGCATCGTCCATCCTGCATTACTGAAACGGCCAAGCCTTGTGGCTGAAAATTCGGTATTTGTATCGATTGAAGCTTTAAAGTATGCAAAGCCATTTGCACTGAAAAGGATAACGGATGCTTTCAACCCAAAACCGTAACGAGGCTCGTTTACAATAATTGACATTGCGTAAAACGGGTTTTCTTCAAAAGTTGGGAAAAAATAAAGCACAATTTCCAACCCGATTCCTAAGGATCCCCGACGATGATTATAACCGGCCTCTATTCCTCAAATGTTCGTTGAAAAGAGATAGAACAGGGATTTTCGAGCGCCCCGGAACGCGAGATTTCCCAAGCTCTGTAATTCGCGTCGGTTCCTTCCGCCGCGTTTCCGTCGGTCGTCGATGATCCGACCGCTGTAAGCAACTCCCGATTTTCAAGCGCATCGATTCTCATCTTTTGGCGCTTGGGAGCGGATTGAATACGTTCGGTTTTCTTGCCAAAAAGCAAACTACAAAAGTTTCGTAACGAGGCGTTCATGATTATTTCCATCCATGAAACTGGAACCCGACGCCACGCCCTTTACGTTTGTCGGCGAATTGGTCGAGTGAGTTGTAAGAAACTCTCTGGCGTTACGAGGCGAACCAGTAGAGGACGTGATGTTTGATTTTGGCTCCGCGTTGTTTACAAATTCCCATGCGACGACAAGTGAGAAACGTCTCGCGCGAAGCGCGGATAGCCGTCGCGTGACCGCGACGAAAAATTGCGCAAGCAATTTTTAAACGAGCGTTGTGTTGTTCATGCAACCCGCTCGCACGGCGAGCGGCTCGGAGACGCGTTTTGGCGTCGCGTTGTTTGAAAGATACTGTGTTAACGGGGGATATTGTACTTCCCGCCGCCGGACTCCGAGCCACAAGGGCTCTGCGTCCTTTAGAAGGCGGCTTGCGAACTGTAGGCGTAGCGTTGCGTTATTTGAGAGATCTTGCGTTTTGGCGTCGCGTTGTTTGAAGGATACTGTGTTAACGGGGGATATTGCACACCCCGCCGCCGGACTCCGAGTCACAAGGGTTTTTGGCGTCGCCGCTCGTTGGCGGCTCTGCGTCCTTTAGAAGGCGGCTTGCGAACTGTAGGCGTAGCGTTGCGTTATTTGAGAGATCTTATGTTTTGGCGTCGCGTTGTTTGGGGGAGAACGAAGTCGACGCGTCGCCTTAAGCGTCGAGCCGCCGCCTGTAGGCGGCGGGTTCGTGGATTTTGGCGCCGCTTTGTTTACAGAATCTCTTTTTTTGGCGCCGCCGGAACGCAGAACGCGTCGCCGGGGAAAAACAAAAAAACGAGAGAGCCGGACGACTCCCTCGTTTTTCAAGGAAACGAAACAGTGGGCGCACATGGATTCGGACCATGGACCTCAGCCTTATCAGGGCTGCGCTCTAACCAAACTGAGCTACGCGCCCGACGCGTCGCTTGTTCAAACGACTTGGGTATTCTAATACGGAACTTAAATAACGCAAGGGGCGGCGAAAAATTTTTTCAGATTATTCGCCGCCCGATTGTCGTTCAGATCCGTAAAATCGCTCGGCGAGCTAAACTCATTTCCACGCTTCGAGGTAGCGCGCGAGTTCGTGCATGTCGCTGCCGACCTTGATCGGGCGCGGATACGCGCGGAGTTTGCTCATATTGATAAGCTCTTCGAATTTCGGGTAGGACAGCCCCATCGGATCGGATCCGCTGTTGACGGAGATCATGACGCCGTTCATATTCTGTTCGCAAAGCGCCTTGTAGCATCCGACGCCAATCTGACTGCCGACGCAGACGTCGTAAGCGGTCGGAATGTTGCATCGCACTTCGTAGCCGAATTGCAGCCCGTTGAACTTCTGGCTCTTGCCGGTGCGGCGCTTGTACTCTTCCGCCATCAGGCGGCCCAGACGCGACGAGTACTTAAGTTGCGAGACGGGGAAGTGTCCGAACGTGTCCGGCTTGAGGGAGACGTATTCGTCGTGCGAAACGCATTTTTCGATTTCGGACAGGGGCAGGAATTCCGCGACGCCCTCGGAAATGACGGCGACGAACCCTTTTTTGCCCTCGCGTTGACGCGCTTCGAAGACGTCGACGAGGTGTTTGACAATATGCGACATGTCGACGATCGTGCGCATGAGCGGCTTGCCGTCGGCGTCGAGAACCTCTTTGCCCGTCTCGGGGTCGATTGTAACTTCGGTCGATTTCCACGATTCGTCGATGTCTTCGAGCCCGACGACCGCGCTCGCTTCGCCGGCGACCGCGGCTCCGTAGGCGAGCCACGCGGCCGCGCGACCCATCAGCTGGCAGACGAACCCCGCGCCCGCCGCCTGGCTGTCGGCGAGGAGGTTGCGCAGTTGTTTCGCGAGCATTTCGACGGCGCTGAAATAACCGAACGTGAACGGAATTCCTTCGTAGTCGTTGTCGATCGTTTTCGGAAGGTGGACGACTTTGATTCGCTTGGCGTCGGCGGGCTTGCGATCCATATAGAGTTTGAATTTGGCCGCCGTGGTGAGCGTGTCGTCGCCGCCGATCGACACGAGCGCGTCGATTCCAAGGGAGCAGAGGGCCTTATAAACGGTTTCCATCGGCGCGAGTTTCTCGGGATCTTCGAGGTCGGCGGGGGTTTTGAGCGCTTTGCCCGGATTCGCGCGGGCGGTGCCGATGCAGATCCCCTGCTGCGTGCGGAGTCCGTCGAAGACGAGTTTGTCCAAACGGACGTACGCTTCGCCTTCTTTGAGGACGTCGCCGTCTTTATAGTCGACCAGATGCGAATACCCGTTCAACATACCGTAGACTTCGACGCCGGCTCGCGCGAAGCACATCGCGGCCCCGCCGATAACCGCGTTCGCCGCCGGCGCGGGCCCGCCGGAGAAAAGAATAGCGACTTTTTTGACGTCTGTGTTCGGTCGGGAAGGACTGGATAACGACGACATGGACAACCTTCTTTCGTAAAGTTGGAAAATGCGTGGAAGACGCGCCGGGCGCGTCGTGAAATTTAGCCTGAGCGCGCGAGAACTCCGCTCTGAACGAGCGCGACGCCCGCGACGGAAACATTCTAGTAGATTCCGAAAATTTTTCAATCGGGAGTCAGGAAACTATGTCGAAGGCAAATGGCGCGTCGACGCCGGTTCCCGCGGCTCGACGCGTTTTTCTTCGCCGTTGGCGCTTCTGAAAAAGGAAAATTCCCCGCTGGACGTAACGAATATTCCAATTTTTACTCAGGCGTTTTTTTTGACGGGAACAAAAAAGGACGGAAAACGTCAAAAAAATCGCGTGAGATTCTTGAGTCGTCAGGGGCTTTGTCGCGTTTTGACCGGTCTCTTTCGACGTTGGAGAAGCGCTCGCGCGGCGCGGTAAGACGTCCGGCTTAGGCAAAATGGAGAAACGTTGAAAAGTAGGTTGATCTTAAACAAGTAAAATAGTTAAAATCAATACAATCAGAAAAATTTCCTTAATTTATAATATTTTTTTGATTGGAGCAAAAAAACTAAACGTAGATTCCCGGCCTGCCGGTATAATTGGAATATCCTCGTCAATTCATAATCAAAAGGAAGACGTCCCCAAAAAATTTGGTTTTTTTGTGGTAATTTCAGGCAATCCGTATTAAACTAGATGAAAATACGTCTCAATAGGCGAAGTCTGCGTTTTTACGGGCAGGAGCGCGCTTCAGGGCTCGGTTTTTACCGAGTTCCGGTCGTTGTCGGCGCGTTTCCGTCGCAGGGTCGCAGACGTCGCGCCGAGCGAACGTCGATCGCGTTCGTTCGGGACGCCGCGAAACGCGTCTTTTTCGATTAACGAATTAGAAACGCGCGAGCGCGGGTCGTGAGCGGAGTCGGGCCGTCCCGAACTTCGCGACGACGTTTCGTCGTTCGCGACCGTCGAACGACGGAAGTATGACGACTTGCGCGAGGCGTCGCGCTTTTTCGTTTGGCAAATTAGACAAAAATAGACGACACGTCGGCTCCGCCGACAAAAGAAAGAGACTCGCGATAGCGTCGTCAGCGGCGCTCGCGCGCGGGTAACGCGAAAGTTGGATCCGCTTTCGCTCGCGCGCCGCGCTCGGTAAATATAAACGAAGGAATGAAAACTATGTCGCAATCAGGTAAGCGTTTTCTGTCCGGCCTTGTCAATCGCGTTCTAAGCTCGAAAGAAGCGCGCGCGGAAAAGCGTCGCGAACGTTCTCTCACCGCAAAAAGACTCGGCATGGAGCCGTTGGAAGACAGGCAGTTGCTCGCCGTCGATCCCACTCTCCTGAGCGCCGCTTCCATGGCGGAAGCCGCTCAAACGGAAACGAACGTCGTCCAATCGGTCGATCTTTCCGCGCTTGCGACGACCGGCGCGGGCGTTACGATTTCCGTCGACGGCGTTTCGAACGCCGCTTCCGAAGACACGACGGGCACGCGCCTGATCGAGGCGAATCTCACGGCGAACATCTTCGACCGCCTCGTGAGCTGCTCGCAAATGACCTGGGCCGCGTCTCTGGCCAACGCGCTGACCTACACCGGCTGGAGCGTGACTTCGATCGTCGATCCGACGAGCGAAGTCGCCCCCGAACAGCAAACGCTCGACTATTTCGTCAACTCCTTCACGAACGACCCGTCGAACGTCGCGCTTGCTTACGCGTGGTTCATGGGCGGGGCGAGCGAGTACACGCTTCAGGGCAACGAAGAGTGGGCGCAGATCCTTCCGAACAACGAAAACGGCGGTCTCTTCCCCGCAAGCTCGGGCGACTACGCTGATCCTTCCGAATATTGCAAAGAATTCCTCGCCGCGGAAATCGCGTCGCCTCTCTACGGTATCGCGACCGACTACCTCGACAACAACTGGGGCGTCGTCTGCGAAATCCATTACAGCGGATCCACCGGCGTCGATATCGAAACCGGAAACGCCGGTCAGGCGCGCGCTTCCTGGCTCACTTTATGGGGATACGATTACGATTCCTCGTATTCGCCCGAAGACAAAGAATACTACACCGCGATTTACGCGTCCGATCCGTACACCGGCATGGTCGAACGCATGACGATCGGGTGGAGCGACGTCCTCAATTCCTACGTCCTGACGAACTCCGGCAGCAACGTCTCCGGACAGGTTCCGTACATTTACTCCTTCACCGTGATCGAGCGCATGCCCGGCTACGGCGTCCTCCTGCCCGACCAATACGAAGTTAACAACACGACGGCGGACTTCGACGTTCCGGACGTCAAAGCCGACCTCGGCAAAGTCGACGTCGTCATGCCGAGCGCCACCACCGGCGCCGCGACCTACGGCAACACGTTCACTTTGGAAGACCTGACCTTGTACGCGCAAGGCTCCGAAGACGGCCAAATCGCCGCCGACCCCGTCGACTTCTTCAAGTTCGAACTCACGCAGAACGCGTCCCACTCCGACTCCATTATCGTTTCTTACGGCACGGGCTACCTCAATTCGCCTCTTAAGGCGACGCTGTACGTCTGCGGTCAGGACGGCGAAGCGTTCCCTGTCGATCCCGCCGAATACGGCTATGTCGGCGATCACTTCGACTCCGTTCTTTCTTCGAAGACGTCCTATTACGTCGGAGAAGACGGCAAGACCTATTCCGAAGTTACGAACAATCTGAAGATCGATATTTCCGGCCTCACGCCCGGCTTCTACTATTTGAAAGTCGAATTTGCCGACGACGTCGTCGGAGGAATCAACAGCGGATACTCGATTACGTTCAACGCCGGATACGACGACCTCTACGAATCGAACGACTCCTTCGAAGAAGTCAACTCGCTGCCGGTCGACACGCCGGCCCGTCCGTCCGCCAACTTTGGAGTTCTTTACGGACGTAAATTTGTCGACGACCTGGTTTTGAAACAATACGACTCGAACATCAGCGAAACCGACTGGTTCCGCTTCGAAATGACGTCGACCGGAAAAGCGGGAGACGCCGTCAACGTCTACTACAACTCCACGACCAACGACGTCAACGACGCGGACCTTGACTTCGTCCTCTATCGCGAAGATCCGGACGACGAGTACGGGCGCGGCTATTCGATGGTCGACCGCAGTTGGGAAATTATGACCGACGTCGAGACGGTCTCGCTCGAAGGTCTCGAGCCGGGCGTCTATTATATTAAGGTCGTCGGCAACCTGGCGGCTGAAGACGCGGTGTTCGTCAACGTCGAATATAAGCTCGAAATTCTTCCGGGCGTCGACGAAAATCTCCCCCCCGACCTCCGCGCCGAAGTTCTTCCCGGCAACAATTGGGAAGGTCCGTTGGTCGTCGCGCTCGATCGCTACGTCCCGAGCGACACGGAACAATTCAAGAGCGAATCGACCGTCGGTCTTGACGGAAACGTCTACCTGAACTACTCGTTCGCCGTCTACGGCGCGAAGACCAAAGACAAGACCGCCGAGTACGAAAACGTTCAGCTTGGTCTGTACATCAACGGCGTTCGCGTCTCCGCCGACGACATGCGCGAAGCGATTGCGAAGTCCGGCGTAACCGACGCGAAAGCGACGCAGCTCTACGACCTGTTCTGCAACGGCGGGATGACGATGCAGGCCGGCGACACGTTCGAATTCCTGAACTTCAATATTGGCAAGATCGCCAATTCCGACTCGCTCGCGGGCAAATACTTCGACAACTCCGTCTTCGCTCCGAACGCGATCGTCGTCGTCATCAATCCCGACAACTACGAATACGGCGAAACGTTCGGCAAAGTCGTCGACAACTACACGACGACCGAACAGTCGCTCAGCTATCATAACGGCCAGCTCTTCAACGGAAACGTCGCGACGACGGTCGAGAAGGGCGAAACGGTCAAAGTCTTCCGCAACAACGTTCTTGTGAAGACCTTAAAGTACGGCGTCGACGAATTTAGCTATCGGGAAGGCGACGTTATCGTAACGCAGGTTATCAAGCACAACTACGGCGTCGATTCGACCAGCTACGTCGTCAAAGACGGCGTTCAGGGCGTTCTGGAATACATGGTCGACAACAACTTCGCGACCGCGTTCTTCGTCCTCGACAACCTCAGCGAAGACGTCTTCGCTCCCAACGGCAGCATCACCGAGGTGATGAACAACACGAACCCGGCCGACGAGAACCCCGATCTTGGCGTCGCCAATATCGAATACCTCGATCAAAACGGCGTCTGCCATATCGACAACCTTGTCATCACCGGCAAGAAGGATTCCAACGGCGCTTATATTTCCGACTGGTTCAAATTCGAACTTCTCACCAGTCAGGAAGACGCCGCGCAGGGAAGAACCAACTACGAAGACGCTTACGTCGAGATCGAGATGGACGACCAGTTCTCCGCCGTCAGCGATCCGAGCAACGTCGGCGACCTCGACCTCTACCTCTACAAAGTTGTTCAGACGGACAATTCGATCTCCTTCGACGAAGCGTTTGAACAGGGCGCGTACCGTCTCAGCCTGGTCGCGAGCAGCAAAGACGTTCAATCGACCGAACGCATCGACTTCTCCGACTACAACATGGACGACGGAACCTACTTCGTGTGCGTTTCCGGATTCAACGGCGCCGCGAACCGCTACTCGCTCGAACTTGGCGGATTCACCCAGTCCGGCGAGATCCTTCCGACCGACCCGAACGAATATTTCGACGAAGACGCCGTCGCTATTTTGAACTCCGTCGCCACGCTGAACTGGCGCGTTCCGACTGCCGACTACGTCTCCCGCGCGATTATTTCCTATCGCAAGGTCGGCGATCAGGACTGGACCGAAGTCGGTCAGTTCAAACCGTCCGTCACTTCCTGCAAGATCGCCGGGCTTGATCCCGACACGGAATACGAGTTCCAACTTGCGGTTACGAACTACTTCGTCAAAGACAATCCTCTGACGGCGACCGTTACGAAGAAGACCGCCGACTACCTCAACGAGGTCGTTTATCGCGCGATCATCGTCGGCGTTTCCGACTATCCGGGCGCGTCCGCCGACCTCGTCGCCGCCGCCAACGACGCCAACGCGTTCCGCGAAGCGCTTCTCGCCGACCCGCAATGGGCGGAAGAGAACATTACCGTTCTCACGAACGACAACGCCACCAAGGCGAACGTTCTCGACGCGATCTCGACCGTCGGATACGTCTCCGACGACAACGACGTCCTGGTCTTCTACTTCGCCGGTTCCGGCTCTTACGCCGTGACGGGCGGCAGCGCCGTCGGCTACTTAAAGACTTACGGCAGCGCGCGTTCGGCTTATCTTTCCAGCTCCGAGCTCGCCGCCGCGATGGGCGACGTCGCCGCCGGTTCCAAGCAGTTCATTTTGGACGCGGGCCAGGTCGCGCCGGGCGTTGAAGAAACGTCGATCAACTACGACGCGTTTATCAACAAGCTCATGAACATGGAGAAGAACGGCGCGTCGAATCGTCCGGCTCAAGTCTCCGTTCTGACGTCCGGCGAAAACGGCTCCGTCTCCCCGGTCGGACAGGGCAGCCGCACCGTCTTCAGCGCCGCGCTTGTCGACGCGATCAAGTACTACAGCGAAGTCGTTACCGCCGACGAAGCGGCCGCGATTAACGAAGCGAATAAGAATACCGAAGCGCCCGTCGCGATCGAGTCGGACGGACGCGTCGCCTTCGACGAACTCGCCAATTACCTCAACGCCGATCAGCGCCTTGCCGACTACGACATGGCCGCGATGTTCGCCACGAACGCCGAGGGCGAGCAGACGATCATGATGAACGGCTTCTGGAGCGAGTCCGAAGCGTTTGCCGAACAATGGCTTGCCAACGACGCGATCGTCGTGACCACCACCGTCGACGTCGTCGACGACCACGACGGAAAAGTTTCGCTCCGCGAAGCCGCCAACTTCATCGGCACGACGCTCAATCGCGAAACCGCGCTTGAAAACGGAGCCGAATTCACAATCGCCGCCGGCTCGATTATTACGATCGGATCCTCGACCGGAACGCTCGTCGACGACGCGCAAGTCGCGTACTCGAACGGCTCCTTCAAGACGACCGGCCCGTGCTCGCTGGAAATCGGCACGAAGATCGTCGACTTCTCCAAGAAAGGCAACCTCGTCGCCTGGACGACCGCCAACTGGAACGACGGAAACGTGACGATGTACGACGCTTCCGGATTGGAAGTCGCCGACGTCCTTTATAAGCTCCGCGCGAACGTCGGTTCGACGATCGTCGACAAGGTCGAATACGTTACGTCGATCGACCTCGAAGAAGGGGACGTTCTCTACACCGCGCCCGTCAACGGCAAAGAAGCGGTCGTTACGAAGATCGGCCAGAATTATAAACTCGTCGTCGACGGAGCCGTCTACAACAAGACGACCGGTCTGTATCGTAAGACGACCGACGAGAGCGGCGCCGACGTCTACGAGTCCGTAACGCTCACGACCTACGCGGCGATCGACCAGAACGTCGTCCTCAACAAGATTATCTTCGACGAATCGCTCGAAGGCCAGTCGATCACCGTCAACGCCGGCAAAGGCGCGATCGTCTTTGAGAAAGGCGCGATTATCGACGCGACGAGCCTCAAGGGCGGCCTTGGCTTCGACGGCGAAGGTCAAAACACGCTGATCAAAGTTTCCGGCGACAAACTCGTCTCCCTGATCGCCGCGAAGATCACGAACTCCAACGGCGCGGCGATTGTCGTCGACAAAGGCGCCGATTTCGAACTCGCCAACTCCGTCGTCTATCGCAACGCCGGCGGTTCCAAAGGCGTGTTCGCCAACAACGGCAATATGACCCTCGTCAACGTTACCGTCGCGAACAACACGGCGTCCGGCAAGTTGTTTGTCGGTTCCGGAACGACGACGATTACCAACACGATCGTCGCGCTCAACTCCGGAACGCTGACCGGCTTTGATTACGACGGCACGTCCTTCGTCGGCGGCGAGAAGGTCAACCCCGGCTTTAACGACGCCAAGAACGACGACTACTCGCTCGTTAAGACGTCCGACGCGGTCGATATCGGCCTCAACTCCGCCGTCAATCTTCGTTGCGGCGTCGTCCTCGACTACGACCTTGCCGGCGGCGATCGTTACGCGCTTGGCGGCACGATCGACGCGGGCGCGTACGAATTCGCCGTCCCCGAAGAAGATCGCGAAACTCCGTCCACGGTCGTTACGATTCTCGACGATATCGTCGACCCGACCGACAACGAAATCTCCTTGCGCGAAGCGGTCGCGTACGCCGGAACGACTTATCGCGTCGAATACATGCTTTCCGAAGGAGACGTCGTTACCGACTCCGACGGAAACGAATACGAAGTTAAGAACGGCAAGCTCGTCTCGTTCGACGGCGTCACCGGTATTCAGTACGGCATGTACTATACCGTCGAAGGCGTTTATATCGTCGACGCTTACGGCGATTCGGTTGCGCTTGAAGAGGGCGAAGTCGTCATGTTGTCGAACGGCACGAAAGCGACCGTCGTCGGCACGAAGCTTCTGTACGCTTCCGGCATCCCGGTCGAAAACGGCGCGGGCATTACTCTGGCGGACGGAACGGCGGGAACGTTGTCTTACGGCGCGGTTGTCGACTTCTATCGCAACGACCGAATCGCGGTCAATTTGACGGCCGCGTTAATCGATCCGTCGACCCCGGTCGGAACCTTTGACGCCGGAACATACGTCTTAACCTTCCAGCCGAACGGAACGTTCCACGCGACGCTGCGCGTTACAACGACCGAAAACAACCAAACGACGACGACCGAATTTGAAGCGAACTTCAAACTCGTCGCGAACACCCCGTTCATTTTTGTTGTCGAAGACGGCGAAGTTAGCGCGGCGGCGAAGATCGCCACGTCGCGCAACGTCGATCTCGAAGACGGCAAGTATACGCTTCTTAACGACTTGACAGAAACGATCGACGGACAAAAAGTTACGGTCTACGCCGCCGGCGCGCAGCTGACGCTCGAGCGCGGCGTCTTCACCGACGCCGACGGATACGTCGTCAAAGTTCCGAAGGGAACGCAACTCACTTCGCCGACCGGCGCGACCGTCGTCTACCAGACGTCGAACTTCACGCCCGCGAATCTCGACGCAGGCGCCGAAGTCGTTTCCGCCGACGGAACGGTCCGACAGTACAAAGACGGTTTCTCCCTCTACGAACAGGTTACGCTTGGCAAGACGATCGGATTTAAGAGGGGCCTTGAAGGCGGTACGATTTCGCTCGATCGTGGCGCAATCGTCGTCGAACGCGCGATTACTCTTGACGCCGATTTGAATTCCGGCCTGACGATCGACGCGCATAACGACAGCCGAATCTTCACCGTCGACACGTATCGCGAATCGAACGCGAACGCGACGGTCAACATGAACGGCCTGACGCTTATCAACGGCTCCGCCGACGAAGGCGGTATGATTTACGTCGCCGCCGGCTCGAATTTGAGATTGACCGACTCCACGCTGTCGACCTCGACGGCGACGTTGGGCGGCGCGATTTACAACGCCGGTAAGACGACGTTCGAAGCCGCGTCCAAGCCCGCGACGATTACCGGCGCGACCGCCGAACAGGGCGGCGCGATTTACAACGTCGGCACGATGACCGTCAACGCGGCGACTATCGAAAACGTCTCGGCGACCGACAAGGGCGGCGCGGCGTACAACGAGGGCGTCATGAGCCTCGCCGGCGCGAAGATCGACGGCGCGCAAGCCAAAGACGGCGGCGCGGTCTACAACTTCGGAACCCTCACCGTTTCCAAGGGCGCCGAAATCACGAATTCGCAGGCGACGAATCAGGGCGGCGCGATCTACAACGCCAACGCGTTCACCGCGATCAACGCGACGTTCAAAGACAACGCCGCGAAAGAAGGCGGCGCGGTCTACAACGCCGCCGGCAAGACCTCGCTCACAAGCGCCAAGATGCTCGGCAACAGCGCGACGTACGGCGGCGCGATTTACGACGCGGCGCAGTTCTTCGCGACGCGCACCGTCTTCGCGGAAAACACGGCGACTGGCGCAGGCGCCGCCGTCTATACGACGGGCAAAGCGACGATCGTCAGCTCTCTCGCCCTCGCTAACACCGACGCAGAGAACAAGGTCATCGCAGCGTTCAGCGCCTTTAAAGGGGCGAATCTGACTTTGGTTAACGACACGGTTGTTGGCAACGTTAACGGCGTTCATGTAAACGAATCTACCGCGACGATCTACAACTCGATCATTGGCGATAATTTGAATAATGACATTGTTAATGCGGATTCGACGTTAAACGTCGAATACAGCATGATCCAGACGACGAACGAGGCGCTTTCAGCGACGAATCCCGAATATAATCCGGGCTTCAAGAGCTTCGATCCTTCCGCCGACTGGACGACGTGGTCGCTCATGCCGGCGAGCGGTTCGGCCGCCGTCGACGCGGGCTCCGCGAGTTACGCGTACTACTACAACTTCAACGGCGCGAAAGTCGCGTTGACCGTCGACTTCAACGGCAACGCGCGTCTTGGAGGCGAAGGCGTCGATATTGGCGCGTACGAACTCAGCGATATCGCCGAAGACGTCTCCACCGTCGTTACGACGTTTGACGACGTCGTCGATCCGACCGACGGACTCGTCTCCCTCCGCGAAGCGATTCGTTACGCCTCCGCGGGCAAGACGGTCGCCGAACGCACCGTTACTTTCTCGCCCGACCTCTTCCCGATCACCAACGACGGAACGATCTACCTTGACGCCGATCTGCAAACGATCGTCATTGGAGCCGCCGTTACCGTTACCTCCGAGTACACCGACGAGTTTGGCGACGTTGCGTATCGCAATATTACCGTCGACGGAACCAACTCCAACGCGCCTTTGTTCATGCTCGTGGACGGCGCCGACGCCGAAATGCGCGGCCTGACGTTCGCCAACGGTCACGCGACCGGCGAAAATCCCAGCGGCGGCGCGTTCATCGTTCGCGGCGGCGATTTGAGCGTCGTCGACTCCAAGTTCGTCGACAACAAAGCCGATCGCAACGGCGGCGCGATCTATCAGGAAGACGGTTCGGTCTTCATCGTCAACTCGTTGATGACCGGCAACGAAGCCAACACGACTCGCGGCTACGGCGGCGCGTACTGCCAGACCGGCGGTCAGGCCTTTATTTACAACACGACGATCGCCGCGAACAACGCGGCCGTGTACGGCGGTATTTTCGCCAACGACGGTCTGCTCGTCCTGGCCAACTCGATCGTCGCGCAAAACGCGGGCGCGCAAAACGTCGACGTCTACGCGACAAACATCGAAGCGACGTCGAACTTCATCGGCGCGATGGACGCGTGGCGTTCGGTCAACGGCCTCAACGGCAACATCGTCGGCTCGCCGCTGAACGTGCTCGATCCGCAATTCAAAGATTTCGAAGGCGGCGATTTCCACCTCGCCGACGGCTCGCTCGCGGTCAACGCGGGCGTCAACGCCTACGCGTACGGACCCGACGGCGTTCGTCTTAAGCTCGACCTCGACGCGAACGAACGTATCGTCGGCGGAGTCGTCGACATGGGTTGCTACGAATCCGGCATGGCCGACGTCCCCGCGACGGTCGTTACCACGCTCCGCGACGTCGTCGATCAGGAAGACGGGCTTATTTCGCTCCGCGAAGCGATCGAATACGCGAAGCAATACGGCACGCCGATTACGTTCAACCTTGGCGAAGACTACGACGGCGATTCCACGATCTATCTCGATTCCGAACAGGGCGCGATCGACGTCGTCAACAACCTCGTCATCGACGCGTCCGCGTTGCCCGACGGCCTGACGATCGTCGGAAACGACGACCGCGTCTTCTTCGTCCATAAGAGCGGTTCGATCCTCGAAGACGGAACGCAGACGGTCGAAGACGGCGTTCTCGTCCTGAAGAACGTCGCGCTTACCGGCGGAACCGCGACGCGCGGCGGCGCGATCTACATGGACGGCGGCGAAATCAACTTTACCAACGTTCTCATTTACGGCAACGAAGCGGAAGAGTACGGCGGCGCGATTTACGGAACCGCTGGAAAAGCGACCCTGCTCAACACGACGATTGCCGGCAACTCCGCCGAAAACTATCCCGGCGTTTACTTCAACGGAACGCTTTCGCTGCAAAATACGATTATTGCCGACAACGCGACCGAAGAGTCCGTCGCCGATTACAACTTCGATCTGTACAGCGGCGGTAAGACGACGTCGATAGCAAGCGTCGTCGGCGCGACTGACGACGCGACCGCCGCCGCTTTCAACGGCTACAACGGCAACACGTTCGGTACGACCGCCGAAATGGTCGACGCCGGATTTACCGCTGCCGAATCGAACGATTACACGCTGAAGCAAGACTCCATCGCCATCAACGCCGGGTCAAACAGACTTGTCGGACTGCCCGGCTATTATGCGTCGATTTTGCAAACGGCGTCGAACGTCGCCGTCGTTCAGACCGACTTCGCGGGCGCCGCTCGTATCGTCGGCGGAACCGTCGATATCGGCGCTTATGAATTCCAGACGGAAACAGAAGCTCCGTCGGTCGTCGTTACGACGCTGCTTGACGTCGTCGATCCGTTCGACGGCCTGATCTCCCTGCGCGAAGCGGTCGACTACGCGGGCTCGTCCTTCTTTGTCGACGGCGTCGTTACGAAAGTCGGTCGCACGATCACGTTCGCGCCCGAACTTGCCGACGGCGTGATCACGCTTCAGTCGCCTCTGACGATCGCCAAGTGCGTTACCGTCGACGCGACCGACCTGGTCGGAGCTCTTACGCTTGACGCGGCGGGCGAGTTTGGCGCGATTGTTCTCGACGGCAAGCCAGATTCAGTCCAGAAGGAAATCTTTGTTTGCGGCGTTACGATTACCGGCGGCAACGCGGAATATGGGGGCGGCGTCTATCATAAAGACGGCGCGGCTACTCTGTTCAACTGCGTCGTAACGGGCAACGCGGGCGTCTACGGCGCGGGCGTCGCGTCGATTGCGCGAAGTTCCGACGACGCCGACAATAAGCTTTCGCTGATCAACTGCACGATCGCGGGCAACGACGCGACCGGCGGATACGCCGGGGTATGGAGCGTTGGCGGCCCCGTCTATATCGCGAATACGATTATCGCCGAGAATACCACAAACGGCGAACTTGGGACCGACGTCTCTATCTCGAACGTCGACAAGGTTGAGTACTCCATTATCGCCGTTGGGACCGCCTCGTTTGCGCATGCGTATAACGGCCTCAATTTTAATCACGTCGGTCGATCGGATTCGCCGGTTAATCCCGCGTTCGTAGACTCTGCGAACGGCGACTATGCGCTTACGCGCGGCGAGGACGGGTTCGTTTCGTTGGCGATCAACGGCGGCAACAATTCGCTTGCCGTCCTGCCCGACGGCTCGGTTCCCGCGACGGACGCGGGCGCCAGCGTGCGTATTATCGGCAACCAGGTCGATATGGGCGCGTTTGAGTCCGCAATGGGCCCGACGGAACTGCCCAGCCTCATGGTTACGACGCTTGACGACGTGGTCGACGCATACGACGGTCTTATCTCGTTGCGAGAGGCTGTTTTGTACGCGAACAACTACGGCTTAAAACAGACGATCACTTTCGCGCAACGACTCAGCGGCGGGACGATCTACCTCAACGAATCGTTGAATCTCTCCAACGATATTACGATCGACGGTTTGGCGAACAACGTCGTCGGCATTACGTTGACGACGTCCGACGCCGTCGAGGACCAGAGCGTTATTTACGCTAACGCGGGCGACTCGGTTATCAACGGTTTGACGATTACGAACCGTTACACCGAGCGTCGACGCGCCGGCGGAGAACCTCAGGTCGACAAGGGCGGCGCGATCTTCGTTCGGTCCGGCTCGATTTCGCTGTATAACTGCCTCCTGTGCGACAACGCGGCGGCCGTTGGTTCGGCGATCTATATCAATCCCGAGATCGACGGCGCGACGGTCAACCTCGTCAATACGACGGTCGTCTCCAACGTCGGTCAAACGACGGACGCGAACAAGGGCGCCGCTATTTACGGCGAAAAAGGCGCGCTCAATTTGTGGAACTCGATCGTCGCGTCCACGTCGCTGGCTTCCGGCGGCGTCGCGCAGGACGTCTATAAGGGTGTCGGACAGCTCGCGACCGACACGGTTGTTACGCGTTCCAGTGAAACCGTCGTTATGACGCTTTACGATCCGACGTCGTTCTATACGCCTTCTTCCGAAGACAAGCTCAGATACTTTAGTTCAAACGCCCTGGATTACGGCAGGGAAATGGTCTATGAAAACGGCGTGTTCTACGAGGTATACTCTTCCGATTATCGCGTCGAACATACCTTCGTCGACAACGAATGCCTGTCCGTTGGAAGGGACAAAACGATTCGATACTCCAACGACGCATGGTTTGACGACGGGGTCGCTTACGAATTGGATCTGGACGCCGGCGAACACGCGACGTGGTACGACGCTTCGACCGACACGACTCATGAAGTGACTTACTACTACGGCACCTTCTACGTGACGTCTCCGAGATACAGGGTCGTTGAGTTTGGCGAGGGCGACACGTTGACGTTCAGCGAACCTCAGTACTATATTTCCCGAGGCGGGGCGTTCTTCCCGCTCAATATTTCCGGACGCGGCGACTACTTCGGACGAATGTCCGTCACCAATCCGGTCATTAGGAAGTATACGGAAGAGCTTTCTCAACGGCTGCAGGAAGAGCTTGACGGCCAGTCGGAATATCAGAAGGTGGTCAACGGCGTCGTCGTTTCCTATCCGATCGTTTCCGGAACGGCGACTATTACCGGTTTGAGCGCCAACGTTTCGAGAAGCCAGGCCGGCGACGATTTGAACTACGACGTTACGTTCACGTGCACGGTAACATACGACTATCTGACCCGCGTTTCGTCGAACGTGTACAATACGTTCGTCGGTCTCTCCGACACTCTCGCCGCGCAAACGTCCGGCAACGGATCGTATATCGGAAGTAGCGATCTGGATCTCTCCGGAGAAGTCGCCTCGATGTTCGTCGACGTCGACAACGGCGACTACTCGTTGCGCGACGGTTCGCTTGCGACTAACGGCGGAAACAACGCGTACATCAACCAGGGCACGATCAACGGCACGTTCGATTCGTTCGACGTCCTGGGCAATAAGCGCATCTACTATACGACGATCGACATGGGCGCTTTTGAGAACCAGACGGCGCGCGATTCGGCGATTACGTCGGTTAGCGGCGACTCTGCGACGTTGACCGTGTCGACGTACCGCGACGTCGTCGATCCGACCGACGGCGTAACCTCGTTCCGCGAAGCTCTCCAAATGGCGGACAAGATGTACGCGCTCGGGTACTCCAACGTCGTCGTTCAATTTGCAGACGATTACACGATTTCCGTCGACAATACGCTTGGAACGCTTTCGGTTAACTCGCCGATGACGATTGTTGGTCGCGGCGCGACGATCGACGCCGACCATGCCGGTTGCGCGCTGAACGTCGCCACCGACGGCGACGTTCTGCTCAGAACGCTGATTATCGCCAACGGCACGAGCGGCGACGGCGCGGGGATTAACTTCATGCGCGGCAATCTGACGCTCGACGACTGCCTGATTTACAACTGCGAAGCGTCCGGCAAGGGCGGCGCGATCTACGACGGGTCGCTCGGAACCTTGAATCTTTACAACACGACGATTGCGAAGAACACGTCTGTTGAAGGAAACGGCGTTTACGGCGCCAGAGGATCGAACGTCAACCTGTACAATTCG
Source organism: Thermoguttaceae bacterium (assembly GCA_017550965.1). Taxonomy (GTDB): domain Bacteria; phylum Planctomycetota; class Planctomycetia; order Pirellulales; family Thermoguttaceae; genus RUG369. Next base: position 62,847 of record JAFZNK010000211.1, read on the forward strand.
ATCGTCGCGACGAATCGTTCGTCCGTCGCCGGAGCCGACTCCTACGACGTCGCTTTGAACGGAACCGTTTCGATCAGCAATTCGTTGATTGGAAACGCGGGCACAAGCGCTTACGCGGCGATTCTGTCGAGGAACGCGGTGAATTCCAAGATCGGATACGGTATCGACAATTCGATCGACCCGCTCTTCATCAACGCTACTGGCGGAAACTTCCGCATTTCCGCCACGCAGAGCCCCGCCAAGAACGCGGGCGCCGCGGGATACGTCTATAACGGCGCGTCCGACCTGGACGGAAACTACCTGCCGAGCCGTATGTTCGTTTCGATGGGCGCGTATCAGATCGGCGTGGAAGAACCGTCGCTGGTCGTTACGACCCTCGAAGATATCGTCGACTCGACCGACGGTCTGATTTCGTTGCGCGAAGCGCTTGAATATTCGCATCGGTGGGGCGACAATATTCTCGGCAACTATCATTCCACGAAGATGGTCGATTCCGCGTATAACGCCGTGAATGCGATGAACAACGCCGGGAACTACAGCGCGACGTATTACGCGCCCGTTACCTTCGATCCGAGCCTGGCGGGCGGGACGATCTACCTGACCAGCCCGATCACGTTGGATTACGACGGCTATATTGGCGGAAACAACACGTACGATTACATGATCGACGCGTCCGCATTGAGCGGTCTCGGAGGAATTACGATCGATACGACCCGCATGGAGGACGAGGGAATTATTAGTACCGGCGACGTTTTCCGTATTATTGGACATTACAGTCAGGACGGTCCGGTTTACTACATCACGCATCTTGACGTTCGTAATATCCACTTTGTCGGCTCGCGCGGTCAGGTCGCGCTTCATGCCAACGACAACGGGTTGATTACCGTTCGCAACTGCCTCTTCGAGGGATATAGGAATTCGGTTACGTGCGATTACAACACCGAGACGCAGAACCAGGGTTGCGTCCACGTATACAGTTCGACGATCGTTGGGAATAATGGGGTCGCCGGTCTCGGGTACATCTATAATTCGATTGTAACCGGGCAATTGGTAGCTTTTCGCAGTTACTCAACAATCGCCATCGGCGGCGGCGCTTCCGGGAACAACAGTATCAACGGCGGATCCGTTACCGACCTGTTCGTCGATTACGCTAACGGCGACTACCGCCTTGGCGACGCGTCTCTTGCGATCAACATGGGCGACAACGCGTACTTGTTTACGCTCGCGCCGACGCACGCGGACGCCGAAGTCGACCTCAATGGAAACCTTCGCGTTCTCAACTCGGTCGTCGATATGGGGTGCTACGAACGCGTCGGCTTTGTCGATATTCCATCGGCTACCGTTACGACGTTTGACGACGTGGTCGATCCAACCGACGGTTATATCTCGATTCGCGAAGCGCTCGCCTACGCGCAACAACGTTCGTCGCGCGTCGGTTCGACCGTTCGTTTCAGTTCGGAATTCGACGGCATGACGCTGAATCTCGACAGCGCGTTGAAATTGACTAGAAACGTCAACTTCGACGGCGGCGACGTCGCGGTTACGCTCAACGGCGGCGGGAACGATACGATCTTCGATATCAATATCCCCGGCGTTCAGGCCAACGTTCCGAACGTTTACCTCCGCAATATGACGTTGACCGGCGGCTTCACGACGACGGACGGCGGCGCAATCAGTATCCAAAGCGGCAACGTCTACCTCGGTTCGCTCGAAATTTACGGCAACGAGGCTCGACGTTACGGCGGCGCGGTCTACGCTTATAACAGCGAGTTGACGGTGAACGACTGCCGTATCGGGGCCAATACGGCCGGATATTACGGCGGTATCGTCAACGAGTTCGGCAAGACGGTTCTGACTAGAAGTTACGTTGCCGAAAACATTTCCACGAACCCGAACGCCGGCGCGGATATTTGGGGCAAAGCGGCTGTCAACTACGTCAACAGCAAGAACAACGTCGTCGGTTACGTCGCCGACAACATTACGCTGTACGACGGCGTCGACAACAACCGCGTCGGAACCGCCGAGAATCCGATTAAGCCGTTCGTCGGCGCGGCGGCGGGCAATCTGACCGTTCTGAACGAATGGGTGATCGACGAATCGGGCGCGGTTCTCGACACGGCCTTTGCGCAACTTGCCGACGAATTGGCGATCGAATTGTCCGACGACCTTGAAACCGTCGACGACAACTGGTTCGACTTCTGAGGTTAACGAGGACGTCGGGGGGCTAACCCCTGACGTCGATTGAGAATAGTATCCCGGCGCGTTTTTCGAAGCGCGCCGGGATATTTTTTGGCGAATTCGAAGCATAAGTCCGGAATTCGCAAAGTTTTTTCTTCTTTTTCTCCAGATATTTTTCGTTAGTTTAAAAGCGCGTTCTATTCGGCGTTTTTCCGTCTATTGTCATATTGTTAGTCAACAGATTTTGTGAAAAAACTTCTAAAACATACAAAAAGAGTAAAGCGCGACTAAAGAGTATAATCGGACTAGTCGATACTTGTAACACAAAAGGGAAATAGAGAACGTCAAGTCCTGGCTGGGCGTTCGGCGCGGAGTGAAAAGGATTTCCAGTCGCGAGGTTCCCGGTTGCAGTCGGAACGGATTCCGACGAACTAAACCAAGATATTACGCGGAGGGCAAGAGGAAGGAACGGATTCCGCCTCTATCCGCCGCGACAAGGATAGCCCCGATTCCTTGTTATTCGCACGTTCCCAGGGGGGGAATAGTCCGGCGTATCGATTTATTCGCGCGTCGGACTTTTTTTATGGTCGTCTTGAATCGCTTCCGCGACGCGTTTGAGTCCGTCGAGCGTCGCGCGAAAAATCGGCGTCTTTCTGAACAGGCGTCGAAACGTCTCGTCGTCGAGTTTTTCAATCGCTTCGATCGGCACGCGACGTTCTTCCGCGGGCGTTAAGCGCGCGTTCCAGGGGCAGACGCGTTGACAGCGATCGCACCCGAACAGCGCGTCGCCGAGCTTCTCTTTGATATCCTCGGGCAGTTCCGCGCGATTCTCAATCGTCCAGAAATTCAAACATCGTCTTGAATCGAGCGTTTTGTCCCCGTTGAGCGCGCGCGTCGGACACGCGTCGACGCATCGTCGACACGACTGACAGCGCCGTTCCGCTTCGTCCGCGTCGAAAGAACGCCCGGTTTCCCGTCGACGCAGGCGCGAGAGCGCGGCGAGATAGTCCGCAGAGTCGGAGAATCCCGTCGCTTCCTGAAAGGGGACGGAGACGAGCAATTCGCCGAGAAAGACGCGCGAGCCCGCCGAAGGCGTGACCAGAAGAGAGTGCAAGCCGACAAATCCAAGCCCCGACGCGCGCGCCCAGTCTTTTTCCAGGATTGGGGCCGTGTCGACCGCTTTGCGCGTCGACGCGTTAGGAAAACGTTCCAAAACGAGCTTTTCAAGCGCTTTAAGCTTTTTGCGCAAGACGTCGTGATAGTCCAGACACGACGCGTACCCGACGATCGCGCCGCTTTCGCCCGACTCCGACGCGTTGCGCAGCTCTTGCGCGCCGTCGAGCGCTTCGAGCATGGGCGCGGACTCTTCGACGAGCTTTTTTTCGGGGAGCGCGACGACGAAGATCGTTTGAACGTCGGGCAAGACGGACGTCAAGTCGCGCCGTTTTTCGGGCGCGTCGGTCAGATACGAAAGATTCTCGCAAAACCCCTGATTGACGCGTTCGAGAAAGAGTTCGTACGTCTTCGCTCCCTGCGCGGGCGCGGCGCCCGTTTCTGCCAGGCCCAGCTCGAGCGCAAGCGTTCGAAAGTCGCGGTAGAATGGAGAAAAGCCGAGCGAAGTCATCTTATGAGCGGGCAAGAAACGACGGCGCCGTTCCTGACGGCTTGATCAAGCGCGTCAACAACGGCGTCTTGTGGAAACAAACAGGAACTGATCAACGCCTGACTCTTAGTTGTAAGACGCCGGGATCGTTTGGGGAACGACCGCGCGCGTCGTGCTGATCACTCTGTCGTTGTAAGGCGACCCCGCCGGACGATGGAACGCGTCCATTTCGACCGAGGGGATGGAAACGTATTTCCCACCTTGCGCTCTTCCGCTTTCTTTGATAGCGTCTTCAGCTTCGCTCCCGACGTCGTTCGTCGGAGTCGGCAAATCAACCGCCAACGACGTGTTTGCGTATCCTAAATTGGATTGGTCGGGGGACTCGAGGCCTTCTTGCGAGGGCGACAGGGAGGACTGTAATGAAGCGGCTTCCGTCGATTCTTGCGCTCTTACCGTCGAGGAGGCTTGCAAGCCGCTTTCTTCCTGCGAGCTTGCGGACTCGATCGACGCGCGAGCGCCGGCGTTCGCGGACGCGTTTGCAGTCGTAACAAACGAACCTGGGAAATCGCCGAGTTGAATGACGTTCGGGAAGGAAAAGACGCTCAACCAAAGGCAAAGAACGACAAGGATCGCCGACAAGATAAAACCTGAAAACTTAGCCATTTTCTCATCTCGCTCTTGCGCATACTTTCGCTCTCTCGACGTTTCCCCGCCGCGAGGTCAAATTGACCCGAACCGCGAACAAAACGCCATGTTAATGTTGTTGGATTTGGCGAACGACTATAAGAACCTGAGACTCCTGGGCAAAAAAGCGCCCAGATTGCCAAAAGTTCTTATCTTTACATATCGACCATTCTAATTGCTTTTGAAGTCAGGTCAACAAAGAATCTTTTATTTACGAGATAAAATTGAATAATAAACGAGAATTTCCCAGTTGTAACAATTGTAGCGACAAGCGTCGAATTTTAAAGAAATCGACGCCCGACGACTGGCGAGATTTTTTTTAGTAAAGTCGTTGACGCCGACGAGAAAGGCGCTACAATAGCGCCAACCGAACTGGGGTATAGCGTAATGGTTAGCGCAACGGACTCTGACTCCGTTGGTCGGGGTTCGAATCCCTGTACCCCAGCTTTTTTTATTTCTTGGTCTGCTCCGATTTTTTTGTTTCTCGCCTTTATCAAAAAACCGCGTCCCGCGCGAAGCGCGGATAGTCGGCGACTGGAGTCGCCGCGGCGTCGTCAGACGCCGGACACAGCCTAGCGAAGATAAAAACCGCTCCGTCGATAACATAACAAACGTCGCGTATTCCGCACGAAACCGCCCCATCGCTACCACAATCGGCGTCCCGCGCGTAGCGCGGATAGTCGGCGACTGGAGTCGCCGCGGCGTCGCCAGACGCCGGTAACAGTCGAGCAAAGATAAAAGCCGCCCCGTCGATAGCAGAACAAACGACGCGTATGCCGCATAAAACCGTATCGTCGATACCACAATCGGCGTCCCGCGCGAAGCGCGGATAGTCGGCGACTGGAGTCGCCGCGGCGTCGCCAGACGCCGGTAACAGCCGAGCGGCAATTGCCGCCGTTCCATAGCTTGAAGAATCGAGGTCCATTCCCAATTGTCGCAACCCGCGATATAATACGGCACGTTTCTATTTACAAAAAACCGACTATTACAGCGATCAGAATTTGTTATGCCAAAACCGCAACGCCCTCAGGAACGTCATGCTTATCATATCGTCTTTACAACCTACGGCGCATGGTTGCACGGAGACAAACGCGGTTCATGGAGTTCGATGGGATTTTATGTCTCACCTAACACGTCTTTAGAACAATTTTCACGCCTGGCCAGCAAACACCCTGCAGTTCTTCTTACGCCTCCTATGCGTCGAGTAGTATTCGACGGAATATGCGCCGAAGCCGATTTCCACCAATGGAAGATTTACGCGCTCAACGTACTTGACAATCATGTTCATCTGCTAATATCGACTCCTTGTGAAATTAATGGCGAAATAATTCTTGCGAGGGTTAAGGCGGGCGCGACAGCCGCTTTGCGCAACGCCGGATATTTTCTGGATCGCAGACCGATATGGACGTCCAGCGGACTCCCGCGCCTTGTCGAGACCGACGGTTATTTTCAAAGAGTTCGCGAGTATATTAACCACAAGCAAAAATGGGAGCCGTTTGTAATTTTTGATTGAGAACCGGATTGATAGCGATTCTTTAAGCTGGGCTGCGGCGTTTGCATTCGCTCGGCGTTTACCGACGTCGTTTGACGTCGGCGGCGACTCCAGTCGCCGACTCTCCGCGCTTTGCGCGGGACGTTTTTCTTGTAATCTACGGGGCGGTTTTTGTTTTCGCTCGGCGTATACCGACGTCGTTTGACGTCGGCGGCGACTCCAGTCGCCGACTATCCGCGCTTCGCGCGGGACGTTTTTCTTGTAATCTACGGGGCGTTTTTTGTTTTCGTCCGGCGTATACCGACGTCGCTTGA